>JABWBD010000179.1 GCA_013360685.1 Pirellulales bacterium
GACGCGCGGACGCGCGAGCCGCGGTACCGGCCGCGGACCACGTGTGCGCCGTGGGCGGGCACCGGCGAATTGGCCACGCCGGCTCCCGTGTACACGGACGCGCTCGTTTCGCTCATCAGCCATTTTGGCTACGACGCAATCTGGGTGAACTGGTGCCCGGGGCCGGAGCCGGTCGGAAAGCTGCCGACGCGGATCCCGCCCGGCCGAACGCCGGAGGGAACAAGCTACCAGCCCTACCAGGACCGGCTCGGCGATCTGGTGGACCGCGCGGAGCGGTACGATGTGCAAATCGTTCCGCTCTATGCGGCGCCGCATCCGAAGGATGATGCGCAGCTTCGGGAGCTCCAGGAGCAGGCCAGGCAGTTTCTGCGCGACGTGCCGAAGATCCGCACGATCGTGCTCCTGGACGAAGGGATGGGGTCGACGAAAGTCGGGGTGGATGCCTGGGTTTCGACTTGCTCGCACCTGGCGAGCGCGTTTTGGGACGTAAAGCCGGACCTCGACGTGGTGTCGTGGACCTACACGTTCGCCGCGCGCCACGGGACGCCGGACCAGCCGAAGTGGAAGGAGTACATCGGCAAGCTCTTGGGCCTGGACCGCCGCATCAGTTTCATGGCCAACATGGACAGCTTCCACGCGCGGCGGCGCGACGGCCTGCTGCAGCTTTCGTACGACTATTCGCTGAGCCTCAAGGCGCCGTCGGACGATTATGTCGCGGCGGTGAAAGCCCTGTCGGCCGAAGCGGATCGCGACGGCAAGCCTTTGCGGCGGCTCTGGGGGAAGATCGAAACCCGCTTCAGCCAGGAATCGAACACGCAGCCGGAAATCCCCAGCATGCAGCGATGGGCCGAGCGGTTCCGGTCGATCAACGAGTTTACGCCGCCCGTGAGAGGCGTGTTCGGCAACTGGTACCACCAGGGCTTCTATCCCACCCCCGTGACCGAACTGTTCGCCTCGATGAGCTACACCGGCGGGATGGAGCCGGAGGACTTGCTGCGCCGCATCGCGCGGCGCGACTTCGGCCCGGGCCAAGAAGACCTGGTGGTCTCGGCCTGGGGCGATTTCTCGGAGGCCATCTGGCACTTTCCGTTCTACTATGGGCTAAGCTACACGATGAACGCGGGGTTTGCGCAGCCCTTCTGGCTTGATCCCAAAGCCGATAATCCGCGGCCGTGGCGGCGAGGATTCCTGAATTCGCTGGCGGCGATGCAGATGAATCTGACCGGACAGAACAACCGGCTTGGCGCGGAGAACCGCCGCCGGGTGGGCGAACTCGAAAAGCACTGGTCGGCCGGTTTGGAAAAACTTCGCCGCGCGGCGGACGCTGCGCCCGCCAGGGTCCGCGGCGTGGCGGAATCACAGTGGCGGACCGCGCGGTCCTTCGGCAACAACGCCGGCGTCACCTTAAGGCTCGTTCGCTGGTTCGATGCGCGCGACCGCTACTACGCCGCCAAGACGGCCGAGGAGAAGAACGCGGCGATCGAGGAACTCGACCGGGTCGGCCGCGAGGAACTCGCGGCCGCCGAGGCCGAACTGCCGATGTACCGGCGCGACAGCCGCTTGGGACACTTCAACCACGGCCGCGGGTGCTACACCGCCATGACGATCGAGCACAAGATCGACCTGCTGCGGGAAACGCTCGATAAGGATCTGCCGGCGCTGCGGGCCGCGAAGTGAGGCTACTGCTTTGCCTCCGGCATCTGGCGGCGGAGGGTGAAATTGTCGAGGTAGAACACCGTGGCGTCGTTGGCAGCGCTGATGAAGCCGACCCAAGTAAGGTTCTTAATCGTCCTGGATCTCCAGCGGCGGCGGATCGGGGACGACTTCCAGGGGCGGGTACTTGACATCGGCCGCCTTGCGGATCCACTCGGGATCGCCGTAGACGCCCGCCTGGGTGTGGTCGAATTGCTGGAAACCGAGTTTCAGCGCCGGAGAGTCCGGGGCGAGGCGGAAATCATCCGCCTTCGGGTCGGCGAACTTGGGGTCGGCGATCTGGGAGCCCTGCTCGTGGCTTTTCGCCTGCCAAGCCTCCAGCGACTGGCCGACGAACTGGATCGGCTCGCCGCGGCTGTCCCAGTAGGTGTTGTTGCGGCTTTCGTGGCGGATCTGCTCCCAGCGGCCCGAGAGTAATTCGCCGCTGTCGAAGTAGACGATGTTGCGCTCGAGCGTGAAGGAGAGGTGGTCTTCGACACGAGTGGCCTGGAGCTGGTAGAGCTTGGCAAACGCGAGGATGTTGTTGCGGACGATGTTCTCCTTGCCATAATGCTGGTGGAACCCGCCCGTCTTGGTCCGGTAGACGAGATTGTTTTCAAAGAGGATTCCCGTGCTGCCTTCGTCGGTATAGAGGCCCCAGCCGCCGTAGGAGTAGGAATAGACGTCGTGGAAGACGTTGTTGCGGACGGTGGTGCCTTGCGAAGGGCCGAGCGTGTAGATGCCGCCCATATCGCTGAGCACGCCCCAGCCGATGTGATGGACGTGGTTGAAGGCGATGTTGTTCCGCTTGGCGAGGCTTTCGTCGTAGCCCCATCGCCATCCGACGGAAATGCCCGTATAGAAAAGGTCGGCGACTTCATTGTGCGTGACGGCATTGTCGCCGCTGTGGCCGATCCAGACACCCACCGCGCACGGGAAGATGCGGCCGCCGTGGCGGATAATGTTGTTATCGATTTGGATATGGCTGGTCCGCTCCTGTTCGTTGGCGGCGATGCCGGTTTCGCCGATGCGGACCCCGCCCGCCCCGAAGTCGTGCAGGTAGGACCGCCGCAGGGCACAGTCGCGGCACCCCTTGCGGAACCAGACGACGTAGGTGCCGACGTGTCCGATCTCGCAGTCCTCGATCGCGACGTTCTGGGCGCCGTCGGCCATAACCACGGCGTCGATGGGCGAGGCAGCCTGCGCCGCCTCGAAGCCGCCGGGCGGGGTGATCCACTGCCCGTGTCGGAAGGCCAGCCCCTTGAAGGCGACGTGTTCGACGAACTTGCCCGCGGCCGGATCGCCCTGGATGACGAGGAACTTCCCGACGACCGGGGCTATGACGGTCGCTTTGGCCATATCCTCGCCGGGCAACGGCAGGTACCAGAGCACGCCGTCGCGGGCCAAGAACCACTCGCCGGGAGCGTCGAGCGCGGCCGAGTAGTTCTCCAGGTGGAAGTGCGCGTTGCGCCGCCACGGGTTCCAGGGCTTCATCCCTTCGCCGCTGGTGACGAGCTTTGCATGCTCCGGATCGGTGCTCTCGAGGAACCGGCGAGTATTGTCCCAGTTGTGGTAGACCACAAGGTTCACGTCGCGCAGCTCCTCGGGGCGAAGCTTGCCGAATGCCTGCTGGAAATCCTCCCGGCGCATGCGAAGGGTCTGGCGTGCTTGCTTCGGCTTCGCCTCGCCGGGCTGGAGGACCTCTTCGCGGACGTCCTGGACGTGGAAGAAGAACTTGTTGGGCATTCGTGCGCGCGTGGCGCGGCGTCCGTTGACAAAGAGTTGCTCGAAGTACCACTTTCCAGAGGCCACGTCCGGGATGCGGGCCGTCCAGCGGCCGTTTTCCCCCGGCTGCCAGCCCCCGATGGCACGGCCGCCGCTGAAGACCGGCCTGGCGCCCGGCGCGGCCTGATAGACCACGGGAGCCTCTTTGGCGCCGCCGTCCTCCGGCAAGAGGACGAGCGGCTCGGAGATCGAGTAAGGCCCGTCCGCCACGATGACCTGGACCGGTTGTGCGAGAGGGCCTTTGGCCTTGAGTTCACGGACGGCATCCCGCGCCCGCGGCAGTGTGGCGAAGGGTTTTTCCGCCGTGCCAGGGTTGGCGTCATTGCCGTTCGGGGAAATGTGGAACTCGGCCGCGGAGGCGAAGGGGGGAAGGAACAAGAGGCATGCAAGGACGATTGATCTCACGGCCGACTCCTTCAGGTTTCCAAAGTGATTTGGCTATCCATCCAGTGACGATGATCCGTCAACCATGAGTATTGGCCGAAGGAGATCCACCTGTCAACAACTGCAGGGTGTCTGAAGCGTGCATTGGATTCGGGATTGCCGTCTATCGATGGACCGGGAGGATTTCGATTTTGGATTTTGGATTTTAGATTTTGGATTGGGGAGCGGGATTTCGGGACAAGCTTCGACGGTGGTGGAAAATCTCGGGCGAGAGGCATGGCTGCAAGCGTGGTGTGGGTCAGGAGTTGGGAGTTTGAGGATTTACACCGCTCGGCGCGGGTCTCCGACCCCGCCGAAACCGCCGACCGAAGGTCTCCTGGGCCGGTTTTGTCAGGGGTTTGGTCACGCGGTGGACTGCCTCCGTGGCGGCCGCTTGGGACAAGCGAGCCGATTGTTCTCACGACGCGCTCAACGAGACCCTGCGGTTCTTCCCATTGATCGTGCAACGGAGTCCGTTCTCGTCGATGGCACGCAGGCCGAGAAGTGGTAGACGTGGACTTGCGATCGGCCGGTCGCTGGGATAAATGGCGATGCCGTCTCGCAGTTCGAGGCGAAAGGGCTCGTCTTGAAAGACATCACGCTTGCCGCGTTGGTTTCGGCAAAGCCAGACGTCGGCAGCGTGGCGGTTCAATTCCTGGCGGTTGATCAACATCGGTCCCAAGACTTCAAGAGAGTCGGCACGCAACCCAGTCCATTCGATCAGTTGACTTTCTGCAATCGAGAAACCAAACGTGTTGCCGGTGTCGAGGATTGCCGGGATACACGAGACACTCTCGGGCAGGCGGATTGTGTCTTTGACACTGATGGCCACCCAGACGATGATTGGATGGGCCATCACAGGGATCGACTGTCCCTGCACGAGCACCAGCCCGCGCTCGTTCGAGTATGGGAGCTGATCGAGGATCTTGTTCATTAAGAGGAATGCCTCGGGACGCTCACCTCGCCGTGATCGAATGGCGAGTCAATTTCTTCTGCTTCCCAGGGCGGCAATACGCGCGGTTCGACTCGGTCGATGTAGATCTCGTCCTTCTTGAATCCGCGCTGATGAACGCATTGGGCGTAGAGTTCGGCCGAGGTGCGGCCGAAGCCGACGCGATCATCCCCGCGGTAGGCAACCCAACGGTACTCGGGAGACTTCAAGCTGAGTAGTTCCGGGAGGTCGCGCCAGTAGGCCTCTTGGGATCGGCGGATACCGTGCGGAATAGCGCCGGCTAACTTGGATGGGGAGTGCGAGGCTTGCGAACCAGCGGACAGGAGCGGGCGCAGCCTTTCGAACTGCTCCTGCGCGATGAAGACGTAGGTTCGGTCTGTGGCCGGGTCAATCACGTGGATGGGCCGCCCCGCCTCTGTCTCGACAAGTCTATGCTGTTCGTCTGTCAAGTAAAAGTCCATGGGAACCATACAGGTTGGTGGTGGGGAATATTGCCTGCATTAATTATGGCGAGCCACTTGCGCGCAAGTCAAATCATGAGCCTGCGGTTTGGGCATGGGAACCTCGCGCCTTCCGTGCCCGGCCCTTCCGGGCCCTTTCCATCAACTCGGCGTGGAGTCGCCGCGTATCCTCCAGCGGCAATGGTGCCACTTTCTCCCGGTAAGCTCGCATCTGTTGCTGCAAGAGTTCCAATTCGGCGAGTTCCTCGTCCGCGAGTCTTCCGGCAATCTGCCGGTCCACCAGTTCGGCCCGGCGTCGATTCTTATGGGCCATTCCAGGGAGGGGACACCATACCTATTTTTGCGTTCACGGTTTCGAATTGAGTATCTGGAATTGTCCCCCGCTCTGCGGCCGGACCGGGTTGGGCGTCATCTTGTCTGCGGCGGGTCTCGTTCGGCATTTTTCCGCATCCGCGCCAGGAAGTTCTTCGCGTGCTTGTTGCCCTTGCTCGCGGCCGACAGAATAAGGTCAAGCCCTCGTTGCTGATCTTGAAGAACGCGATCCCCTTCGTAAGCTTGCACAGCGAATAGCCAGTTTTCGCAGCAAGTTTGCCGTGGCCGCTATTCACTGTTCAAGCTCTGACCCAAATCTCCTTCAAATCTCCTTTCCGCGTTGCGGGAAATCACCAAGTGCAATCGCATGCCGGGGAGGCATCGTTTGTCCTTGATGGTGATTCGCGCGTGTTTGGCTTCTCAGATCATGGGGTCCTCCTTCTTACCGTCCTTGACGTGATGATTTGGTGAACGATCGGCTCAACTACGTTCCACGATCATTGCCAGGGTCTCGCCTTCTTCCATGTAGGGATGCTGGGCGGGTAGACTGGCGTCGCACAACACTCCATGACAGGCGCCCAATTGCCACAAGTGTCCCGAGACGGGCGCCCGAACGGGCACCGTTGCCAGGTCCCGCTCGGGGATAATGTGTCCCAGGAGCTGGCCTTTCTCAACAGGGTCGTCGGGAATAAGGGCGGCGGACTGGTCTTCTTGCTGTGCAGGCATGAAGATTCCCGCGCAGGGGGCCTGAACCGTGTGGCTATTCTTCGCGGTCCGCTCGACGCGACGGCCGTCGATCGGCGTCGGCTCCCCGGGCATCATTCCCAGCCGCTTCGCGATGTTGACCAGCGATGTCACGCCGATCCGTACCTGACGCTCCTGCATCTGAAACTGGCCGGAGAGTTCCATGGCGATCGCGCCCGCTCCACGCTGATACAGGAGTTGCGAAAAGCTCGTGATCCTGCCCGCGGGCGGCGACCAGGCGCGGTAGCTGACAAAGCGGGTTGTCGTGACCTCTCCCAAAGGGCCGGATGGCTCATGGCCGGTCACGGCCAGGGTCTCGGCGGCCCAGAAGTGGTTCCAGCAGTGAAGGTCGACGGCGTGAGTGCAGTGGCAAACGACGGCGCGGTCAAGGGCATGAGCTACACGCTGCGTGTCGTTTCCTTGAGGGTCGCCCGGCCATGCCTCCTGCAGGTTGTGCCCCTTGCTGAACCGGCCCGGTTGCTCGGGGCCGAGATCGGCCGAGTGCCGGCGGGTACGAATGGCGCGGAGATTTGCCATTGGAACAAGCCAGACACTTCCAGCCTTCAGATGCCGGGCACAGATCTCCATCAATCGGCGGGCCACCTCGACGCCCTGCACCTCGTTGCCGTGCTGTGCGGCCAGCAAAAGCAGCGAGGGACCGTCCTTGCCGCTTTCGATCCTCCAGAACGGGGTGGCCAGCTTGCTGCCATCCTCCAGGGTCGCCACGGCATGATCGACCGCCACCTTGTTGATGACGGGTGCCGTATCCTGGCTCCGGGCGTCGCTTAACAGGACGTCCGGCCCCGCTAGGCTCATGCCGGCGGCGCCGGCAAGTTTCAGGAAGTTTCTACGGTTCTGTTTCATGATCGTGCGGGGGGCTAAAGGCATTAGTCCAGGAAAGAAGATACAACAAATCGGTTATCGGCCGCCCGTTGTCGGTTGTCAATGTTCGGCCGGAGCACGCATATGGCCCAGGGCGTCGAGGCGCTGAACGCTGCGGGCTTTGCCCGCCCCAATGTAAAGCGACAACTCCATCAAACCGTATGCCTCCTTCCACGCCTTCGACATCTCCGCCCGGGTTGCTTTCAGCCCCGGAGGGAACTACCTCTTTGCCTCTGGGCTGAACTACCCGCAGTGCGGGTCGATCCGCGTCTGGGACGTGGCCGCCTGGGCAGAAGTCTTCACCGCGCGGGCGCACGGCAACAATTGCCCCGCTTTCGTGCTCTCGCCTGATGGGAAACGCCTTTACACGAGCGGCCCGGAGCAACACGATGATGAGACCGACGTGATCAAGGCGTGGGACGTTCTGGGTGTTTCTTACGTCTAGCGCCCGGCAAACCGGGGACGTTTCGACATGGCTGGGAACTATAGGAGACCGCGTTTGGTCCCTTGAAATCGGCCCTTGCGGGGCGGCCCGTCGCACGTCGATACCTTTGACCCCAAGCCCGCGCTGGAAAAATCCGAGCCGCCCAGTTGACACGGACAGACGTAGGTGATGTCGACGCCGTTGCCGTAGCGGTCCTGGATGGATGCTGGTCAGCTTGCCGTCATCTCGGAAGACCCGCTTGTTGCCGTACTTGTCGGTCCAGGTGTGGCCCAAGCGCGCGCCGTTGGAGACGAGCGTGCCGAAGAGAGTGTCGGGCGTGATGTAGCCGCCGCTGCCGTTACGTTGAGCGTATCCGAGCCGCCGCCCCCGGGTGACCGCGATCGTGTCGTATTGCGCGCGAGGCACGTCGATCCATGCGCCCCTGTTGAGCCGCACATGGTGATTCACGGAACCCATGACGACGTCGAACGTGTCGTTCGCCGTCGTACCCGGAAACGAATAGGTCGCCAGCAACACCCGGTCTTCCAGCGGCTCGGCCCTGAGCGACCGTGATTTCGGCATGCCCCGTCGGCACATCTTGCTCCTGCGCCGCCGATTGCCCAACCGGCCAAAGAGATTCGTCCAGGAAAAAGAAGTCCTCTTATGCACGGCAAAACCCACCTAAACTCAATAGGGTCGATCCAGTCCAGGCAATCAGAAACCGCCGGATTGCCGGCAAACGATATCGGCACAACGCAATCCGCGCAGAGAAAACGCAATCCGCATGACCACGGCGAATTCCCTTCCGTTGGTTCAGAATGCCTTTGCAAATGACCAATGGCAGATTCGCCTGATCTTTGACAATTCGATGGCAGCAGCCCCTGCCGGAGCAGCCGGCAGGGGTTAGCAGAAAGAGACCCAGATTGCCGTCGCTGAATCGCTCGGCTTTACGGCTCTTCCTTTTCGCGCGCTGGCCGCCGCCGGATGCCGGCGGCCAGTGCGTAGCGATACCAGCGAAGATAACCGGGCAGCCACTTCATCAGCTTGAAACCCGATTGGCCGGCCGTGCGGTCGCGCCAGGTGGTAGGCGTCTGAGCGATCGGCACCCCGCGGGCGAATGCCTTGGCCGTCAGTTCCAGGGCGATCTCAAAGCCCTGCGTGCTCTCGATCCCCAACTGGCGGACGAGTTCCGCGTCGTAGAGGCGGAAGTTATTGGTCGCGTCGTGCGTGGGAAAGCCGGCAAGCCAGCGGAGCGACCAGCCGGCCATCCGGCTGAGGAAACGCTTCAGGCGCGGGCCGCCGATCTGCCGGCCTCCTCGCATGTAGCGGCTCGGGCAGACGATCCGGTTTCCCTGCCGGTAGAGTTCCAGCATCCGCGGCACCGTGCTGAGGTCGTCGGACAGATCGGCCATGACCACCAGGGCCGGGCCCGCCGGGGCCTTCTGGAAACCGGCGCGGATCGCGTTGGCAGCGCCGCGGCCGATCTCGTTCCGGACCGGGCAAAGCCACGGCCGTTCGGCCGCCAACCGGCGCGCGACCGGCAAGGTCGAGTCTTCCTCGAAATCGTAGACCACGAGGACCCGGAATGGCGGCGGGATGTGCCGCTCGATCTCGGCCACGAGCCGCGGAAAATTCTCCGCCTCGTTGTAGACCGGGACGATGAGCGTCAGCCCCGGTTCGTCGCGGGCCGGCGGAAGAGGTTCTCCCTGCGCAGCGGCGTTCAAATCGTTCCCAGCCGAATTTGCTCGCGGATCCACGGGATGACCTCGTCCAGGATTTCGTCCAGCGTTGTCGTTGCCTCGAACCCGAGCAGGCGCTTGGCTTTTTCCACCGAGGGCGAGCGGTACTGCACGTCGTGCGGGAACGGTTCGTCGGAAACATAGCGGAAGGGCCGGTCCGGGCCGTGGACCTTGCGCCAGATGGTTCTGGCCAGTTCCAGGACCGTCGTCGCCTGGGCCGTGGAGATGTTGAAGTCCTCGTTGGCGGCCGCCGGGTGTTCCACGCAGACGCGGATGCCGCGGGCCAGGTCGCCTCCGTAGGTGTAATGCCGGACCTGGTTGCCGCTGCCGAGGATGTGCAAGGGGTCCTGCCCCCGGAGGACTTTTTGGGCCAGGTCGGGCACCGCATGGCTGAGGGCCAGCTTCACATCGCCCGAGAGGATCTCGATGTCGGACTTCGCGCGCCGCTCGCCGATGCCCACGCAGTTGAAAGGCCGCACGATCGTGTAGGGCAACCGGTACTGCTGCCACGCGCCTCGGACGAAGTATTCGCCGGCCAGTTTCTGGAAGCCGTAGGTCGACGAAGGGGGCGGGCTGCGAAGCTCGTCGCCCTCCTGGGACGGAAAATGCGCGGCGCTCTCGAAAACCATCGAGGAGGACAAGAGCGTGATTTTCTTCAGCGTGGCCCGCCGGTGCGCCTCGATGGCCGCGTCGAAGGCGGCAGCGGTGATCCGCTCGTTCTCGGCCAGGAGGTCGTAGGCCAGCCGGTGGAAGTAGGCGATGCCGCCGATCATCGCCGCGCCGGCGACAAAATGGTCGCAGTCCGCCAGGAGTTCGACCAGGAGGCCGACGTCCTTCGCATCGCCGCGGACGAAGCGGTAATGCGGGCGCCCCAGGCCGCGCGGGTGCGAATCGCCATATTTCGAGAAATTGTCCAGGCCGACCACATCCCAGCCGGCCTCCAAGAACTCCTCGACGACATATCCGCCGATGAAACCGGCCGCGCCGGTGATGAGAAGCTTCATGATTTTGGATTTTGGATTTTGGATTTTGGATTGTTGTCTGCGGACGTCAGGAATCCGAACACGTCCACGATGGGTTTGTCGGTTTTCAGGTCGCGATACTCCTTGTGGCAGGCTCCCAGGACGAGGATGTCGGCGGCTTCGAGCACCTCGTCCAAGGGGAGGAATTCGGGGTCCGCGATGTAGGGGTCGGTGCAGACGACGCGGCGGGCGTCCATGAGCAGGATCTTGCGGAGCTTGTAGGAAAGCGAGCTGCGGGGATCGTCGCAATCGCCCTTGAAGGCCATGCCGAGGATGCCGACCGTTTCGCGGGCGAGGTCGCGCGTCGCCCGGAGCCGCTCGACGAGAAAACTGGGGAGCCCTTCATTGACCATCATGGCCGTCTGCCCCAGCGCGAACAGGTTGTGGTTGAACGAGGCGAGCTGCATGGTGTCTTTGAGCAGGCAGGGCCCGCCGGTAAAGCCCGACCGCGCGAAGCCGCGCATCCGCGGGTAGTCCGTGGTCACGGCGGCATGGATCCGCATGAAATCGGCCCCGAACCGCTCGGCCATCATGTAGAACTGGTTGGAGATGGCGAAGTTGATATAGCGGTAGGAATTCGTGAAGAGCTTGGCGAGTTCCGCTTCGACCGTGGAGAGCTGGATCACCTTCGCGCCCAACTGGCTGAAAAAAACCTCTGCCCGGCGACAAGCCGATTCGGTCACTCCGGAGACGAGTTGCGGCAGTTCGGTCAGTTCCTCCAGCGCGTGCCCCTCGGCGATCCGCTCGGGGCAATAGGCGATGTCGATGGCCGGCCCGCGCTCGGCCACCCTTCGCCCGAGCCGGTCGGTCACGCCCGGAAACACCGTGCTGCGGATGATGAGCAACTGGCCGTCGCGCATATATTCCAGCACGCCTTGCATCACCTGGTCGAACTGGCGGACGCTCGGATCGAGGTACTCGTCGACGGGGGTGCCGATGGTCAGGATCACGACCTCCTGTTCCGCCAGGCCCCCCGCATCGCTGCGCGTGAGCAGGCGGCCGCTTTTCAGGCAGCGGGCGAGCAGCTCGTCGGCGCCGCGCTCGAGGAACGGCATCCGGCCGGCCCGGATCGCAGCGAGGCGCGGGGCATCGGGATCGACGAGGGTGACCGTATGGCCGATGTCGCAGAGCAGCAGTCCGAACGGCAGCCCCACGTGGCCGCCGCCTCCGACAATGGCCACCCGTTTCCGATCGACCTCGGCGGGGCATGGTTGCATGGTGGTTCTCCGCGTTCGTGTGGTGTGCAGGGACAGACTCTGCGTGGACCTACCGCAGTTTTATGTCGACCTGCCACGGGCTTTCCTCGGGAACGATGACCGGGACGGATAGCTCTGCCGGGCCGGCCGTCTGCTGGTCGAACTTGACGGATACCCGGTGGAGTCCGGCACACGGTCCGTTGGCGCGATTGAACTGGTACTGGCCGTTCCGGAAGGTCGTCACCGCGGAAGGTCTTTCGGGCGGACCGAGCGGAGAGAAGGTGACTTTTCCACTCTGTTGCTCGGCCCCCACGACCATCCCGCCGATCGGACTGCGTCCCGATCCCAGCAGATCGCCGAAGACGACCGCAAACCCGGCAATCGCAATCGAGCCGAGTGCGCCTGCCAGAACCAGAGGCAGCACCCAAGGCGCCATCCGCCGTGCCGGCGCGGACGCCTCGGCAGCTTCGGCGCTCCCCGCCGCGGCTTCCGATTGGACCGGAACGGCAGTTCGCCCACCCGCGACCTGGGCCGCTGCCGGGCGTTGCTCCTGCCTGGACGGGATTTGAACCGCGGACTCGGACGCCGGCCGGTTGTTCGCCTGCTTTCGATGGTCGAGCGCCGGTTGAGTGCTGGGCCCGGAACCCTTGACCGCCGTCGCGGTTCCAGGCGTCTGCTGAACGGCCTGCCGTCCTTGGGGTGAGCTTTCAGCCCCGGAAAGCGCGGACGGCTCGACTTCGGAGACGACCAAGAGGACGAGCAGGCGGGTCTGGCACGAGTTGCAGGCGATCTGCCGCCCCACAAGGCTCGGCGCAATCTGGATCTTGGCGTCGCAACGAGGACAAGAGGTCTTGATCAGCGCTGCCTGGGATGGCGGCGGTCCATCCGCCGGCCGAGGCACAGGGAGCCGCCGTTTGCACCCGGGGCACGCCACCGTCTGTCCGGCGCGTCCGTCCGGGGCGAAGATCACGCGACCGCAATTTGGGCAACTGAGCTCGATCGGCATCATCCCACCACGCTAACGAGTCAACCGGCGGATTAGCTCTGCGAAAGGCCGCGTGTCCGACGGACAACGCCCGTGCGCCCCGACCTCCGGAAGGCCGGCACGCGACAGGCGCATCAGAAGTCCCCGAGCACTTTGCCGTCGTGTCGATTGGCCAGGTATTGATACGTCGCCAGGTCGATCGACGCGGCGATGAATTGAACGGAACCGTCGCAGAGCAGGAACTGGGCGCCGCCCGGGTGCAGACTGCTGAAGTTCCCTACCGCGTCGCTGTTGCCCGCCAGAGGCGCTATGAACGCAGGGTTGGGCAGGTTCAGTCTCTTGAACGCATTGCAGACCCCGGCCACGGCCTCCGGCACGACGTCCATATTGGGGCCCGGAGTAGTCGCCGGGCTCATCCCGATCGCCCGAATCCAGATGGCTCCGAGATTCTTGTGCGACTCGCGTTCTCCCACCGCGAACGTGTTGCTGGTCCCGTCGGTGACGCTCTGAAAACCGACTGCGGATGCCAATCCGAAGATCCCGTTGGCATCGGGATCCTGAAACGCGGTCGCAACGCGGCCGTCAGGGATGCCGTCGGCGTCGCTATCCGCACCCGTCCCGTTGACCCCCGGATAGTTCGATTTCACGTACCGTCGAAACCACGCGGTCCTTTCGGGACCGGCATCCGACGGACAGATATACAAGGGCCGCAACAGGTCCCTCGGATCGCCCGGGAGCGGAACGATCGCCTGCGAGTTGGCCACACCCAGGGTGTCGTACAGCGCGGTCTGCTCGACAAACGGAAAGATGAACACGCTCCACGCCCACGAGGAGCCGCCGCTGGTGTCGTTATTGCCGGCCGGCAGCCAGCCGGGCGGAAACTTCGCGAACACGTCGTGATAGAGGTGCAATGCCAGCCCGATCTGCTTGAGCTTGTTTTCGCAGTCGGTCCGCCGGCCGGCCTCGCGCGCCGCTTGCACCGCCGGCAGGAGCAGCGAAATCAGGATGCCGATGATCGTGATCACCACCAGCAACTCGACCAGCGTAAAACCGCCTCGTCGCAATCCTCCGCCATGATCGGCATGCATTGGCCCGCCTCCTTCCACGCTGCCCATGAATTCGAGTCGAAATCCGACCTGCTCCGGACCGCGATCCGCACAAACGAACACGGACACCGCGGGATCGCGTGGCAGGTATTCCCCTAGCTCACCCGAGCGGTCCCAATGGTAGTGTATACGCAAACGGATAGCTCAACAATACCGCCAAAGAGAGGGGATTGGCGGCGGCGTGGATCTTGAAGCATCGCCTGACCGTGCGGCTTCCACGGCGCAGCAACGGCTGGGAGAGCCGGAACATTGTTCTATTCGGGGCCCGGCTGACAGTGTCAGCCGTGCCCCTCAGGTTTGGCGGGTTTGTGCCATCATTCGTCAGAGAACTACTGCAAAGCTATGGTTTCCTGACACGTGGGAGACCGTCGATTCTCGCCTGCGCCGGGTAATCGAGGGTAGCCGCCGACACGCAGCCCTCCTGCCTGGCCTGGTTTCTCCCACACGCCTTGCTTCCTTCGCAATCCGAGAAGCTCCCTGGCTTTCGCCTCCTTCTTGGCCTGTCGAAGGATTGTTCTTGTCGGTCGAAGACACGTTTCCGATGTTCCAATCATCAGGAGTGACAGAATGTTCTCCAGAATGAAGACCGGGACCAAAGTCCTGGCGGGATTCGCAGTGGCGATTGCCGTTACGGCGGTCGTGGGCGTCGTCGGCTACCGAGGCATCTCGGTCCTGCGCGAGCACCTCACCGAGGTGGGGAAAGTTCGCTTGCCTTCGGTGCTGGGCCTGGAAAAGATGGTCGCCGGACAGCTCGAGGCAGCCTACGGCGAGCGGGGCCTGATCAACCGCCGAATGATGGACGCCCAGACCCGCAGCAACCAGTACCAGCGGGTCGACGATGGCCTGAAGCGGGCCGAAGAGGGGTGGAAGATCTACGAGCCGCTGCCCCAGACCCCGGAAGAGGCTGTCATGTGGAAAGCCTTCGTTCCCACGTGGGAGGACTGGAAAAAGCAATTGGCCGAGGTCGTACGACTGTCGAAGGAAAAGGACAGCCTGTTGGCCGGCGGCCTGAAGCCGGAGGACCCCAAGCTCACCGCTCTGGACGACCAGACCTTTGAGGCCAGCAAGGTGACCCGCGCGGCCATGAACACGTCGGCCGCCAAGCTGGTTGAGATTGTGAACCTCAACATCAAACTGGGCGATGAGGCGGTGCTCGACGGCGAAAGTGCGGCCTCCAGCTCGATCACGTTCAGTCTGGTTGCCATCGGCGTAGGCGTCGTGATCATGCTGGCTTTGGGCGTCTTCCTTGCGAGGAGCATTTCCAGGGTGCTTCGCACCCTGACCGGTGAGGCCAAGCGGCTTTCCGATGCGGCGGTCGCGGGCAAGCTCGAGACCCGCGGCAATCCCGAGTTGGTCAGCCTCGAATTCCGTCCCATCGTCGAGGGCGTCAACGCCACGCTCGACGCCGTCATCGGCCCGCTGATGGTCTCCGCCGAAT
>JABWBD010000180.1 GCA_013360685.1 Pirellulales bacterium
GCCGCGTCGTCGAGCAGGTCCGGTCCGGGAACCTGGGCGAAATCGCCGCCGTGCGGACGTTCAACGTGATGAACCAGGGCCCCGGAGGCATCGGGAAGGCCGGGGAGGCGAAGGTCCCCGACGGGCTCGACTGGGAGATGTGGATCGGACCGGCTCCCATGCGCCCGTTCAACTCCCTGCTCTTCGCCAACTCGTACAACCACTGTTCCTGCATGGATTACAGCGGCGGTTGGCTTCCCGGCATGGCGCCGCACATCGTCGACCTGCCGATCTGGGCCCTGGAACTCGATTACCCGACCCGTGTCAGTTGCTCCGGCGGAAGGTTCGTGATCCAGGACGACGGCGACGCCCCGGATGTGCAGGAGATCCTCTGGCAATATCCCAAGCTGACGATGACCTGGATGTCGTCGCTCGTGAACAGCTATGGTTTCGACCTGGGGAGCGGCGAGCCGACCCGGCGGCTGGGCATCTACTTCCACGGCGTCAACGGCACGCTCTACTGCGATTACGGCAGGTACAAGGTCGTGCCCGAGGGCGATCGGATGAAAGACGCTCAGGTGCCCGAGCCGTCGATTCCCCCGTCGCCCGGCCACGAGCGCGAGTGGCTCGATGCGATCAAGTCCCGCCAGCAGCCGAGCTGCAATGTCTTCTATCACAGCAAGGTAAACGTGCCGCTCGTTCTGGGCAACCTGGCGCTCAAACTAGGCCGGTCGATCCAGTTCGACCCGAAGACCGAGAAGATCGTCGGCGACGAAGAGGCCGCCAGGCTGGCCGTTCCGCAGTACCGGGAACCGTGGAAGTTCCCGGTCCGCTATTTGGAGGGGTAGCGCCCGTACGGGCTCTTCCGTTCCTGGGCTTCGTCCCTGGCCTTTTCCGGAGGACGGCCTTTCCAGCCCATTGAGATCGTGCGAACAAGACGGCATGGGAAGGCCGTCCTGCAACGTACGGAAGACCCGTCTGCGAAACGAGTCATCCTGTCGCGTTTGCCTTTCGGCGGGGCGACCGATATCCTGAGTTGGAGGAAGTCCGTAGTGAAGAAATGCCGCGCAGCCGGAGGCTTCGTTGCGTGAAACTGCTGGTTGCCATTATCCAGCCGACCAAACTGAATGCGGTCCGGGAGGCCCTGGAGAAGATCGAGGTCACGCGTCTGACGGTCTGCGACGCCCAGGGCTATGGCCGGCAGCGCGGGCAGACTGAGTTGTACCGCGGCTTCGAGTACACGACCACCCTCTTGCGCAAGATCGCCTTGGAAATCGTCGTCAACGACGACTTCCTGGAACGGACGATCGATACCATCATGAACGTCGCCCGGACGGGGCCCGAAGGCACGATCGGCGACGGGAAGATCTTTGTTCTGCCCGCCGAGACGGCCATCCAGATCGGCGACGGCTCGCAGGGACCGGGTGCAGTCTGAGTCCGATGGGCTAGAATTCGCCGGTCGCCTGCCCGTCGTTCTTCGCATAGAGCCGCTGCAGGACGCCGTCCACCCACTTGCCGTTGGTTAGGCTGCTGCTGGGAATCGTGATCGCGCTGTAGTCGATCCAGGGCTCGGTATTTGCCGTCTACACGGGCGCTGCCACACCGGAGCAGACACGGTGGATTACTCGTTACTGCCTGGAGTGTGCAGACCTCATCGTCTTCCACGGCCAGTTGCGCCACCTGTCCAAAGGCACCTTTCGGGGCGATCCGGAGCCGCAGTGGATCGCCGGTTCCAACGGCAAACCTCTGGACAACCGTACTGCCTCCGGCCAAAATCAAGGCCACTGACGATTCCACCCCCTGCCTGCAACTGCTTCATTTCCCCCGGAGGTTACGATGCCGGACCAATCGTCCAGCCCCGTTTCGCGTCGGCAGTTTATCCACCGCATGGCTGCGGCCTCCGCCGCCGCGGCCACAGCACCTGCCTTGCAGGGGGTGTCTGCCTCAGCCCGGCAGCAGCCGCAGGCGGTCCAAGCCCAGATCGAAAAAACCCGCAGCTACAACCCGCAGATGGAATACCGCAGGCTGGGAAAAACCGGCCTGTGGATATCGGCCGTGTCGATGGGAGGCCACTGGAAGCGGGTCGACAAGATCATCCGTTCCACCAATGCCTTCGCCGGATGCGAGACGATGGGCGAAGTCAACGCGAGCGACATGACGGCGTTCACCCAGAACCGTGCCGACGTCGTCAGCGCCTGCATCGACCATGGCATCAACTCGATCGACTTCGCCGGCGCCCTGGAGCCGGTCGCCTACGGCCAGGCGTTGAAGGGTCGTCGCGAGAAAATGTACATCCACTGGTCGATGGGCGCGCAGGAGCTTCGCCACCAGGACCACCGCAAGGCGGAGATCCTGGTCGATCTGCTCGAAAAGGGTCTGAAGGACACGGGGCTCCAGTATGCCGACTGCTGGCGGCTGATGGCCTACGAGCGCGGCGGAATGCACACCCAGCAGGAAGTCGGCGAAATGGTCAAGGCACTGGAGATCGCCAGGAAGAAGGGGCTTTGCCGTTTCACCGGGTTTTCCACCCACGATCGCAAGTGGGCAAAAACGCTCATCGAGACCTATCCGGACGTGATGCATATGTGCTGCTTCCCCTACACGGCCAAGTCGAAGCAGTTGCCCGAAGACAGCTTCCTGGATGCGCTGGTGAAACTCGATGTCGGCGCCTTCGGCATCAAGCCGTTCGCCAGCAATGCGATCTTCCAGGGCGACGGCTCGCCCGACGGCCCGCACGCCGAGGCCGACAACCGCATCGCTCGCCAGACGATCCGCTACATCCTGACGAACCCGGCTATCACGGCCCCGATTCCGGGATTGGCCAGTGTCCAGCAGGTGGAAAACATGGTCTTGGCAATTCGCGAGCGCCGTGAGCAGGACCTCGCGCAAGCCGACGAGCAATCGCCCGCCGGCCGGCTCGCCCGCTCCGCTCAAGCCGAGTTGGAGGCCGCTGCCGAGTCGATGTGGACCAGACTCGAACCCCATCACCAGTTCCTCAAGGATTGGGAGTACGTCTGAGCGATGGCCTACTCCCGATCGAAGTGCGGCCCTGGAATCGGCGTTGTTGCCGCCGTTCTTGCCGCGGTGCTCACCGGTTTCGTCCTGACGCGGTCCCCGCGCGGAAATGCCGAGGAACCGTCGAACGCTTCCAAACCGCGCACGGCTGCCGCGACATCCGTCCCCGTCGTTCACGCCACCGTGAAATCGGCGAAAGACGAGAAATGGACCGTCCAGCGCGATATCGTACCCGCGGGCAAGACGCCCGAGCCGGCCGACAATTCCTATTGCGACGTCTGCCACGCCAATTACCAGGAGGAGGAACTCACGGAAGTTCACCGGGACGTCGGCGTGGGATGCGAAACCTGTCACGGCATGTCGATGACGCACAGCGAGGACGAAGACAACGTTACGCCGCCGGAGATCATGTGGGCTTCCGCGCGGATCAACGATCGCTGCATGACGTGCCATCTCCGCAAGGACATTCTGCCGGGCAGCAAGGCGATCAATCATCAGTCCTTCTTCGAGCGGCTCGACCGCCCGGCAACGGCCGGCGCCGGGGAAAAGTACTGTACCGAGTGCCATGCGGTCGAACACAAACTGCCCCATCGCACGCGCGTCTGGGACCGCGAGACCGGCAAGCTCATCAAACAAACGGGCGGCCCCGCGATGGACCGGTGAGCGATTCCACGCACGTCCGAAAGGCCCGCGACGCATATTTCACTCGGAGTGACAAGCAACCTCGGAGAGAGACCCCATGCAAAGGAAGATTTCGTTGCCTGCGACGGCCTTGGTGGGAATGATGGCACTGGGCTGCGCCGTTGCCCGCGGCGCGGGCCCCGATCCCGGCTTGCTCGGCTGGTGGCGTTTCGATGAAGCGTCGGGCGCTTACTCGGCCAGCGAGGTCGACCCGGCGGACGAGGCCGAGTTGCACAACGTCTCCTGGGTCAGCGGCAAGTTCGGCGCCGCCCTGCGAATGACCGGTTCCGACAGCTACGTCAACCTCCCGCCGATGCCAAAACTCGACGGCTCCGACACGATGAGCCTGGCTGCGTGGGTCTACTGGGAGGGAACCGGGCAGTATCCCAACATCCTCACCGGCGGAACGTGGAGCCCTGGGGGATTCCTGATTTTCGTCAGCAACCGGACCTGTTCGTTTCGGATGGGCCGCCCCGGGCACCGGCATGGAGTTGCCGCCGAGGCGTGGACCGAGGTTTCCGCCCCTTTGCTTTCCGAGCTGCCCATGAAGCAATGGGTCCACCTGGCGGCGGTCTTCAAGCGACCGCACATCACCACCTACGTGAACGGCAAGAAGGTCGGCTCGGCCGCGTGGGACTATCCGGTCGGGCAGAGCGGCGACATCCAGCTTGGGCGATGGTCGGGATCGGCCAGCCACGCCGGGTTGATCGATGACGTACGCATCTACCGCCGGCCACTGGATGCCGACGAGGTGCTGGCCCTGGCCGATCCCGCGGGCCGCGCAAGCCCCGACTTCACGGATCTCGGCCCGGCCAAGGCCGACGCCAAGGAAATCCTCCGCCTCGAAACCCGTTGGGCCGCCCTCGTCGCGGGCGACAACGGAACGCTCCTCTCTTTGAAGGAGAAAGGGACCGGCCGTGAACTGCTCGCGGCCCCCCAGCCCGTGCTGGCGGTCGAGCAGACCCTGGGTCGGCGATTGCAGGCGCGGCGAATGCGTCTGGATGGTGGCCTCTTGGTGGCCGATTTCCCTCGCGGCGCCGGCACTGCGGCCATCCGCATCGAAGCCAACGACCACTACTTCACCGTGACGGCCGCCTCGCTCCATGTGCCCGATGCCGAGCGGTTCACGTTCTTTCAGCTCTCGCCGGCGCCGAACGAGTACATCGGGAGTATGGCGGGGCTGGCTTCCGACGACAAGTCGGGCGTGTGCCTCCGCAGCCTGGCCCTGGAGGTCGATACGTCGTTCCGCTCGCCGGCCCCTCAGTTCCGCGCTTCGACGACCGCCGAGCATGGCCTGGTCGGCCATCGCATCGGCCTGGCCGCCGGGCCCAGGGAGCATCTGGTTCCCATGCTCCGTTCGATGGCGGAAAATGAGCCCGTGCCGAAATCCCGCGTGGGCGGGCCCTGGTCGATGGGCGCGGAGGAGACCCGCGGTTCCTACCTCTTTGCCGACCTGGCCGCCAAGGATACGGACGCGTGGATCGAGATGGCCCGCCGCGGGGGATTTACGAACATCCACCTGCACGGCTGGTGGTCCACGCTCGGCCATTACGAGCCTCGCGCGGCCTACTTCCCGAAGGGACTAGAGGAGATGAAAGCCGCCGCGGAGAAGATCCGGCAAGCCGGGCTGAAACCGGGCGCTCACACCCTGACCGCTTGCATCGACACGGCCGACCCGTGGGTTACACCCGTTCCGTCGCCCCACCTGATGGCGTCGAACCGCTATACCCTGGCCCGGCCCCTCTCGGCTGCCGACAAGACCATCTTCGTCCATGAGATGCCGGCCCCCGACCACGACGTGGTCTGGAGTTATTCCGGCAACGGCAACGCACTCCGCGTGGGAAACGAACTGATTCGCTACTCGGCCATCGCACGGGAGCCGCCCTATGCCTTCCAGGAGTGCGAGCGGGGTGCGTTCAAAACGCAAGCGGCTGCCCATGCCGAAGGCACTGCGGTCGACTACCTCCAGCAGCGTTACCTTGCCTTCTATCCGGATCCCAAGAGCCCCCTGGCGGCCGAACTGGCCGACTGTATCGCCAAGGTTTACAACGAGTGCCGCCTGGAGATGATCTACTTCGACGGTTCCGAAGGTATGCGCAGCCGCTTCGGGATCGACTCCATGCGTTGGGCCATCTTCAAGCGTCTCCACGGCGGCGTGACCGAGGGCAGTGAGTGGGGGCACAACAGTTGGTGGATCCACTCGCGGCTCGGCGCGTGGGACCATCCCGTCTGGGCGATGAAGCAGTTCCACGACGAGCACATCCGGCTCGCGTCGCGGTTCCGGCTCAGCGACCTGCTGGAACCGCAACTCGGCTGGTGGGCGCCGCGCGGGCCTTCGGCCGTGGCTCGTGGGCATTTCCTCGATGAAACGGAGTACTTCGCCGCCAAGAATCTGGCCATCGACGGCCCCATGTCGATCCAGGGCGTCCACGCCGCGGGCCGCCCCTGGAACGCCCGCATCGAAGAGTTCTTCACAATCCTGGGCTGGTACGAGCGGTTCCGCCTCGCCCGTTACTTCGACGAGGCCACCTTGCGGCAGGTCGGCGAACCGGGCCGCGATGTCCGTCTGCGGCAAAACGCCGCGGGCCAGTGGCAGTTCACCCCCGCCCGGCTTGCGAAGCATCGCATCAGCCGCCTGGGCGGCGGTTCCGAACAATGGGTGGCCAAGAATCCGTATTCGGCCCAGCCGCTCCGCGCTCGCCTGGAAGCCCTCTACAGCGTGGCGCCCTACGACGACGCAAAGGCCGCGGTGCTCGCCGACTTCGCCGATCTCGGCTCGCTCAACAACCGCCGGAATGCGGCCGGGGTGACCGCACAGGTCGAGTTGGAAACCGCCGATGTCAAGGCCGGCGGCCGCAGCCTGCGGTTCCGCGCCGCCAACAGCGGCGACAGCCCTCGGGGCGCCTGGGCCCAGATCGGGACGTCCTACCAACACCCGTACTTCAGCATGGCGCCGGGCAACGCCGTGGGGCTGTGGGTCAAAGGCGACGGCAGCGGCGCGCTGTTGAACATCCAAATACGCTCCCCGCGTGAGTATCACGGCTGCATTTCCGATCACTACATCGACTTGGATTTCGTCGGCTGGCGCTACGTGGAGATCCTGCTGCGCGAACGCGATGCCGAGCGGCTTTCGGATTACGTATGGCCCTACCGCGCCGGCGGTGGAAGCCACGCCGTCTATCGGAACGCGGTCGACCAGGCCCATATCTCCGAAGTCAACCTGCTCGTGAACGAGATCCCGGCGCGCGGGAAGGTCGATATCCTCGTGAGCCCCATCCGCTCGCTTGCCGCCCGTCCCGCCGAATTGGTGAACCCGTCGTTGGAAGTCGGTGGAACCAAGGTCATCTTCCCGGTCACTCTGCAGTCCGGCCAGTACATTGAATTGGAGACCATGGACGACTGCGTCCTGTACGACGAACGCGGCGAACTCGTCAGCCGGTTCCGGCCGCGGGTCGAGGCGTTGCCACTGTTGGCCGAGGGCGCCAACACGCTCCGGTTCGCTTGCACGCCGCCCGAGGGCCTTAGTGCGCGCGCGGAAGTCACGGTGGTCTCGCTGGGGCAGCCGTTCGGCAGCCGCCGGGCCGACACCCAGATCGACTGGAAGCGGCTCGACCGCGAGTACGACATTCCTCGGATCGTCACGGGCATCGACGGCGCCGACAATGTCTGGAGCATCATCCGCAGGTCGGATGCGCCCTCCGGCCGCCAGGCCATGCCTCCGGTGCTGGAACTCGAAATCGCGGTCCAGTCTCTGGGCAAACCCGAAAAGGAAAAGAAAACCGCCGGCGGCGGAGCCTATCTCGATACGCCGATCCTGGCGATCGGCGACCAATCGGTGCGGTTCCCCGTGCGGCTCGGGGAAGGCCAGCGGCTCGTCTGCCGCGATCGGGCCGCCTGGCGGGTCGTTGGCGCCGACGGCGCCGAGGTGGCGTCGGGCAACGTGGCAGGTCCGCTGCCGCCGCTTTCTCCCGGAGCGAACCGGGTCATGCTCGATTTCCAAGACAAGAAAGATGTCTCAGCGCTGCGTGTCCAGGTCAAGACCACGAAGGTCTACGGCGGATAGCATCGCATCAATACGTGCGAAGAAAGGCGGGGACCTCGATGAACCGGACCTGCACCTCGGCCTTGACGGCGCTACTCTGGAGCGCGGCCTGCTCGCTCGGCTGGTCGCAGATGATCGACCGGACCGATTCCCGCGTCCAGACGACTTTGAACACCGGCTGGAAATGCCTCGGCGTCGTTCGGCCCCGCGGCGTCGGCGATATCACGGCCGGACAGAATTGGGCCCTGGGCTGCGAGACGCTCTGCCGCGACTACATCTACTGGGACACCTACAAGGATTACGTCGCCCCCCTGGGAATCAAGACGATTCGGCTTCAGGGCGGGTGGGCCAAGACGGAAAAGGTCCAGGGCGTCTACGATTTCGGCTGGCTCGATTACGTCATCGACGATGCTCTTTCCAAGGGCCTGGAAATCTGGCTGGAAACCGATTACGGCAATCCCATGTACGAAGGGGCCGGAACGGCCGACCTGGGCGCCGGTTTTCCCACGTCCGAGGTCGGCCTGGCGGCATGGGACCGCTGGGTGGAGGCGATGGCGACTCGCTACCAAGACAAGGTCAAGAAATGGGCCATGTGGAACGAGCCGGATATCGGAGTGAGCAAGACGCCCGAGATGATCGCCAACTTCAACATCCGAACCGCCCAGATCATCAAACGGACCAGTCCCGACGCGCGAATCGGGGCCCTCTCGCTGGCCCGCATCCAGCCCCAGTACCTGGATCAGTGCCTCAAAGTGATCGCAGATCGGGGAAAGCTGGACCTGTTTGAATGGGTGATCTATCACGGCTACACGAAAAACCCGGACGATGCCTACAAGAACGTCGAGGCCATGAAAGAGGTCGTCGCCAAGTACGAGCCTCGATTGAAGATGTGGCAGGGGGAGAACGGCTGTCCCTCGGAGAGGGCGACGAAGTTCGCGCTTTCCGGCCACGACTGGTCGGAACTGACCCAGGCGAAATGGAACACCCGCCGCATGCTCGGAGACTTGGGCCACGACTGTATCTCCTCGGTCTTCACCATCTGCGATTTCGACCATGCCGGACGGGAGATCAACCGCAAGGGTCTGTTGAAGATCAACGACAAGCGGAACCTTGCCAAGGTGAAGATGGCCTACTATGCGGTCCAGAACGTCGTCTCCGTTTTCGACGACAACCTCGTCCGCCGGAAGGATTACGCTTGCACGATCGAGTGCGAACAGCCGATCACCTGGTTTGCCTATCGCAACGAGAAGGCAGCGAGCGATGTCCTGGTCTTCTGGAATGGGACAACGTATCCCCTGGACACGAACGATACTTTGCCGGCAACGATTCGCGTGGAGGGCGGCAAGTTTGCCGACCCGGTTTGGGCGGACTTGATCACGGGCCGGATTTATGAAATCCCGGAGGACTGCAGGAGCCTTTCCGAGGGAAAGATGGTCTTGAAGAAGATCCCGACGTACGATGCCCCCGCACTCATTGCCGACCGCAATATTCTCTTGACCAACTCCTCGCGATGAAACCGCCCGCCTCCACGAAGGTCGCCTTGATACGGAATCCGCCCGGTCCACTCGGCCCGATGCGATCGAATTGAACCGCGGGAGGCGGTGCGGTCCCGCCGACGCGGCCACGGACCGCGTCGATCCTCGACTCTCCGCCATCCTGGCCGAAACGGAAAAAACTCCCGACCACCTTTTGCTTCCACCCCAGAAAACTCCCGACCCGCTTTAATGATGTCGCCCCGGGCAATTGCGACACGTATTCACTCGCCGGCCCTGAGCGGCCGGTTTGCCGTCAGGTCAAGGCCGATCTTCTCGATCGGAATCGGCTCGAAACCGGCAACTTTCTGCCAGACCGCGGGCAGTTTGGCGAGAACCAGCCGGGCCGGTGGTCCGCCCTCGAACAACTCGGGGAAGTCCGTCAACTGCCACTCGGCATTGTTCGCCCGGTCGAGCCAGTCCGGGTTGACCCCGTTTTTCAGATCGAACGGTTTCTTGCAGCCGATCATGATGTTCTCGTGCATCGAGTTGCCCAACGGCTGGAGCGGCTCGTTCTCCATCGTCCTTGCCAGCCGAGGATAACGCTCCTTCCAGAGCGGTGATTGGTAGCCGAGCGCTTCGCACTTGGCCAGCAGGTTCCAGGAGTCGGACCGGTCGAAGACGATTCCGCGCGGCCCGCGCGCGTCAACGTGGATGCCGATCGGCTGGTCGATGAAGATGTTGCCGCGGAACGTGTTGTCGCGCCCGCCGCCCAGAAGGACGCCGCGGTTGCCGCAGCGATAGACGATGTTGCCCACGACCGTCTCCCCGCTGTCGCAATCGTCGAGGTAGATGGCCTGCGAGCCGCTGCCTCCCTTGACCGCGACGTCGTGGATGTAGTTCCACCGGACGACATTTCCCTGGCTGGCCCAATCGCGGCCGGTGTAGAAGACGCCGACGTCGGCGTAGTGGATGCACATGTCGTGAGCTTCGTTCAGCTCGAGCACGTGCTCGTTGCCTCCGTAGGCGACCGCGCCGGTGGGGCCGTGGTGGAAGAGATTGTTGGCCATGCGGTTGCCGCAGCCGCCGAGGATTGCACACCGGCCTCCCTCCCAGTTCAATCGGCCGACGTGGTGAACGTGGCAGTTCTCGATCGAGCCTTGGCCGGGGGTCAAGGTCTTGCGATCGCCGCCGTGGACGTTGATCCCGGACGACCCGACCTCGGCAACCTCGCAGCGGGCCGCGGCCACGCGGGAGCCGCTCAGCGAGATCCCGCTGCGGCCCATGTTGCGGACCAGGCAGTCCTCCACGCGGCAGTGCCGGCAGTCGGTCATCACAACGCCCGCGTCGCAGCCGTTTTCGATGGTCAGATCGCGGACGGTCAGCCAGGCCGAGCCGTTGGCGCGGATGAGCGGCTGCCGGCAGAGGGTCAGACGCACGGGCGTCTTCGTGATGTCGCCGGGCGGCCAGAAGTAGAGGCGGTTGTTTTGCCGATCGAGGTAGTACTCGCCGGGTTGGTCGAGTTCCTCAAAGACGTGCAGGGCGTAGAACGGGTGTTTGGAATCGGTGCGCCACGGCGAGCCGATCCCGTAGGCGTGTTTGGCCGCCAGGCGCAGCTCGCCGCTGCCCCGGTCATAGGAAGCCGCCTTCAAGACCTCGTCGCTCCACTCGTAGCACCAAAAGCCGTGCAGCCAGACGCCGCGGCTGAAATCCCAGGATTTCGTCCGTTCGCCGGGAAACTGGAACGATCCGGGCCGATAGACGGTCCGCGAGACCCAGTGGGTCACGCCCGACGCCCCCGAATCGATCACCTTGTCGAACTCGATGAAGCCCTCGTTGGGCCAGCGCGCGGACTGCATCGGCCGGTCGCCGAAGACGACTTCTTCCTGGCCGTGTTCGCGATGCTTTTCGGGCATCGTCCCCAGCGGCGGGAAGCCCTGTTCCTTCAAGTCGGCGACCAGGACATGCTCTTTGGCTTGCGGCGAGACGAGCGGCTGCGCCTCGCCGGCCGTGATCGAGCGGAAGCCGCCCACGGTCCGAGCGCCGGTCAGCCGGACTTTGCCCGGCTCGCTTCCGCGCAGGACCAACGGCTGTTCGGCCGTTCCGGCGTGCTGGGCATCGAACGTAAGGCCTTTTTCGAGGTAGTATTCTCCCGGGCCGACCCAGATCGTGCCCGGCCCCGCCCCGCGTATCACCTCAACGGCTTTCGGGATGCTCGCCAGGGGCTTTTCATCGGTTCCGGGATTGGCGTCGTCTCCCTGCTGCGCGACATAGACATCCCGGGCCGCCGCCCGGAGCGGCACTCCGACGATGACGCAAATGATGGCCGGGAGGCAAAAGACTCGGCGCATGGCGGGACTCCTTCAGGGTGGGACTGCCGACTGCGGCAGGTGGTTTTGGGAGGCGACTTCTCCGGCAGTGTAACCGAGGACGAGGCAAGCAGGCAAGCTGTATGAGGCGCAGCGGCTGGAACGCTGCTAAGGTGAGCGTAGCCCTCGTTTCACCGCAGTGCCCAACGGGCCGCGCGTCGAGAGCCGAAGGAGGCGTCCCCATCGGCCGTGGCACCATGATGGAGCCTTCCTGTGCTTTCCACCGTCGCGCGGCCCGTTTGCCTCCTTGCGAGTCGGTCCGTTACCACGATACCATGGAAACCGGAATCCGTCTCTCCAACGTTCTTCCTCTGCGAAAGGCACACGTATGCGGCGTCCGGTACTGTCGCGACTCGACACGTTCATGCGGCTGGGGCACCTCTACACGGGCCTTCTCTTGGCGCCCTGGATGGCCGTCTACGCCACCAGCGCCTTTTGTCTGAACCACGAGGAGTGGTTCGGGCTGCCCAATACGACTCCCATGCACCGCTGGGAGGTCGTCCGCGAGGTGCAGTTCGCTCCGGGCGGCGATTTCCCCCAGGATTCCGACGAGCGCGCCCGGACCATCCTCCGCCAGGTCGGTTTGGACGGGCCGCACCGCGTCATGGGAGAGCCCAACGACACGGAAATCGCGATCTATCGCCTCTCCGCAGGCGGCGACTACCGCGTCGCCTGGCGCCGCGGCGATTCCCAAATCACCGTGCAGCGGCAGCAGCCCGCTTCCGTTTGCCGCTACTTCCACTTCTTCCACTTCGGCCGCGGATACGACGGCCGATACCTCGGCAGCGTCGTCTGGGCCCTGTCCATCGATGCCGTGACCGTGTCAACCTGGTTCTGGATCATCTCCGGCGTGTACCTCTGGGCGCGCCGGCCGAAAAAAACCTCCGGCGCCGTCTGCCTCGTCGCGGGCTGCCTTCTCTTTGCATGGCTCTGGTTCCTCCTCAGCCGGTAGGACGTTCTGTCAAGGTACTCAAGTCTTGTGCAATCCTCTAGGTTCCACCAGCCGTTCCACGCATCAGCGGGAGCGAATCTTGCGTTTTTTCAGGTCCTCGATCCGCTTCGACTTGCTCACCGCAATACGGCGGATCTCCATGTTCTTGTCGGCCCGCGCGTTTTCCAACAGGGACAGGGCGCGACCATTCTGGGAAGCCAATTCCACGACCTGGTTGAACGCTTCGCGGCGAATCGTGTCGTCGGAGTCCTGCATCGCTTTCTCCAACGCCGGCATTGCGGCCGCCCCGGGGTTCAGCTTCGTGTAGGCCCTCAGCGCCTGCAGACGGACGGCGGGATCGGAGTCCGCCTGCGCCTCCAGCAGCGCTCCACAATTGGCAGTGCGCAGTTGCCCAGCGCAGATCTTGCTGAGGGCTTCGAGCGCCGCGGCACTCGCCTCGTCCTCGCCGGCCATGATTCGAAGCAGGGGACGCACGGCCGCTAAGCCCTTTTCCCGCATCACCGCCACGACAGCCAACCGCACTTCCACCGGCCGGCCTGGAATCGCCTGCTCCAGTGCCGGCAGCGTCGAGACGGGCATCGACTGCAACGCGGCCTGCGCTTGGGCGCGAAGGACGGAGTCCTGCGCCGCGCCGAGCGCTTCGACGAGGGCCGGCACGGCGTCGCTGCCCGCACGAGCCAGAGTCTGCACGGCCCCCAGCCGGACCCGAGGGTTCTCATGGCGGAGGGCCTCTTGCAGGCTCGGCACGCTCTCGCGATCCACGCCCGCGAGGCCGGCAACCAACCGCTTCGCCGCCGCCTCGTCGGCTACCGCAAAGGCTTCGAGCAGCAGCGGCACGTTCTCCTTGGTGAGGCTCGGCCGGCCCAGGGCGGCGGTCAGCGCGGTCAGCGCGCGCTCACGGGCTTTTGCATGATTGGCGCCTAGTGCTTGAACCAGGGAGGGCACGGCGCTGATGCTCGGCATGGCCATGATACGGACCACTTCTTCGTGGAGGTGCTGCTTCGCGGGGTCCTTGACGATGCGCTCGAGCGACGGCATGGCCAGCCTGGCATCGTCGCCGAAGTCGACCAGCAATCGCAGCATCCGGCGCGTGTCGTCGGCGCTCCCTACATAGATCTCCAGCGCGCGGCCGAAGACCACAACCCGCTCCGCACCGGCGGCCTTGGCTTTGAACAAGCCCTCAAAAAGCGTCGGACGGTAGTTATGGGGCTCGGCTTCGATCGCGGCCTGAATGGCCGGCAGGGTGCCTTGCGTGTCGGGAGCGGCGGCCAAGAGGGCCTCCACCGAGTTCCAGCGGACGTCGGGGTCCTTGTCGGCCAGCGCTTCCATCAGTGCCGGGGCGGCGGGTTTGGCCTCCTTGCCAAGGAACTGCATGGTTCGGGCCGCGGACGCTCGCACCACCGCGTTCTCGCTGGCCAACGCGCCCGTCACCGCGGGGAGAACCGCACTGCCGATCGAGGCAAGGGACCTGGCTGCGCGCGTGCGTTCCGCAAGGTCTTGATGGCCCAAGGCGGCGATAAGCTCCGGAATCGCTTGGGCCTGCTGCGGTTGCGATCGTCGCCGCGAGACGCGCAGCGGGCATGTCCTCGGCGACGACGAACGCGAGATCAACGCTCGCTGCGGGATACGGCGACACCGGCTCATACGCCTCGACGAGACCGGCGTGTGCCACGAGGAGCGGGCCGATCTCGATCTCCGCCACGAAGGTCTCCTCCGCGACGTCGAAAGCTTCGGCAACCCGCGGATGAACCTGTCCGAAACCACCGACCTCACACCCGGCAACGCGGATTCCCGTCGCCCGCCCTGGATGCAGTTCCGGCCCGACGGGGACTGTCGGGCCCACCTCGAGCTCGAGGCGCATGTCGGCACAGATAGATTCGAGAAAACCCTTCATGTCATAGACGTCGAACTTGCGGGACCGTTCGCGCCGGTGAACGCGGGCGTCGAGATCGACTCCACTGAATACGGCACCCAGCATCGTGCGCTCCTCGGGCAGGAGCCGCCCCGACGGCGCGAACACGCTCCCGATCTCGGCGAGCCGGATCGACCTCACGCCCCGCGCCGTGTTGTACGCGGCACTCTGGAGAAGGTTGGGGACGAGAGAGGGCCGCAGGTACCTGTTCTCCTCCTGGAGCGGATTGAGCACCACGACCTTCGCCGTGTCGGCACGCCCGAGCTTCTCGAGGATCTCGTCCGACACGAACGTCGTCGTCTGCGCTTCGTCGGCCCCCGCGGCGAGAACGGCGTCGCGCAGACGGCGCTCGGCTCGCTGCGCCGCCGTGAGTCCCCCGACCCTGTCCCGACCACCGGGCAGCGTGCGCTCGATGTTGTTGTAGTTGTGGAGGCGGGCGATCTCTTCGACGAGATCGATCTCGCGCTCGAGGTCGACACGCCACGTCGGCACCCTGACCTGCACCTCGTCCTCGTCGCCGCCCACACAGTCGATCTCGATCTCGGCGAGGAGCTCCACCATGGACTCCCGCGTGACGTCGGTCCCGAGAAGCCGGTTCACGCGGGCGGGCCGCAGCGACAGGATCTTCGGCTCCGGTTCCGCGTCCTTGACGTCTATCGTGCCCGCCGAGACGACGGCGCCGGCCACGTCGGCAAGCAGCTTGACCGCACGCAATGCCGCCGTCTCGCACACTCC
>JABWBD010000181.1 GCA_013360685.1 Pirellulales bacterium
AGTGGCTGGCGCCGCGCCTGGAGGCTGCGCGGACCGAGGTGCTGGAGGATCTGGAACTTTGGCGCCAGGGAGGGCCGGTGCCCGAGGAGAAGCAACCGCTGGACGCGGGTTTCACGGACCTCCCCGAGCGGCTTCTCGCGGAGCATCGGCAACGGGGAGCGGAAAGCGAACTGGGACGAATCCTGGCCGTGGCCAAGCGGTTGCGGGAGATGGTCGATCGCGCGGTGGTCCTGGGCATCGGGGGTTCGTACATGGGGGCCCGCGCGATGTTCGAAGCCTGCTGCCATCCGTTCCACAACGAACTGCCCCGCGTCGCGCGCGACGAGCGTCCGCGGATCTACTTCGAGGGGAACAATGCCGACAACGCGGCGATGCTCGGCCTGATCGACCTCTTGACCACGCAGCACGCAGCGGACGACTGGGCGATCGTGGTGATCAGCAAGAGCGGAGGAACGCTGGAGACAGCCGTGGTCTTCCGCCTGTTTCTCGACGTGCTCCGGCAGGCCTGCGGAGGCGACATGGAGAAGGTCCGTCACCGCGTCGTTCCTGTGACCGGCCGCCAAGGCCGGTTGCGGGATCTGGCGCATGCCCTACACTCGCCGGACGTCTTCGATATTCCCGAGGGCGTCGGGGGGCGGTTCTCGGTTCTGTCGGCGGTAGGGCTTCTGCCGGGCGCGGTGATGGGGCTGGATGTGGTCAGACTGTTGGAAGGCGCGGCGGAGATGAACCGGCGCTTTCGCGAACAGCCGCCCGGCAGCAATCCGGTGCTCGACTACGTGGGTGTTTGCCATCTTATGGAAACGCGCCGGCGCGCCAACGTGCGGGTGCTGTCCACTTGGGGCAAAGGTCTGGAAGCCGTGGGGATGTGGTACGACCAGTTGCTCGCCGAGAGCCTCGGCAAGGACGGCCAGGGCGCCTTGCCGCTGACGGTGGTCAACACGCGCGACCTTCACTCTCGCGGCCAGCAGCACCAAGAGGGGGCCCGCGACAAGTTGATCACGAACCTTGTCGGTCAGCGCTATCATCCGGGAGTGCTGACGATCGAGCGTTCCGATCTCAATCAGGACCGGCTTAACGAATTGTCCGGGACGACCGTGGCCGAGATCCTCGAGGCGGCTTTCCGAGGAACGAACAAGGCCTACCGCGACGCGGGCCGTCCGACGGCCGACATCCGGCTCGAGCCGCTGGACGAGACCTCGCTCGGCCAGTTCTTTCAGATGATGATGTTGGCCACGGTCGTCGAAGGCCGCCTGATCGGAATCAACCCTTACGGCCAGCCCGGCGTCGAAGCCTACAAGAAGAACATGAGCGCCATTCTGCGAGGAGATTAAACGATGGCAAGCGAGTTGACCTGGTTGGGCCACGGCAGTTGGCTGATCGCCACGGGCGGACATCATATCCTTCTCGATCCTTTCCTGACCGATTCGCCGACCGCCGCGGTCAAAGCGGACGACGTGCCGGCCGACTTCATCCTCGTCTCCCACGGGCACTTCGACCACGTAGGCGATGTGGAACGGATCGCCAGGCGGACCGGCGCCACGCTCATCTCCAGTTTCGAGATCTGCCAGTGGTTCGGCCAGAAGGGAATCGACAAGAGCCATGCAATGAATATCGGCGGCAGCTTTGCGTTTCCCTTCGGCCGCGTGAAAATGACGATAGCGCAGCACACGTCGACGATGCCCGACGGGTCCAGCGGCGGCGTCGCGGCCGGTTTTGTCCTCCGGCTCCCGGAAGGCAACGTCTATTTCGCCTGCGACACGGGGCTATTCTACGACATGAAGTTGATCGGGGCCGCGGGGATTGCCTTGGCAGCGTTGCCGATCGGCGACAATTTCACGATGGGGCCCGACGACGCGCTGGAGGCCGTCAAGCTGATCGAGCCGAAACGCGTCGTGCCGGTCCATCGCGGCACATGGCCGCTGATCGAGCAGGACGCAAAGGCATGGGCTGAGCGGGTCCGGAGCGAGACGAAGGCGGAGCCGATTGTCATCGAGCCGGGGGGAAAGATTACGCTGTAGGGCGTCGGAACGGAAATACAAGGCGGGTCGGCAATGAACGTTACCTACGGCGTCGAGCGGCATTTGTCCGCCGGGGAGTTTGTCGATCTGCTCCACCGATCCACGCTCGCCGAGCGGCGGCCGGTGGACGACCCGGAGACGATCCGGGGCATGCTCGAACATGCGGACGTCATCGTAGCGGCTCGCGTCGAGGCGAATCTCGTGGGTGTCGCGAGAGCGATCACGGACTTCAGCTATTGTACCTATTTGTCGGATCTGGCGGTTGATGTCGCGTTTCAGCGACAAGGTATCGGACGAGAGTTGATCCGACGAACGCACGAAGCCGCGGGACTCGGCACGACGCTCATTCTCCTCGCGGCTCCGAAAGCGGCAAGCTATTATCCGCACATTGGGATGACTTCGCATCCGTCCTGTTGGACCATTGCGGGGAACAGGGCGGCACGAGGACATCGCTAAGCTCCCGCGGTGAGGATCGGTACCGGTTGTTCGGGACGATCTGGTTTGCCGTTGGACAATTCGGACGGAGTCTCTTCCTCGTCCATGGCGGATCGGGGCATGCCGTGACCGGGAGTGTTGGCGTAGATCAGCCAGTAGGCCACCGGGATGACAAAGAGCGTGAAGAGGGTCGAGGCGAAGAGGCCGAAGATCAGGGACCAGGCCAGGCCCGAGAAGATGGGATCGATAATGATCGGCACCGCGCCGAGCATCGCGGTCGCAGCGGTCAACAGGATCGGGCGGAGGCGGACCACGCGGCTCTCCATCACCGCGTCGAACAACGACCGGCCGCGGCTGAGCGACAGGTGGATGAAGTCGACCAGGATGATGGAGTCGCGGGTCACGATGCCGGCCAGGGCGATCATGCCGATCATGCCGGTGGCGGTGAAATAGACGGGATCGAGATAGCCGCCGACGTTCTGGGCACTGGCCGCGTTGAGGAGCCAGAAGCCGGGCAGAACGCCCAAGATGGTCAGCGGGATTGCCAGCATGACGACCACCGGAATGGCGAACGAACCGGTCTGGGCGACCAGCAGTACGTAGATCCCGACCATTGCCACACCGAAGGCGATGCCGAGATCGCGGAACACGTCGAGCGTGATCTTCCACTCACCTTCACCGGCGAAATCGACGGTGAAGCCCGCCGGCAGCCCCCAGAGGATTCCGCTGCCGTTGGCAAAGAACGTCCGGTCGTCCACCGGCCGCGGTTTGCCGGCGAGCAGCCAGCCGTTGCCGACGCTCGCCGTCTGCGAACCCTGGGGCGGGACCGCGGCCTCGTCGGCCAGGATGTCGACGACGACGTCGGCCGGTGGCCGGCCGGCGGTCTCGGCGAAGACGTAGGCGACGCGGTGAAGGTTCTTGTGATAGATCGTCTGATCGACACGCGCGGCGGTCCAGTCGCCCAGTTCGGCAAGCGGAACGAGGTGACCGCGGTCTCCTTTTACGTGGACCCTGGCCAGATCGGCGGCACTGGTCCGCCGGTCGATGGGGACGCGGAGTTCGATACGCAGAGGGTTGCGTTCGGACTGGCTGCGGATGACTCCTATGGTGTCGCTTCCGAGCAGCGTCTGGAGAGTGGCGGCGATCTGGTCGGTGGAGATGCCGGCCAGGGCGGCTTTCTCCTTGTCGGTGACGAAGACGAGCTTCTGTTGGGCCGTTTCGCGGACGTCGTCGACATCGACCACTCCGGACTCGGCCGCCATGCGGGCGCGCACCGTGTCGGCGGCATGGAGCAGGTCGTCGTAGCTGTGATCGGGCCGGCCATAGACCTCGGCAACCACGCTGGCAATCACCGGAGGCCCCGGGGGGCTTTCCACGAGTTTGATGCGGGCCCGGTGCCGGTCGGCGATGGCCTGGAGGTCGTTTCGCATTCGCAGGCCGACGGCGTGGCTCTGGAGTCTGCGGTTCTTCTTGCCCGCCAGGTTGATCCGCAGTTCCGCGACGTTGTCGCCTTGGCGGAGATAGTAGTGGCGGACAAGGCCGTTGAAGTCCATGGGAGAGGCGAGGCCGACGTAGCTCGTGTAGTCGGCCACTTCCGGCACTTCGGCCAGATAGTCTTCCATCTCTCGGACGGCCGCGTCGGAACGCTCGAGCGTGGTCCCTTCGTCGAAGTCGAGCACCAGGAGCAACTCGTTCTTGTTGTCGAAGGGCAGCATCTTCAGCGGCACGGTTCTCCAGACCCCCAGCCCCATCGCAGCCACGGTCAGCAGCACCATCGCCGCAAGGAAGCTCCAGGCGACCACGCGCGAATACAGAAGGGGCGCCATAAGCGGGTAAAAGACCTTGTAGAGGCGAGACTGCTTTACTGCCTCCAAGTCATCGGGATCGTGCTCGGAATGGGCACCGTCGGTGGTGTACTTGCGGCGGAGCACGTGGTAGGCCAACCAGGGCGTGATCGTGAAGGCAACGACCATCGACATGATCATGGTCACCGGAACGTTAAGCGCCATCGGCCGCATGTAGGGCCCCATCATGCCGGTGATGAAGAACATCGGCAGGAAGCTGACGATCACCGCCAGCGTGGCCGTGATCAGTGGGGGACGGATCTCGGCCACCGCCTCCAGCACGATGCGGCGGGTCGCTTTCTTGCGGAGCGAGAAATGGCGGGCGATGTTCTCAACGTCGACGATCGGATCGTCGACCAGCAGCCCGAGCGAGAGGATCAGGGCGAAGAGCGTCACCCGGTTGATCGTGAAGCCAAGCATGAGGTTGACGGCGAGGGTGAGGCCGAAGACGACCGGCACGGCCACGGCCACGATCAGTGCCTCTCGCCATCCCAGACCGACGGTCAGGAGAGCGACGACGATCAAGACCGCCACGGCCAGGGCTTCGACCAGTTCGTTCACTTTCTCGTCGGCGGTGAGACCGTAGTTGCGGGTGATGACGAGGTCCATGTCGTCGGGCACGATGTCGCGCTTGAGTTGGTCGGCTTCGCCGATCACCTCCTCGGCCACCCAGACGGCATTGGCCCCTTTCTTCTTGGCGATGGCGATGGTGACGGCGGGTTGCGCGTCGCCATCGTCGATGTTCGTCCGGCTGCCGTGTTCGCTGCCCAAAACAGTGCCGGGAAAATTATGGTGTTCGGTGAAGCCGCGCGCCGGGCCCCAGCCGCGGCGGACGTAGCTACTGGCTTCTTCCGGCCCGTCTTCCACGCGGGCCACGTCCTTCAAGAAGACCGGGCGGCCGTCGAAAACACCGACGACCAGATCGCCCAGTTGCGAGGCGTTGGCGAACGGCTCACCCGCTTCGACCCGGATGATTTGATCGCGGGAGCGGAAATCTCCCGCCTGGCGACGGACATTGGCGCCTCGGATGGCCCGCTCGAGTTCCAGGGGCGAGACCTGGTGTGCCGCCATGCGGTCGGGGTCCATGAAGACCTGGACCACGCGGGCCCTGCCGCCGACTACGTAAGCACGCGAGACGTTCTCGACGGCCGCGAGCCGCTGGGAAAGCTCCTCGGCCACGCGGCGAAGGGTCATGTCGTCGGAAGAGCTGCCGGTGAGGGTGAGGGTAACGACCGGCACGTCGTCGATCTCGACCGGTTTGACCACCCAGCCGCCGACGCCGGGCGGAACCACATCGACGTTTTCATCGAGCTTCTTGTAGAGCTTGACGAGGCTCCGCTCGCGGTCCTCGCCGACGAAGTAGCGGACCGTGATGATCGCACGGTCTTGGCGGCTCATCGAATAGACGTATTCCACGCCGTCGATCTGGTAGAGGATTTTTTCCAGCGGCGTGGTGACAAGTTGCTCGACTTCGGCAGCGGAGTGGCCGGGGAAGCTGACGTGGACGTCGGCCAGGGGGACGACGATCTGCGGATCTTCCTCGCGCGGTGTCACGCCGAGGGCGGCCAGGCCGAGGACGGTTGCCAGCAGGATGAGGATCAGGGCAAGATTCGACTCCAGGAAGGTCTTTACGATCTTGTTCGTGAAGTGGTGGTCCTGGGGCGAGGGGTTTTCTCGATGCTCAGCCATGGTTGACCTCCCGTGCCGGTCGGCTGTTGGTGGGGACGACGACCTGTTCTCCTTCGCGGAGGCCGGAGAGAACTTCGCGCCGGTCGTCGATGGTTCTGCCCGTGCGGATTGCCCGGCGGGTGACCTGGCCGCTTTCAATCACCTCGACCAACTCGAGCTGACCGACGTTGCGGACTGCTTCTGCCGGGACGACGAGGACCTGCTCTTCATCGAGAGGGATGAGGATTCGGCCGAACATCCCGGTGTAGATGCCGGTAGGGCAAGGGCCGGTGACCTTGACCTCAAACGCCCGGCTGGCCGATTCCGCCTGGGGAACGATTTCGCTGACAGTGCCGCTGCACTGTTTTGCGAGCCCCTCGACAAAGACGCCGATCTGCTGGCCGACCGCCAGGCGATGGGCGAGCGACTCGCGGACGGAGGCCACAAGCTGCATCCGCTTGGGATCAAAGAGGGTGACGAGGGTCTGGCCGGGCGTAACCATGTCGCCGACATCCACCTTCTTGTCGATAACGATCCCGTTCATGGGCGAGCGGATGGTGGCCCAATCCAAGGTCGCTTTCAGCTCGTTGATCGTTTCCTCGGCGCGGCGGACCTCGGCTTCGGCCGATTTGACGGCCGTCACCATTTTCTCGTACTCCTGCTGGCTGACGACGCGGTCCTTGGCCAGTTGTGCATAACGTTTCTCGTCGGCCGCCGCCTGGCCGCGAGCAGCTTCCGCGGCGGCGAGGGCCGCACTGGCCTGGCGGAGTTTGGCGGTCAGATCGGTATCGTCGAGGCGGATCAGGACCTCGGCGGAGGTGACGGGCTGGCCGGCCTTGACGTTGACTTCGACGACACGCGAGAGAAGCTTGGAGCCGATGCTGGTCTCATGTACGGCACGGATGGAACCAACGGCGGATTCCACGCGAGGGAGCCGCAGGGAACGAACGGGCACGGCCTCTCCGCGAGTGTCCCGCAGCGAGGCCGCCAGGGCCCGCTTCTCGGGTACTTTCGGCTCAAACTTGCCGGCGAGCCAGAGCAAGAGCAGGACGACACCAAGGGAAAAGCAGATGAAAACGGCAGCGTTGCCAGTCCAGCGGGTCCAACGTGCGAGGATCTCGGTGCGACGGGTCATAGGGGTAGTCCTTTCCTTGTTTCTGCGGCTAGTGGGGTAGATGCGCAGGGTGGCGTTTGCGCTACGCCGGCTCGCGAGGCGGAAACTCCGTTTCTTGACCTCGCCTTGCAGCAAGAGACCACCCTCCGGCGGCAACTTACTCGCGGCGGAAGAAGGATTCTTGTGGGGCCCGGTAGCGGACCTCCATTTCGGGCGTGGGAACGAGGATCTGGCCGCGGGCGAGAGATTCCACGCCGCCGATCACCATGCCGGAAGTCAGCAGAGTTCGCTCGACCGGATACGGAGCGCGCTCGTCCAGGACCAATGTCTCGATGTGGCGGACGAGCGGATTGAAGAAATCGGCCGTGGTTGCGCTCTGGCCCGGCATCGGCAAGTACATCTGGCAGGACACGATCTCGCCGGTGTCGCGGCGGAGACCGGCGTAGTTGAAGTCGCGGATCGCGGTCAGCAAGAGCGTGGTCCGGAAGCCGTCGCGGTGCTCGATGAAGTAGGCCAGGGTGTCGGGAAGGGCCTCCCGGGCCCACTCGAAGGAGATCCGATCGGTGGGGTAACCGCCTTGGACGGGCAGGTTGTGGCTGCGGCAGAGGGCGGCTACGATCAGCCGGCGCGTGACTTCCCGATCCGGTGCCGCCAGGGTCTCCCAGAGACGAAGCCCGCGGACCGCGCGGACGGCGGTGATCCCGACCTCACCTCCCTGCCGCCGCTCGGACATGCACTGGGCGGTTTCGAGACCGTGGAAGTCATAGCTGTCGACGCCGCCGTATCCGACGCAGACGCTCTCCACGAGCGGCGCGCCGTAGGGCATGTCGATCGCCGGCAACCGCCAGGTCACAGGAAGCGACGAGCCGGCCAAGAAGGCAAACCCGAGCCGTTTTGAATCGGCGACCATCTCCCGGCACTGCTGCCAGTTCGTGGAGAGGTGCTTGTCGTTGAACACGGGCACGGCGCGGCCGCTTGCCTCGAACACCTTGACTACTTCCTTGAACCACGGGTAGCGGGGATAGAGCTTCTGCCCTTTCTCGTTGGTGGGATAGTCGCCGTGCTCGGCGATGACGACCACGCCGTCGACCGCAAGCTTCGAGCCGCCCAGCGTCAAAGCTTCGGCAATCGTGGGGAACTGCCGGAGGCGGTGTCTGCGGATGCGGTCGCGCGCGAGGTCTCCCGCGGGGAACTGATCGATATAGACCGAGGCCACGTCGAACCGTGGTGCGAGCCACTCGCCGCGCCAGGCGTAGCCGAGCGTGTGGCGGTCGAGGAAATGCTGGGCATGGGAATGCTGTCGCACTTCCGTGCCTAAGAAGGCGATTTTCTTGCGGGGCTGCGACGCGCCTTGAACGGCGCTTGCCGCGCACGTGCCTGCGACGGCGGTTAGGAATGTTCGCCGGGTGAGCATGGTGGTTTCTCCTGGAATGGGGCCCCTCATTGTATTGGCAGGAAACCTCGTGTCAAAACATCCGGGATTCGTGGGGCACGCTCAGCGCCGTGTCGCAACGAGGTGAAGCATTCCTGTCGCGGAATTCGTGTGAATTCAGGCGTTTTGCGGGGACTCGAAAGTCTCGCGACTTCGGCTACCGTTGTTTCCCGGCACATTCCAGGCAGAAAAATGCTTCCCAGCGTTGCCCGTGTCGGCGAAAGAAACGTTTGCCCGAGAGGCCAAGAAGGCCGCACCTGCGCCGCGATGGCACGGCGAAGCGCCGTGCGCTGCTCACGGCGGAACCGCCGGCATGTTGCGGCTTTCTATGCCGCGCGCCGGCGTTGCTTGGAGGATCTCGTGGCGACGGGGAGGATCGTTCGCTTGCGACGGGTCCGGGTGCTCTCGGCCTCTTGGCTGTTCCCGTCGCCTTCGGCCACGGGGAGGGGCTCCCTGCGGAAATGCGGCTCAAGGACCGGAGACGGCCGCGCGCCGCTGCCGATCTCGATTGGCAAAGCGACGATTTTCTCCTCCGCCAGGGGTGTGTCGCTCGCCGAGGGCAACGTCCAGAGTGCCGGCGCCGGCAATGCCCTGCGGACCAGCGCCCATTCTTCGTGCGCCAGAAGCCGCGCGTAGATCAACAGGGGCAGGCCGGCCGCGACCGTGCTCCACGCCAACGGCTCCCTGCCTGAAACCGCGGCGAACCAAGCCAGGCCGCCGTTGGCCAGGCTGAGACCGCCAAGCACGGCCAGGGCCTGAGCGGTGCTGAAACCGCGATCCAGCAACCTATGATGGACGTGGCCGCGGTCACCCTGGAAAACACTCTGTTTCCGCAAGAGCCGCCGCACCACGGCCAGGCTGGTGTCGGCAAGCGGCAACAGGAGCAGAATCGACGCGACGGAGCCGTTCATGGTCGTCGCCTCGCCGGCGGAAGACCGCATCGCCATGGCTGCCAGCAGCAGGCCGACCAGCAGGCTGCCCGCATCGCCCAGATAGATCCGCGCCGGTGGGAAATTGTGGACCAGGAAACCGGTGAGCGCAGCGGCCAAGAGCAATGCAGGGGCCGTTGCAACCTGCGAGCCGAGAGCCGCCGAGATCACCGCGATTCCGATGGAGATGACGATACCCGTCAGCGATGCCAGGCCGTCCATCCCGTCCAGCAGGTTCAGCGCGTTGACCGCCAAGGCGAACCAGGCCATCGTCACCGGGACTCCCAGCCACCCGAGTTCGATTTCATACCCGAACAGAAGCAACCGTTCCGCATAAAACCCGGCCAACACGAGCGGCAAGACTGCCACCAATTGGCCGAGTAGCTTGGCGGCCGCGGAGATCTCGCGACAATCGTCGTAGCAACCCAACAGGCAGATCGTTCCCGCCGACAGCATCAGCGCGGCCGAGAACCTCGCTGCCTCACCTGCGATCAGGCCGGCGGCCCAAGCGGCGCCCGTGCCAGCGATCATGCCGACCAGAACCGCGAACCCTCCCCAGAGAGGGACAGGTTTCGCCTGCAAGCGTCGGGCACCGTCGGGATGGCTCACGGCGCCGGCTTTCCAGGCGGCGATCGCCACCAAGGGCGTGAGCAGCAGGCTCGTCAGGAAGGCGGCCAAGGCGGCAAGGGCCATGGATTGTTTCCCGAGACTTGACTTGGGGTGAGGGGCGGACCCGTGTCGGCCGGTCACGGACGTGCGATTGATCCTCATCGCTCGGACTCGATGAATGGCTCCGAGTTCGCGAGGATATCGAGAGCCGTTGTCCGGCAATGCGGACCGAAACACACGTGCACAGCGACTCCCCACTCCCGCTTCGGGAGAAGGGCCGGGGGTGAGGGCGGCCGACGATTGACATGTGCCGTCGACTGCCACCCGGATCACCGGCCGCTGTTTTGCGCGTTTGACGGGCCGCGAGAATTCCGCTCCCGCCGTTTCTGTCGCCGCGCGCCCCCCGACACGTCCCGCCTGCACGCTCGGAACGTGTCACTGATTGGTCCCGTCGGCCTCAGCCGTCACGGACTGCCCGGTTCGTCGTCGTCGTTCGCATTGTGAACGGCAATGGGGATGGCGATTGCCGCGGCGACGATACCCGCGATGAGGATGGGGTGCTGGGCAATAAAAGCGCCCAAAGGCTGCTGTCCGCGCAACACCTCATTGCCCTCCACGAGCAGCACGCCCGGCTGGGCGGACGGCGGGGCAACCGATTCGGTCCACGCTCGGTACGCGCCTTCGGCTCCAGCGCCGGAGACGGAATAGGCGCCGCTCTTGAGGCCCTGGAAGGTGAAATAGCCGCGAGGATCCGTCTTGGCCGCCACGGCGTTGCCTTTGGAGTCGCGGAGCGTGACGATGGTTTCGGGAATCGGCTGGCCCTGGGCATCCACGACCTGTCCCAGCATGGTGCCGCCTTTCCAGAGCTTCACGTCGTTGGCGACCGGCTTGGCCGGCTGGGCGCCGAGAAGCGTTTGGGGCAAACACATGCCGATCATTGCCAGCCAGACCGGCAGATGCCGAAGCGAGAGTCTCATAGTTTCCTCCTATGGTTGCGTCCATCCGTGGGGGCGCGAGCCGGCACTCCGCCCTATTGGGGTTGTTTTCGGCTGGCCGCCGCGGACAACTGAATAGAAAACCGGAGAAGACGAGTGGACAAGCCCCCCGCCGCACGCCGCGAGGGGCAAGAGGGGCGGTCTTATAGTGGATTTCTGGAAATCAAACAAGGGGAGTTCAGCCAGCGAGGGATTTATTACATCCGGTGCGCCTGCTCGCGAAAACTCCTATTGTTTGGGTTGGGTTGCGCTGCTATCGTCCTACTGGCGTTGCCGAGCGCGGGGGGCGGGGGAGATGGCACCCAGAAGGACGGAGTCTGCGCGGACATGCCAATCTTGGCTAAGGAACAAGATGTTTATCCCGTGGACCTGCTGGATCGCTTTCTGAACGGCGATCTCGCCGGTCAGCAGTGGTACGCCATGTATACCCGTTCCCGGCGTGAAAAGGAGATGATGCGGCGGCTGCGAGCGCTGGATATTGCCCACTGCGCCCCGATGATCGCTCGCCCTACGCGGTCGCCCCAGGGCCGCATTCGCACCTCGCACGTACCGCTCTTCTCCAACTACGTCTTCGTTTGCGGAGACGACGCCGACCGTTACACAGCGCTCACCACGAACTGTGTCTCGCGGGACGTGAAGGTGGTGGACGGACTCCAGCTTGCATCCGACTTAGAACGGATCTGCCAACTCATCGACCGTGGCCATCGGCTCTCGCCCGAGCCTCGCCTGCAACCCGGCGCGCTGGTGCGCGTGCGGTCCGGTCTTTTCGCGGGCTTCGAGGGAACGATCCTTCGTCGTGACAACGAGCGACGTCTGTTGCTCGCTGTTCGCTTCATGGAGCAGGGGGCGTCGGTGGTCCTCGACGATTGTGAAGTCGAGCGAATCGACTGACTCCGATGGTAAACGCCCCACCGACGCGAGGTCGGGCGTAGCGTTTGCAGTTTGAGAATTGGGCGGTCCGTTCAAAGACTCTAGTCCTATGCGAATCCTCTTCTTCAGTCACTACTTCCCACCGGAAGTGAACGCCCCCGCATCGCGGACCTACGAACACTGCGTCCGCTGGGTCCGCGCCGGCCACGACGTGACGGTAATAACCTGCGCCCCAAACTGCCCCGACGGGGCGGTCTTTGCCGGCTACCGGAACCGCCTGCGGCCGCAGTTGGAAATGGTCGATGGCATCCAGGTAATCCGGGTCTGGACGTATCTCGCTCCGAACGCGGGCACGACCCGGCGAATCGGCAATTATCTCTCGTACATGGCAAGTGCGGTCCTCGCCTCATTGCGTTTGCCGCGTCCCGACGTCGTACTCGCCACGTCGCCTCAGTTTTTCTGCGGCTGGGCGGGCGTTTTGGCATCCCGCCTGAAGCGTGTACCGCTGGTCCTGGAGATCCGGGACATCTGGCCGGAGTCGATCCAGGCGGTCGGCGCCATGCGAAACCGTTGGCTGTTGAGGGTCCTGGAGAGGCTCGAACGCTGGATGTACCTGGCCGCCCGCCACATCGTCGCCGTTGGCGACGGCTACCGGGACAACATCCTCCGCAAGGTCGACGTTGTCGACCGCATTTCCGTGATCATGAACGGCGTGGACCTTGATCGGTTTGTCCCCATGCCGCCGGATCAAGACTTCCTGCGCCGCTGGGGATTGGAGGGCAAATTCGTCTGCTCCTACGTCGGTACGATCGGCATGGCCCACGGCTTGGAAGTGGTCGTGAAGGCCGCCGGGTTGCTGAAGGCTCAAGGCCGCGACGACATTCGCTTCTGCGTGGTGGGCGACGGCGCGAGGCGCAAGCCAATTGAACAAGAAGCCCGCCAGGCCGGCACAGCGGCCATCGTCCGATTCACCGGCCTACTTCCCAAGGAAGCCATGCCGGCAGTCTTGGCCAGTTCCGACGCCTGCCTGATCCATCTCAAGAAATGCGAGCTCTTCGGCACCGTAATCCCCTCGAAGATGTTCGAGATGATGGCGATGGCCAAACCAATCATCATGGGCGTCGAGGGGCAGGCTCGCGAATTGGTCGTCCAGGCGGGCGCGGCGGTGGCGATGGAACCCGATTCGGCCGAATCGCTCGTGGCGGCGGTCGAAGGCCTAGCCGGGTATCCGCATCTGGCCACGCGGTTCGGTCAGTCAGGGCGCCGCTACGTCAGCGAACACTTCAGCCGTGATGCGTTCGCGCGGATTTATCTCGATCTACTGGCCCGCGTCGCTGGACACGTGCCGACGATTATCCCCAACGAGTTGCCCGAGCGGCGTAAGGCAGCTTGACGGCTATTCGCCAAGGGAGTTTGGGAGCAAGGATGGCTCGTATCTCGTTGATTTTCGGAACGCGTCCCGAGGCCATTAAGCTCTGCCCGCTTATCCTAAAGATGCGGGAACGGGCGGTTTTCCAGCCGCACGTTTGTGTTACTGGCCAACACCGCGAGATGCTCGATCAGGTACTCCATGTGTTTGGTGTAAGGCCCGACGTCGATCTGGCGTTGATGCGACCGAACCAGTCGCTCGCGTCGTTGACGGCACGGACAATCGCGGCCTGCGACGAGTATCTTGCAGCCGCGAAACCCGACATGGTCCTGGTGCAAGGCGATACCACGACCGTATTCTGTGCGGCGATGGCGGCCTTCTACCGCCGCATTCCAGTCGGCCACGTCGAAGCCGGGCTGCGAACATGGCGAAAGGATTCGCCCTTTCCCGAGGAGATCAATCGAACGCTTGCGTCGCGCCTGGCCGACCTTCATTTCGCTCCCACCGAGGAGTCCCAGCGAAACTTGATCCGCGAGAGTGTCCCGGAGGAGCGGATCTTTGTCACCGGCAACACGGTGATCGACGCCCTGCTATACGCGGTGGATTGTGTTCGCGCCCGCCCGCCGGAGATCGCGGGTCTGCCGCCGGAAGTCATCGCGAATCGCCAACGTTGCGTCGTCCTGATCACTGGGCATCGCCGTGAGAGCTTTGGGGATGGTTTTCAGAGCATCTGCCGGGCGATCGCCTCGCTGGCACGACAGAATCCAAACGTCGATTTCGTCTATCCCGTTCACCTCAATCCCAACGTTCGCGAGCCGGTCTATCGTATTTTGCGCAGCAATCCCGATTCCGCGCTTCGCAATGTCCATTTGATCGAGCCACTGAGCTATTTGCCCTTTGTATCTCTGATGGACCGCGCTACGCTGATCCTGACCGATTCGGGCGGCGTACAGGAGGAGGCCCCCAGCCTCGGTAAGCCGGTGCTGGTCATGCGCGACACGACCGAGCGCCCCGAAGCGGTCGAAATGGGCACGGTTCGCCTGGTCGGCACCGACTGTGAGAAAATCGTCCGCGAGGTGTCGCGGCTGCTAAATGACGCGGCGGCTTACAACGTAATGGCGAGGTCGGTGAACCCTTATGGCGACGGCCACGCCTGCGGGCGCATTCTAGCCGCCTGTGAGAAGTTCTTCAGCCGCAATGAGCATCGCCTCCGTCGAATCGAGACCCAGTGACTCCGCTTCCCGCGCCCACAGTTTTTCAGCAATGAGCGACTGCAGGAACTCCAGCCGTACATCAAGGTTCTTATCCTTTGGTTTCATTCCAGGTTTTGGATTCAGCTCATACCGCTGAATAAACTCATCAGTTGAGATAATTCTACCCCCCACAATTCCCGCCGGTTTTTTCTCAGAGAACTGCTGTGCTCCGGCTGAGAAAGAGGCAGCCAGCAAGAAGGAGAAAATCAGAAATGTTTTTTGCGTCATTTACGGAATAATTTTAAAATAATCTTCAAAAATACCCCTTTTTAAGGAAATTTTGAGGGAAAACATGTGGCAGCCATCAGGTCAAATAAAAATGCGGATTACATCAGGGTAATTTAAACCCTGATCAATCCGCATCATAAATCTGTCTCATTTTCCGGTTTTGGCAAACCGGATCAGAATTCCAGCGAAACCCCTATTGAAGGGAGCAGACCGATAGACGAATTCTGTTCTGCAATCTTTTCTCTTGGATTCCATCTGACCGCCCCGGTCTTTTTGTTATTGTAAACATTCTGCACATCCAGATAGGTAATCAGCGTAAGCTTTTCGAAGAACCATCTT
>JABWBD010000182.1 GCA_013360685.1 Pirellulales bacterium
TACGGAACCCCCGATTTTTTCGATACTTAGGCCAATCAAGCCCATTCTTGCCATGAGCGTTAATTGCGTAAGCGCAATAAAGAAGGCCACTTACGACTAGTCGTAAGTGGCCTTACGAATGGAGGCGGCGGGAATCGAACCCGCGTCCCGCGACAGATCCATGAAAGCTTCTACGTGCGTAGTCGACTCATTTCAGCCTTCGCTCACCAGCCCCCTGCCGACGGGGTGCGAGGCTTGCTAGTCAGGAACAGTTTTTTGATCCCGGGCGTGCCCGACAATGACCCGAGACGATCCGGACTTGCTGGCCGGCAGTCGGGCCTCTCCGGCGAAAGCCCTCAGCCGGGGCTACGTGTTTCTACGCAGCCAGTACGAGGTTATCCTCGGCAATTGAAATTTGCGGTCAGCTTTTTGCGTGGCCAACTGACCAACCACGGCACGCCACTTCCACTTCAACCGCCCGGTCGAACCCTGTTCGCCCCCGGGGTACTAACTCTTGATCAGAACTCCTAGGCATCAGCCAGAAGAGCGGTTCGCACCACTCTCACCCGACACACCGATCTATTCTAGTGTTTTCCTGACAGGCGTGAAGGGAAATCGCCACGCGCCGCCGCGCATTGACGCGTATTCTAGGCTCTGTCAGAACGACAACTGCCAGCCCCTCTTGCCCCTCTCGCCATACGGGAGATGGGAGTTCTTATGCAGCATCTTAGGGGTACGGCCTGGAGCTGGATGATCGGTTTGGGGGGGAGTGTGTCTGGACGGGCGGCAGGCATGTCCGGTATCATCGAAGCATTACCCACGAACGGATTGCAGGAAAGGTCAAGCTGTGCCACTGAACTCCTGGAGATTTCTGACCGCGGTTTTCGCACTCTCCGCCACCTCGTGCCCGGCGGCCGACTGGCCCCGTTTTCGAGGGCCGGATGGCGTAGGAGTCTCCGACCAGGCCGTTCCGAACGAGTGGAGCGAATCGGAAAAAATCGTCTGGAGGACCCCCTTGCCTGGTCGCGGCGCCTCCAGCCCAATCACGCTGGGTGATCGGATCTTCGTCACCTGCTACAGCGGCTACGGGATGGACGAGGACCAACCGGGCAACGTGGAGGACTTGGCCCGCCACCTGCTGTGTATCGACCGCGCCAAGGGCAAGATTGTCTGGCAAAAGGCGTCCAAGGCACTGATGCCCGAGCAGGAGTACGGCGGCTTTGTCGCGCTACATGGCTACGCATCGAGCAGCCCGGTCACCGACGGGCAGGCGGTCTACGTGTTCTACGGCCGTTCCGGGGTCTATGCCTACGGTCTGGACGGCGAGGAACTCTGGCACACGGTCGTCGGCAAGGGCCTGCATCCCTGGGGCACCGGGGCGTCGCCGATCCTGCACGATGATCTGGCCATCGTGAACGCCAGCGTCGAGAGCCAGTCGGTCGTGGCATTGGAAAAGAGCACCGGCAAGGAGGTCTGGCGGACCGAGGACGTCCAGGAATCGTGGAGCACGCCCCTGGTGGTTGCTGCGCCCGACGGGAGCAAGGAGCTGGTGGTCAACATGCGGGGCAAGATCCTGGGTCTCGATCCCAAGACCGGCAAGGAGCTATGGCGCTGCACGGGGATCAAGTCTTACGTCTGCCCGGCCGTGATTGCGCACGAGTCCGTCGCGTACGTGTCCGGCGGGCGGCCGCCCGAGATGATCGCCGTCCGCACCGGCGGCCGGGGCGACGTGACCGGGACGCACGTGCTGTGGACCCGCAAGAAGACGGCGATCGTCGGCACGCCCTTGTACCACGACGGCCACCTCTATTGGATCGAGCGGCAGGCGATCGTATCGTGCGCCAAGGCCGGCGACGGAGAGACCGTTTACGAGGAGCGGCTGGACGTGGGCGGGCGCGGGGACAAGGTCTACGCCTCACTGGTTCTGGCCGGCGGCAAGCTGTTCGGCGTGTCGCGGCAGGACGGCACCGTGGTGCTCGACGCCGGGCCGCAGTTCAACGTCGCCGCCCACAACCGCCTTGGCGACGAGAGTGTCTTCAACGCGACGCCCGTCGTGTCGGACGGTGCGTTGCTGATCCGTTCCGACAAGTGCCTTTACCGTATCGGCCCATAGCGACTTTCGCAGGAGTCTTCGGCCAACCTCGTCATACCGGCAGCTTTACCTGAAAGGAAACGGCCCATGCCGCTGTTTGAGATCGAGACGGACTCACATATCATCATCACCTGGGCAGAGAGCGAGTCTGCCGCGCGGAGCGTAGTTCACGCGAATTATCCGCACGAGACTCCGATCCGCGTGACGCGCCGGCCGCGTGACACCTGGGTGATTTCCAAAGCGGCGCTCGGACTGACCGGCGGACTGGATCCCTGTTGCACCGCGCGCGACTGCCTGGCCAAGGCCGCCGGCGACAAGGTCCACGCCATCCGGCTGTACATGCAGGAAACCGGCACCGACCTGGAACACGCGCGGAAGGTGATCGAGTCGAACATGGTCATGGGCTGGTAGGGTTACTTCACATTCATCAACTACTTGCCGGAAGTGGCAGGAAGGTTGGGGCGGCGCGATTTCGGGCCGGCCGGGGAGGCCCGCTGGAGCCGTCGGTCCGACCGGCACGGGTTTCCGTTCCCGGCTCGTTGCACCCTGCTCCCCGCTCTCTGCTTCTTTTCTGGCTCGACCCTCGACCCTCAGCTCTCGACTCCCTTGTTGCTGAGGGTTGTGGTGGGGTGGCAGGCGGAAGAGATTCGGTTCTTGAACCTTTGCCCGCCGGCGCGTTCCTGGCGGATCCAGTCGGCGATCGTCGTCACCGCGGTGGCGGCGTCGATCATCTGGAGCTCGGCGTCCCAACGCCACTTCACTTCGAGCTGCCCTTGCTTGAGCCCCCGCTCGCCGACGACGACGCGGAGCGGAATGCCGATGAGATCGGCGTCTTTGAACTTCACGCCCGGCCGCTGGTCCCGGTCGTCCATCAGGACATCGACGCCCGCGGCCGACAGTTCGTCGTGCAGCCGCTCGGCGGTTTTCATGGTGGCTTCATCGCTCGCCTTCATCGGTACGACGAGCACTTCGTAGGGCGCCAGCGCGACGGGCCAGAGAATGCCGCCGGCGTCGTTGTTCGTCTCGACCAGCGACGCGATGATGCGATTGATGCCGATCCCGTAGCATCCCATGATGATCGGGCGCAGTTGTTCCTGGGCATCGAGGAATTTCGCCCCCAGGGCCTCCGAATACTTCGTTCCCAGCTTGAAGACGTGGCCGGCCTCGATGGCGTGGCGCATGGAGAGCTTGGCGCTGCACCGCGGGCACGGATCCTGGTCCTGGGCGCTGCGCAGGTCGGCGTACTTCTCGACCTGGAAGTCGCGGGTCGGGCTGACGCCGGTGAGGTGCGCGTCGGCCTCGTTGGCTCCCGTGATGCCGTTGCGGACGAACTGGATGTCGTAGTCGGCCAGCACCGGCAATTTTTCCTTCAAGCCGACCGGTCCCGCGAAGCCGACCGGCGCGCCGGTGACGCGCTGGATTACGCCCGGCTCGGCCAACTGGATGGAGCCGGCCCCGGCCGCGCGTCGGATCTTGTTCTCGTTGGCCTCGTGGTCGCCCCGGATCAGGACGGCGACCGGCTTGCCGTCGGCCAGGTAGATGAGCGTCTTGATCATCTGGTCGGGCTTGCAGCCGAGAAAGTTGCAGACCTGGGCGATCGTGCCGGCGCCGGGAGTAGGCACTTTTTGGACCGGTTTGAGCTCCACGTCCACGGTGCTCGGCGCGCGGGCCCCGATCTCCGCGCGCTCCAGGTTGGCAGCGTAGCCGCACGCCTTGCAGTGCACGACCGTGTCTTCGCCGTTCTCGGCCGGGATCATGAATTCGTGGCTGGCATCGCCGCCGATCGGACCGCTCTCGGCTTCCACCGGCAAGTAGGCGAGTCCGCAGCGGTCGAAGATCCGGCAGTAGGCGGCGTACATCTTTTCATAGCTCCGGCCCAAAGCTTCCACGGAGGTGTCGAAGCTGTAGGCGTCTTTCATCAGGAACTCGCTGGTGCGGAGCACGCCGAACCGCGGGCGTTCCTCGTTGCGGAATTTCGTCTGGATCTGGTAGAGCGTCAGAGGCAACTGCCGGTAGCTGGAGACGTGCCTGGCAACCAGATCCGTGATCACTTCCTCGTGCGTCGGGCCGAGGGCCATCTGAACCTTGCGGTTCTGCCTCCGCACGGCAAACTGGATCAAGACGTCGCCGAAGGCCTGCACGCGGCCGGTCTGCTCCCAGAGAGAGATGGGCGTCAGGGCGGGCATGAGCAGTTCGACGGCCCCGGCGGCGTCCATCTCCTCGCGGACGATCCGCTCGGCTTTTTTCAGCGCCCGCAGTCCCAAGGGCATGTAGGTGTATGCCCCGGCCATCAATTGGCTGATCAGGCCGGCCCGAAGCATCAGGACGTGGCTGGGAATCTCCGCCCCTTCGGGCGTTTCTTTCATGGTCGGGATGAGGGTCTGGCTCCAGCGCATGGCAGTAGCATCGGCAGGTGTTGAGGTGGCAGAAAAACCAGTATTGTAGGCGAAACCGCGCGGCCGACAAGATCAGCGGGCGTGCGGGAGCGGCAGTGGTGGCACGATATGGCTGGGGATGGCTGTTGCGCAGTGTGCTGCGCGCGGAACGCTGGGCCTGCGGTTCAACGAATCGGAACCCTCCAACGACAGAAGCTTGCCGCACAAGATCAGCGGCTCCCCCTTGTGGAGGATTCATCAAGAACCTACAATCCAGGAAGACTCAAGCTTCTTTTCCCGCAATTTTCTCGTGTTTTGAAAGGATCGGCATGCCGCGGCGATTCGTCAGTCAGCTTACGGAACAAGAGACGGTCGACCAGATCTTCCGCGCATCCGACAAGCAACTCCGGCCGAATCGCAACGGCGATCTTTACCTGCAGGTCGATCTGTCCGACCGCACCGGGACCATTGGCGCCCGGATGTGGAACGCGACCGAGTCGATCTACAGTTCGTTCGACAACGGCGACTACGTCCAGGTGGTGGGGAAGACCCAATTGTTCCAAGGCGCGATGCAATTGATCGCCTCCCGGCTTACGCGCCTGGCGCCGAGCGAAGTCAACGAGGACGACTTTACACCGGTCGCCACCGTGGCGGTCGACAAGCTCCTGGCCCGATTGAAAGAGCTGCTCCGGGGCATGGCCAATCCGCACCTGAAGACCCTGGCCGAATGTTTCTTGATCGACGGGGCGTTGATGGCGAAACTCGCCCGCGCCCCGGCCGGGGTGAAGCATCACCACGCCTACTTCGGCGGCCTTTTGGAACATATCGTGAATCTCATGGAAGTGGTCAACCGGGTGGCGCCCTGTTATCCGCAGGTCGATCGCGATCTGCTCCTGATGGGGGCGTTTCTGCACGACCTGAGCAAGGTCGACGAGCTCAGCTACGATCGCGAGTTGGCCTACAGCGACGAGGGCCAGTTGATCGGCCACCTGGTGATGGCCGTGAGTCTGCTCGAGGCCAAGATCCGCGAGGCGGAAAAGCTCTCCGGCGACCCCGTCCCGGAGGAAACGGTCCTGCGGCTGAAGCACATGATCGTCAGCCACCACGGGGAATACGAGTTCGGCAGCCCCAAGCTCCCGATGACCCTGGAGGCCGTCGCCCTTTACTGCCTCGACAATCTCGACGCCAAGATTTTCGCGTTCGACCAGCAATTGCGCGACGATCCCAACATCGGCAGCTCCTGGACCCACTTCCATCCCACGCTCAACCGGAAACTGTTCAAGGGGCAGGCGGGGAAGAAGAAGCGGTGAAGCGCTTAGTGCTTAGATCTTAGGTCTTCGGTCTTAGAGTTGGGACTCGGAGCACAGATCTTGGGTCTAAGAACCAAGTTCTAAGAACTAAGGACCAAGACCTTATGCTTGACCTCGAACAAGCGATCCTCGAACTGGTGCGGCGGCCGAACTATCAACCGGTTAAGCCGCGAGTCATCGCTCGCCGCCTCAACATCCCCAAGGACCAGGTGCCGGAGGTCAAGAAGCAGATCAAGAAGATGGTCCGCCGCGGACAGTTGGCCTACGGCGCGAGCCACCTGGTGAAGTCGCCCGACGCCGCGGGCACTCAGGAGAGGCCGGCGGGCACGATCAGCGGCGTTTTCCGCCGCACGTCGGGCGGATACGGTTTCGTTCGCCCCAGTTCCTCCGCGCCGGGGGAACCGGCCCCGCAAGACATCTACATCGACCAGCGCGACGCCGGCGACGCTTCCACCGGCGACGTCGTCCTCGTGCAGTTGACGAAGCACCGCGGGCGCCATCCAGGCCCCGCCGGCAAGATCACCGAGGTCGTCGACCGCGAGACACGCCGCTTCGTGGGCACATACTACGAAGATGCCGCGGGCGGCATGGTCCAGGTCGACGGCACCCTCTTCTCGCAGCCGATCGCCGTGGGCGATCCCGGCGCCAGCGGCGTCCAGCCCAACGACAAGGTCGTCTTCGAGATGGTCCGCTTCCCCTCGTATCTCCATCCGGGCGAAGGCGTGATCACCGAGGTGCTCGGCGAGCGGGGCAAACCGGGCGTCGATACCCTGGCGATCATCCGCGAATACGGCCTGCCCGACAAGTTCTCCGAGGACGTTCTCGACGAAGCCCGGCAGGAGGCCGACCGCTTCGAGGCCGCCGGCCCCGAAGGCCGCCGCGACCTGACCCGCGAGACCGTCGTCACGATCGACCCGGTCGATGCCCGCGACTTCGACGACGCCATCTCGCTGGAACCGATGCCCAATGGCCACTGGCTTCTGGGGGTCCACATTGCCGACGTCTCGGATTTCGTGCGGCCGAACACGGCCCTGGACCGCGAGGCGTACGACCGCGGCACGAGCGTCTACCTGCCCGACCGCGTGATTCCCATGTTGCCGGAGTTGATCTCGAACAGCTTGGCGAGCCTCCAGCCGGGCAAAGTCCGCTACACCCTCTCCGCCCTGATGGAGTTCACACCGGAAGGGATCCGCGTCGGCACCGAGATCCATCGGGCGGCTATCAAGAGCAACCGCCGCTTCAGCTACGAACAGGTCGACGAATTCCTGGCCGATCGCGAGCCGTGGCGAAAGAAACTGGGAGTGAAGGTCTTTGAACTGTTGGGCCGGATGCACACGCTGGCCATGATCCTCCGGCGGCGGCGGGCCGAGCGCGGCGCCCTGGAACTGTCCATGCCCGAGGTGAAGATCGACCTGGACAAGCAGGGGCAGGTGAGCGGGGCCCACGTGGTGGAACATACCGAGAGCCATCAGATCATCGAGGAGTTCATGCTGGCGGCCAACGAAGCGGTTGCCGAGATGCTCCGCGACAACGAGTTGCCCTTTCTCCGCCGCATCCACAAATCGCCGGTCCCCCGCAAGCTCAAGGTGCTCACCGAGTTCATTGCCGAGTTGGGCTTCGAGACGGAAAGCCTGGAGAGCCGCTTCGAGTTGCAGAAACTGCTCAAGATGGCAGTCGGACGTCCGGAGCAGCACGCGGTGAACTATGCCGTACTTCGCTCGCTGCAGCGCGCCGTCTACAGCCCCCAGGAGGAAGGCCACTACGCACTGGCCAGCGACTGCTACTGCCACTTCACCTCTCCCATCCGGCGCTATCCCGACTTGACGATCCACCGCCAGATCGTCGGGCTTCTGGATGGCCGCAAGTCGAAGAGCGATTTCGGCCAACTGGTGATCGCCGGAGACCACTGTTCCCAGCGCGAGGAGCGGGCCGAATCGGCAGAGCGAGACCTGACCAAGGTGAAGTTGCTGGCCTATCTGAGCGATCGGCTGGGCGAGGAGATGGAGGGCATCGTTACGGGCGTGGAGAGCTACGGCATTTTCGTGCAGGGGATCGAGTTGCCGGCGGAGGGACTCGTCCACGTTGACGCGATGGTCGACGACTACTACCGCTTCGACCGCGCCGCGCACACGCTCTCCGGCCACCGGTCGGGCAATACCTTCCGGTTGGGCGACAAGGTCCGCGTCGTGGTGACGCGGGTCGACGTGGATCGCCGGGAGCTGGATTTCCGCCTGGTCCAGCACCAGAAGGGCGCCGCGGCGCGGGCGACCGTCGCCGGCGGTAAGCGCAAGGGGCCGGTCAAGGTGGGCAAGGAACGGAAGGCGTCCAAGCGGAGGACGGAGCGGAGAAAGCTGCGCTAGTGAACCTGCCGTGCCGCTGGCATGCGCCGGTGGCTCGCTTCTCCGTGCATCTTTCGCCGTCTGCCACGAAACCTTGACAGCACAAGAGCTACACCTCGGCTTGGTCGTAGCGTTTTGGTAAAATCATTATGGTCCTAACGGACGATCATGGGCAACGAGGAGTCTCACGCACCTGAGGGAAAAACGATGAGTACAGAATTCGTCGTCCAGGGCACCCTTAAACCAGACGGCACCCTTGAACTGGACGAGAAGCCAGCACTTCCGCCCGGTCGGGTGCAACTCGTCTTGGTTCCCCTGCCGAGACTGCCCGAAGATGATCCTTTTTGGCAGCGGATGCAAGCGATATGGGCTCGGCAGAAAGCGCGCGGTCATGTCCCGCGCACCGTCGAGGCCGTCGAGGCGGAGCGGCGGCGGTTCCGGGAGGAATCGGATGCGGAGCTCGAAGCAAATGTTGGGATGGCATCGTCGACCATTGCCCCGCACAATCCTTCATGACGCGAGTCGGCAGTCGCGTTCAGTCGGGCGGGGCCACAGTCCTATTCATGCGATCCGCATGGTCAGTCCGCCGTCGACGGTCACGTTTTCTCCGGTCAGGTAGTCGTTGCGGGCCATCTCCAGGACCATTTCCGCGATGTGTTCCGGGCGGCCATGGCGGCCCAGCGGGATCCGTTTCTCGACGTTGAGCGTTCGCTGCTCCTGGGTCATGCCCGCCAGAACGTGGAATTCCGTCTCGATCACACCCGGCGAGACGCAGTTGACGCGGATGTTGTGGGGGGCCAGGTCGCGGGCCAGCCCGCGCGTGAGCTGCAGGATCGCCCCTTTGACTGCCTGATAGCAGAGGATGCCGGGGCAGCCTCGGATGCCGGCCACCGAGGAGACGAGGATGATCGCCCCCTCCTTGTTCTCCTGCATCCGCGGCACGGCCGCGCGGCAGAGATGATAGACGGCATGGACGTGGACATCGAAGCCGCGATACCAGTCTTCCGGCGGGACCCGCAGGACATCGCCCATGACCGGCCCGCCGGCGGCGTGGAGCAGAACATCCACCGAACTGAACCGGCGGAGGGTCTCTTCGACGGCGCGGGTGTTGTCCTCCGGCTTGGCGCAGTCGGCGGCCAGCATTGCGCATTGCCGGCCCAGGGATTCGATCTTTCGTTTCGTCTCCTGCGCCTGTTCGTCGTTGCGGCGGGCCGCGATGGCGACATTCATTCCCTCGCGCGCGAAGGCGATGGCGCTGGCGGCGCCGATGCCGCGAGTCCCTCCGGTGACGAGAGCCGTCTTGCCTTGGAGTTGCATCAGTTTCCTTTCTGACCAGCGTCCGGACCGGATTTCTGTCCGAGACTGAATTATCCCAGGTTCATTCTCCACCTGTGAAGGACTCCGACAAGGGCCCCCCTCTCAAGATGAGTCGTCGTTCGGGGTGTGGTGTCGCAATGCCTGGCGCGCACGCCTGTCTGGCTTCGCTTGACAGGCGTGCTCGCCCAGTCCAAGATGGTCGAACGTGCCCGCATCGCCGCCAGGTCAAGTGCGGCCTTGGTGCCTTTCTTGGTGGTCTCTACGCGCGCGTGCGGCAGGGTGATGAAATGCCATCTCTGTCAAGGTGCTAATGCGTTGTGCAGTCAACGTTTAACCGCAGGCCCATTGGGCCGCGCGTTGGTTAGCCGTAGCGAGGGGCTTTCGGTTGGCCGCTGTGTTGGATGCGTGTGCCACCGTGCGCTGCACGCGCGGCCCGCTGGTTGTCCGGTTAAACGACCTTTACAAGGGTGGGTGACCAGATGCCAATCCGCGCCAATCCTCCACCCCATCACCCCAGTATTCCGCTCCCCATTCGGTTGCGGCTCGGCCGCGTTACGATGAGAAGGAGATCGACATGTTTCCTACGCTCCGGCTTCGAGGAGTCGCCGTTTGCACGCTCGCCGTCAGCATGGCAACCTTGGCGGCCAACGCCGTGGGATCGGGGACGGCTCTGGCGGCCGAGAGCGATCCGAAGGCCAAGACCATCGCCCTGGACCAAGGTTTTCTGGCCCCGCCCGACCCGTACAAACCGTGGGCGTACTGGTGGTGGTTGAAGGCCAACGTGACGCGGCAGTCGATCACGCGAGACCTGGAGGAGATGAAGAAGCAAGGGATCGGCGGGCTCTTGATGTTCGACGCGCGCGGCTATCACGAAGACCACGTTCCGCCGCCGGAAAGCAGCATGGACTTCATGGGGCCGGAGTGGCGGCGGATGCTGAAGTTCGGGATGGAGGAGGCGGGCAGGGTCGGCCTGGAGATGAGCGTCAATCTGAGCATCTGCGCCGGAGCGCTCAAAGGCCCGTGGCCCGTCGGCGACGACGCGCCGAAGAAGCTGGTTTGGGCGACGGCGGAGGTCGCCGGCCCCGGGCAGTTCCACGGCGAATTGCCGCGCGAGGATTGGGGCCGATTCTGGGATGTCGCCGTGATCGCCGCCCGGCATTCCGATTCGGCAAAGAAGGGTTCCGGCAAAGCGGCGGTCGTCGAAGTCGTGGACCTGACCGGAAAGGTCGTTGCCGGAAAGCAACTCGCGTGGGACGTTCCTGCCGGACAATGGACGCTGATCCGGTTCGCGTGCGTCCCGATGGAAGGGCATGAGTACGACGTGGACATTCTCGACCCTAAGGCCGTGGAAGGGCATTTCAACCGCATGGGGCGGGCACTGTTGGAGGACGCGGGCCCCTTGGCCGGAAAGACCCTCACGCACTTCTACAGCGTGAGCTGGGAAGGGGCCGCGCCCACGTGGTCGCTGGGGCTGGAGCGGGAATTCCGCAAGTATCGCGGCTATGAGATCCGCCGGTACATGCCGGTCCTGACAGGGTTGACCGTCGAAGACGCCGATGTCTCCGAGCGCTTCCTGGTCGACTATCACAAGACGCTCAGCGACTGCTTCATGAACCATTTCTACGGCAAGCTCCGCGACTTGTGCCACGAGGCCGGGCTGAAGTGGCATTCGGAGTCGGGAGGCCCGTGGGACCGCAAGATCCCCAGCTTCCAAAACGCCGATCAGTTGGCGTTCCTGGCCCGCAACGACATGCCGCAGGGAGAGTTCTGGTGGCCGAAACGCGGCTTGAACCGCCCGCCGGCGATCACCGCGCACATCTACGGCAAGCAGCGCGCGGCGGTCGAGGCCTTCACGCACATGCGGAAGCACTGGTCGGCCTATCCGGCGACGCTCAAGCCCGAGGCCGACGCCGCCTTCTGCGACGGGGCGAACCATTTCATCTGGCACACCTTCGCCGCCTCGCCGCCCGAGTTCGGCCTGCCTGGGATCGTCTATTTCGCGGGGACCCACCTGAACCCCAACGTCACGTGGTTCAAACACTCCGGGGCATTTCTTGCCTATCTCGCTCGCTGCCAGTTCCTGCTTCAGCAGGGAAAATTCGTCGCCGAGGTCTGCAGCTACACGGGCGATTCGCCCTACTTGCACTGGGGACGCGGAGAGAAATGGAGCCAAGAGCCGTCGCTCGTTCTCGGCAAGGGTTATGCGTTCGACCTGGTGAACACGGAAGTGTTGCTGGAGCGGATGTCGGTCCGCAGCGGCGACCTGGTGCTGCCCGACGGGATGCGGTATCGCATGCTGGTCGTCGATCTGGCGAGCGACGCGGCGCCTCCGCAGGCGCTCAAGAAGATCGCCGAACTGGCGCGGGCGGGAGCAACCATTGTGCTCGGCCGGGACCGGCCGAAGCGGGCGCCGGGACTGGAGAATTATCCGGCATGCGATGAAGAAGTCCGCCGGTTGGCCGGCGAACTGTGGGGCGATGCGGGCGGGCAAGCGTCCGTTCGGTCCTTCGGCAGCGGCCGGATCATCGCCGCAACCCCAATCGACGAGGCACTCAAGCAGGCGGGAATCGCGCAGGACTTCGCCGGCCCCTGGGACTACATCCACCGCCGGGTCGGCGATGCGGAGATCTACTTTGTCGCCGGCGCGGGAGAGGCCGAGTGCACCTTCCGGGTCTCCGGCAAAGAGCCCGAGTTCTGGGACCCGGCCACCGGCCGGATCCGCGATGCCGTTTGTTATCGCACGAGCGAGGATGGCCGGACGATCGTTCCCATCGCGTTGCCGGAAAACGGTTCGACGTTCGTCGTTTTCCGCCGCGAGGCCGAAAAGCGGCATCTCGTCGCGATGTCCGCTCCGGCTGGGGCGGTGGAGATTGCCGGCCGGTCCGAAGGCGGCGCCCGAGTGCGCGTCTGGCAGAACGGGTCATACGCATTCGAAACCTCCGCGAAGAAAGCCGGGCAGCTCAAAGTCGAGGGGATTGCCCAGGCCAGGCCGGTGGCTGGTTCTTGTGAAGTCCGCTTCGCGCCCGGTTGGGGCGCGCCCGAGTCGATCTCGTTCGAGGAACTCATCCCGTGGAACGAGCATCCGGACGAGGCCATCCGTTATTTCTCCGGCACGGCGACCTATCGCAACACGTTCGAACTCGACGCGTCGCAGGCAACCGGGCTGGTCCGATTGCAGCTCGGCGAGGTTTGCCAGATCGCCGAGATCCGCGTGAACGGAAGGCCGCTGGGTGTGGTCTGGACGGCCCCGTGGAGCGTCGATCTTACCGGCGCGGTCAAGCCGGGCAAGAACGAGATGGAAATCGACGTGACCAACCTCTGGGCCAATCGGTTGATCGGCGACGCCCGGCTTCCCGAGGAGAAGCGTCGGACGAAGACCAATCTCCAGCTCCACCGCGGCCCGGCCAAGCTTCGCCCCTTCCAGGGCTACACCTCTGAGGACCCGCTGATGAGATCGGGACTGGTAGGCGAGGTGACCCTGGAATTCGGTCAGGAGCGGCTGGCGGACTGAGGTCCGGCACGCGAGAACTCGATGCTCGTTCCGTTCCGCTCTCCTAGCCGGCTGCTCCGCGGGTGGGGCGATTCGTTACGTCGGCCGAAACCACGTTAATCTCTAATTGGCAGTCGAGCGCGTCGGCATACCGTTGCAGAGTCCGCAAGGTAGCATTCTTCTGCGATTCGAGTCACCCCCCTCTCGTTCTTTGCGCCTTGGCGCCTTGGCGTGAGCCCAATGCCCAATCTGCCGTCTCCAAGAGAGGAACGGCGATTCTCCCAGGAACCCCGTCGACTTCTCCTGCTCGCGCCTACGCGGTATCTCGCCCGCTATGCAAACAACCTCCAGCCAATCGGGTGGTACAAAAACGGAGACTTGAAAATTCTTTCCGCAGAAACTATCCTCAACGAATAATGAACATGCGTTCAGATTCCCGCGGGAACTGACGCCGCCACCGGGTATCCGCAGAGCCTGAAACCAACAGGTATCCCAAGAGCCCGTCGCCGGAAACCTCCGGCGGCGGGCTTTTTTTCTTGCCTCAAACCAGCAGGAGCCTTGCCATGCTCGCACCAACGCTCGTCCAACTCGTGAAACAACTCCTCGCCGATGGCCAACTCAGCCATCGCCAGATCGCCCGTGCCCTCGATCTGAGTCGGAGCACGGTCCTGGCCATCGCCAAAGGCCGGCGGCCCGAAAAACAGCGCGCCGCTAAGCCCAAACCCAAGCCGGTCGACGACGACGTGACCGGTCCCGTCGGGTGGTGCCCAGTCTGCGGAGCCACGGTGATGATGCCCTGCCTCGCCTGCCATCTGCGAAAACGGTTCGAGCAAGACCAGGCCGCCCCTCCGACCGCCGGCCCCGAGGAACCGCTGGAGCTTGAACTGAGCGAAAAGCACCGGAGGCGATACGAGGCGGTCGTTGCCAGACGGGCCAAGTCGAATCTCGCCCTGGAGGCCAAGATGAAGTCCCGCCGGACGCGAGCCGAAGTCCGGCGCAAGAGATTCCGCCCCGTATGCCAAACCACGCCGCGGAGGCTGCAAGTCCACGACCGGGTGTCGTCCGCCGACCCCTCCGGTCCACCGCATCCCTCGTTACGACGCTTTGCGTCGTAACGCAAGTCCCATCGTTACGATGCTTCGCGTCGTAACGCAGGTCCCGGACGCTTTGCGTCCTCCCCCGCACATGGCAAACGCAGACCATCCAGCGAAACCTCCTTCCAGACGCGAAGCATCCAACCGCCCATTCCCACGCCAAGCGTGGGAACGATTGGCAGCGAGATTGAAAGGCATACCCCATGAAAACCCCATCGAATCATCGCGTCCACTACGCCGCCGTCCGCCACAAGATCCGCCACGCCGATCTCCTGCTGTTCCGCGCCAGGCCGCGCTGGCACTCGCTTCTGATCGCCGCGGCCGGCCGCTCGCTCTACGCCCATGCCGCCCTGACTGCCTGGTGGGGCGACCGTCTCGTCTGCCTCGAGACCCGCCAATGGGTCGGGGGCCGAGCGGTCGCCCTCTCCAATCTCGTCAGCGCCGCGCCCGGACGGATCGACGTCTATTCGCTCAAGCTCAGCGAAGACCAGCGGGCCGCCGCCGTCGACCTCATGATTTCGGCCACGGGCAGGCGCTACGGCTGGAATGCGCTCGTGTGGCACGCCGCAAGAAACGCCCCGCTGGTCCGCTGGCTCCTGCCTCCCGAACTCGACGACGGCAGCAACGGCAGCCTGCCGGTCTGCTCGCAGTTGGTCTCCCGCGCCTACCGCGACGGCGCGGGAATCGACCTCACTCCGAACCTTTCCGACCGGGCCACGACTCCCGGCGACCTCGCGCGCAGTGCGCTCTGCAAGTACCGGTTCACTCTGGAGATCTGACCATGAACCACGGAAATTCGCGATTGCCCATCGTGCCCATCGTTACGACGCTTCGCGTCGTAACGCAAATTCCGGACGCTTCGCGTCCTCCCCATTCGCCAAAACGCGGGCCGTCCCGCGAAACCCGCTTCCCGGACGCAAAGCATCCAATCGCCCGCTGCCAAGCGAAGCGTGGCAGCGAGAAGGGAGTTTTTGGGTTCCGGCGTGCTGCTGTGTGTGTCTCAGCGTTCCTCCTCGCCGTCCTCCTGCCCGCCGCCGTGCCTGCCCAGTGCGGTCCCGGCGGCTGCCGCCTGCCCGGCCCCAA
>JABWBD010000557.1 GCA_013360685.1 Pirellulales bacterium
TCCGGGCCTGCAGCAGCGTGAGCGGGAAACTGGACGTGTTCGACGCGATCACGGCGTCCGGCGCGACGTGCTTCTCCAACTCCGCGTACAACTGCCGCTTGAGCTCCAGGTCCTCCTTCACGGACTCCAGCACGAACGGACAGCCCGCCAGGCCCGAGACGGCCTCGACGACGGTGAAACGCTCCGCCCAGTCCGCCACCGCCTCGGGAGGGAACACGCCGCGGCGGACCACTTCCTTCATGACGCCGGCGATGAACTCGCGGGCCGTCTCCGCGCGCCCGCGCGTGCGGTTGTACGCGATCACCTTCAGTCCGTGGCAGAGCAGGCAGGCGGCAATGCCTCGCCCCATCAGCCCGAGTCCGAGCAGTCCGACCGTCTCGACCGAATTCTTGCTGTCGTCAGCCACAGTTCGCCTCCATCTTGCCTCTGGAAGGTAGCAGGCACGCTCCGCCGTGCCGTCCGCGGACGAACCCAGCAGGCACGCTCCGCCGTGCCGTTCGCGGACGGGCACGGCGGAGCGTGCCTGCTACTTTTCTTGCCACACTATGTGCATTCGCCGGCCCCTACTCGGTTTCCCCTAGCATGGAGATACGCATGGTCTTCACGCCGGTGATGCGGGTGGCGGCGCACGCGCGGTAGAACGCGCGGGTGTCTTGTCCGTTTTCTTCGATCCGCGCGAAGACGTTCACCCGCACCGGCCCTTCGGCCATGCTCGGCCGGCAGTCGCGGTCGTAGAACCAGCAGATTTCGGAGACGTCGTCATCGAGGCCGTAATGGTCGTCCCGGTTGAGCCAGACGTAGGCCACGTCGCCCGGCAGCGTAGCGCAGGTTGCCTTCTCGCGACCGATCTTGATGCCGGTGCTCAGCAGCATGGCCACTTCGCTGCCGGAGTAGCGCGCGTGGGTGGCCGTCGATTCGAGCGGCATGTGCCTGGTCAACTCCGCACACGTGCGCGGCATTTCGTCGTCCAACAACCGCGCGCGCACGGCAATGTTGTCTTCCACAAAGCGCAGTTCGATGTACCTGGGCATGTTCGCACGATCCTTCGGAATTGATGCTGACGGATACCTCGCGCAACCGGTCGCCGCGCGATTGGCTGGGAGCATTGTTGGCAGGAAATCCGCTTCCCGGCACGAGTGAGTCTAAGCGGGGAGAGGAGGTGAGTCAACGGGGTGCCGGGATCCAATAGCGATGGGATCCGTTCCCTTCTGCTCACGTCAGCGACATCGAAGGGGCGCAAAAACGCGCGAACCATCTCTCGCAGAAGTCCGTCCAAGAAAAGCGCCCCGACTGCCGGTTCTCGGCGCCGGCCTCATTGGACCTCTCGGCAACCCGTCGAACATGAAGACCAAATCTGCGTCCCAGCTTGAACCAAGAGCAGCGGCGACCGTGGCGGGCGAAGACCTCGCTTGCGGTGACTACGTGTCGCTGCTCAATGAAACGGTGGACATGCCGTCCTACTTCTGGGACGGCTGGGGAGCATCGTTGTCGCCCGAGGAATTGGTCCGTTTGCGACTGATTCCTGACCGCGCCGGACAGCCGCTGCGGGTGATCGCCATTTGTCTGCCCTTCGTCTATGCGAAAACGCCGAACGGCGAAATGGTCATCCTCGATACACGTCGGATGCAGCTTGTGCGGCTCGATCGCAAATGCGCCAAGCTGGTCTGGAGAGAACTGCGGCAGGCCCCGAGGGAGTCGAAAGGCGGGTACTAAGATGGCCGGACGCATACGCCGCCGGTCGCCAGAGTCTCGTTGTCGTTGGAAATCAGGATGTCCTGGAATCGATTGCTTCATCAAGACCGGGTGCAGCCACATAACGCCACCAGTCAGGAAATCGATCCTTACTCCGCGCTCTCAGACTGGATTCGCTCCAGCAGCAATTGCAGGTAGCTCCGCCGCTGGCTGCCGGACAAGCCAAGGTGCTCGGCCAGGGCGGCAATCGTGGCGCGGGCGGAGTCGAAGTCGGGGTCTTCGGCAACCAACTCAAACTCGACAAACGTTCCCACCGAATCGACATCGTCGAGCGACGCCTCCACCTGCCGGCCTTGCCAGGGCACGTGGGCTTTGACGCGGTGCTTGCGGACCGTGGCAACAGGCCGGAAACCGAGGGCTTCCAGCAGCGAAGCCCACTCGTCGGCAGTCTCGGCGGTGTCGCCCAGGACCAACTCGATCTCGCGGCGGCTCTTCGTCGTGGTATCGAGCTTCGGTCCTTTGTACGTGATCCTGGACCGCGTGTCGATGCGGCGGATCCTCAGGGCCTCGTCGGTCCGGGCGAAATCGCGCGCCGGATGGGCGTAGTACGTGTCGGCCTCGTCCCGCGCGTCGAACCAGCCGGCCCCCATTTGCGCGAGCTGTCGCCGGATCGCCGCGAGATCGGCGACGGGAAACTTCATTTCCACTTCGATCTTCATATTGGTCTCACTCGAAAAACCGAGAATCGGAATCCAACCGGTGCCAACGGACTTCGCCAGGACCTATAATACCCTTGGACAGGTTCGCCGAGCGAGAGGGTGCGCTGAGGACACCTTGCCGCGACCGAGCCGCAGCAAAGCCAAGGGCGAAGGATGAGTGAACCCGTGGGAACGGATCCCGTTCGATCCGCAAGACGCAGGGCGGGCTGTTTCGGCGTGGCGATGTCCGCGCTGGCGGCGGCCCTCGTTCTGCTGCTTCTGCTGTTGGTCTTGGTTCTCTATCTCTACCTGCCCAAGATTCAGTCGAAGCTGGAACAGAGGTCCGGTGTCGGCAAGCGGTTGCCGGCATTGGAGTTGCAGCCGCTGGCCGGTGCGAAAGAACCGGTGACGCTCGAGGAACTCAAGGGCAAGGTCGTGCTGGTGAATTTCTGGGGAACCTGGTGTCCGCCCTG
>JABWBD010000183.1 GCA_013360685.1 Pirellulales bacterium
GGCGGTTTCGGCGGCGGCGGCTTCTGAGCCGGCGCCCGGTACGCCTAGGAACGTCGATGCAGGCTGGACTCCCCATCGGGAGTTCAGCCTGTCTTTCTTACCACGCCCGGCTGAACGTCCAAGTCCAAGGGCTCAAACAACCCGGCCTTGAACCGTTCCACGGCGATGGCGCCCATGACGGCGTTGTCGGTGCATAGCTTCAACGGCGCGACGTACAGGCGGATCCCTTGCCCCGATGCCTCTTCCTCGATGCGTTGCCTGAAACGCGCGTTGGCCGCGACGCCCCCGCCCACGCAGAGCTTCGCCACGGATGTCCTATGGACGGCCAGAACCGCCTTGTCGACCAGGCAATCGACCACTGCCTCCTGGAAACTTGCCGCCACGTCCGCGACCTGCCGGGGATCGAGTTGGAGCCGATGGAAATCTTGCCGGCCCGGACCGACCAGGAGATAGCGGACCGCCGTCTTCAAACCGCTGAAGCTGAAATCCAGCTTCTCGCGGTCCTGAAGAAACGGGCGCGGCAAAGCGTACGCGTGCGGATTGCCCGAAGCGGCCGCACGCTGGATCGACGGTCCGCCGGGATAAGGCAAGCCGAGCATGCTGGCCACCTTGTCGAACGCTTCGCCCGCCGCGTCGTCGATCGTCGCGCCCAGGAGTTCGAAATCCAGCGGGTCACGGCAGCGGTACAAGCTCGTATGCCCGCCGCTGATGATCAGCCCGATACACGGGAATACATCTTCTCCGCTCGCGATGCGGCAGGCGTAGATGTGGGCCTGCAAGTGGTTCACGGCCAAGAGAGGCACATCCAGCGCCACCGCGATGGCCTTGGCCGCGGCCAATCCGACCAGGAGCGAGCCGGCCAGTCCCGGGGTAGTGGCCACCGCCACGGCGTCGATTTCCCGGAGGGAGACGCCGGCGCGGCGGAGGGTCTCATCGATCACCGGCACAATTCGCTCCAGGTGCGCGCGCGAAGCGATTTCCGGGACCACACCGCCGAACCTGCCGTGCAGATCGTCCTGCGAAGCCACCACGGAGCCCAGCACTTCCAGCCGGTCTGTGACCACGGCGGCCGCCGTCTCATCGCAGGTCGATTCCAGGGTGAGGATCTTCATTGGTCGGCGCGGGCCAACTCTCCACTGAGATACTCGACCGCCATGCGAAGCTGCGGATCCACCAGATCCTTTTCCCCCGAAGCCGCGAGTGATTCGCCCGGCTTGGCGTCCGTCGCGGCGGGCTTCGCGTCGACGGTTTCCTCGCTCCCACTTTGCGATTTCGACGCCGCCTCGCCGGATTCCGGCGCGGGCTCGGCCGCCTGTTTCGGCTGCACGACATCGCGTTGCTTTCGGTCCTCCATCAGGGCAACCATTTCGCGGTCGTTCAATTTCAGCAAGTACCCCTGGTCGGGCATCACGCCCCACTGGTCGCTTTCTTTCGCATCGGGAAAGCGATGGATGTTCTTTCCGCTCGGGCGGTAATAGCTGGCGGTGGTGAGCTTCAATGCACTGTGTCCATCCTCCAGTTCGATGACATTCTGCACGCTTCCCTTGCCCCAGGTGCGTTCGCCGACGACGATCGCGCGTTTGTGGTCCTGGAGACAGGCCGCCACGATCTCGCTGGCGCTGGCGCTGAAGCGGTTCACCAGCACGGCCATGGAGAACCCTTCAAAAGTGCCGTCCTTGCGAGCATTCCAGGTCCGCTCCTCGGTGTTGCGCCCCCGGGTGCTCACGATCCGGCCTTCGGCGATGAACAGGTCGCTCACTTCGATCGCCGAGGGGAGCAGGCCGCCGGGATTGAACCGCAAATCCAGGATGAGGGCCCGCAGGTTCTTGGCCTTCAGTTGCGCAAGCGCGTCGCGGAGCTCGCGCGCGGTGTTACGGCTGAAAGCGGTGATCCGGATGTAGCCGATCCGCTTCTCGTCGTCCAGCATGAAATTCCAGGAGTCGTCCGCGCTGCGGCGGTCGCCCATCACGGTCTCCACATGGATGACCTCGCGAGTGATCTTTACCGGCTCCTTTTCGGCCTTGCCCGGGTGGATGACCGTCAGCGTGACTTGTGTTCCCTCTTTGCCCTTGAGCTGCCTGACGGCGTCGTCCATCGAGATCCCTTCGGTGCTCTTCCCGTTGATCTCGACGATGCGGTCGCCGGCCAGCAGTCCGGCACGGTAGGCGGGAGTGCCGACCAGGGGGCTGAGGACGGTCAGCGCTCCGTCGTCGATGCCGAGCTGAATGCCGATGCCGCCGAATTCGCTTTCGACGCTGCTGCGGAAGCTGTCCACCTCGTCGGGACGGATGTAGCTCGAATAGGGATCGAGCTTCGTCAATACTCCCTGGATCGCCGCTTCGATCAACTCGCGGCGGCTGATGTCCTTGACATAGTTCCGCTCCACCTCGTCCATGGTCTCCACCAGGAGCTTGTGCAGCTCATAGTAGTCCTCCTTGGGCGTTTCGGGCTTCGGCTCGTCCGCCAGCGTACCAGCGGCCCCGGAAGCGGCGATAAGGCAAACGAAGAAGGCGAGGATCGGGAGGCGTCGCATCATTGGCATTCTCCTGCACGCAGAAGCAGAGTTACGGAAGTATAGTCAGGCAGGCAGGAGCAAGCAAGTTGAGATACGTCCTGGATGCAGGCCGTACCCTAAAGCAGTCGGATGCGCCGATGCCCGCAACGGTCTATTCCACGGGCAGAGCCTGTCTGTCCGACTGCTGGAACCTGACGTGATGCACCCACGCCGGCGGCACGTTCGGCCAAATCCAGTCGCGACGGATTTCATTGCCGCGAAGAACCGCGTCCATCGCCAGGCCGATTCCACGCAGGCGCTCTCGCTCCTTGCGCCCGCTCAGCAGTGCACGGGCCCGCCGGATGGCGATGTACTGGAAGAACGACAGGGTTCCTCCCGGTTTGAGCAAGCCGACGAGCGCCTGAAGAATCCGCTCGACAGCCGGTGGAGTGAAATTGTTCAGGGGCAGGCCGGATATGACCAGGTCGTACGGCTCTTCCGCGACCAGTTCTTCAGCCGCGCAGTGGTGCACCCGGATACGGCCTGCGACTGACTGGAAACCCGGATCGTTGTCGATGCATTCGCGCAAGTAAACGACAAAACGATCGTTCAGTTCCACCAGGTCCGCGCGATCGTCCGGCCCCATCGCGGCAATGATCCGGCGGGTTACGGCGCCGGTGCCCGGGCCTACCTCGAGGATCCGCTTTGGGGCGCCGTTTTCCGCCACGTAGCGCGCCAAAGCGGCCGCCAGCCGCCCTCCGCTGGGGAGGACGGCTCCGGTCGTGTGGAAATTCCGCAAGAACTCGCGGAAAAACAATTGGCGGTCGCTCGTGCGGCGAGGCATGATGGCTCCTCGAAGTACCCGTCAGTCTACCAGACTCGGCGTGTCGGAGGAAGGACTGGAAGTACCCGTGGATCTCGCCGAGGGCGACACACTCGGGCCAACCGATGCCGCGTTCAGGATTTCGATCGCGTCCAAAACGCGTCCCTGACCCCTGACCCCTGACCCCTAGTAATCGAACCACAGCCCCAATCCGATCTGTTCCTCGTATCGCGGGAAGAACTGATACTGGTTGCTCTTGCCGTTGAGATAGTGTACGCCGAGCCGTAGAAGATGCCCGCTTGAACCCTTCCAAGCCCAGCCGGCCTCCACGACAACATTTCCCCCAAAATCCGCTTCCTCGCGGAGATGGCCGTTGACGGCGGCGAAGGGGGCCCCCGGCAGCCCTGTCGGATACGCGGGACTGTAGCTCGCTCCCGCCTGAAACTCCCACGGTTCCGCGCCGCCATCGGCAAAAAAGGCCCATGCCACCTCGCCGTACAATCGCAACGCGGCGGTCGGGCGGACCGCCGCTCCCCACAGCAATGCGTCGCGAACGTAGTTGACCCGCTCCCAGCCAGAATGGTCCTCCAGGAACTCGTCGCCGAGATGGGAGCTGATGTGGTAATAGCCGAACTTGGTCTCCCACGGGCCCCGCCGATATGTGAGCGGAACACCGAAGCGAAAGTCGGAAGAGATCAGATCCTGCTGCTCTTCGAGTGCCAGGCGAGGGAAGGCGGCGCCCTCGATGTCGAGCTGGAATCCTTCCGGCCAGAGGGGATCGGTCGTGCCATAGCGCAAGATTCCGGCCCGTCCCCCAATCGCGAGATCCCATACCCAATCGTTCTCGCTTACCTTCACCCACTGGCTGGCGAACCTCGGCTCCCGTGGTCCGGCGAGATACGACGGGTAGAGAATCCCCGCTGGAAGCACTTGCCAAGTCCATGCACTTGCCGAGCGAAACGGGACGACTTCGGGGGGCATCTCCGAGAGCGGAAACTCGGCCCCCATCGCGGGATTCTCGATAACCAGAACTTCTTCAGCCGACGACGGCGGCATCGCCTGCATCAATTCCTGAGCCGCGGCCGGGGTAACTTCGGCGCACGCGGTTCCCAACGCCAGGCAAGCGATGAGGAGAGCTGCCACCGGTCTAAGGCGCTGTCCGGGAACAACTCCGTGGTTTTGTCGCCTTTCACTCCGCGAAAGGGTGTTCTTTCGCGGAGCGAAAGGCGACATTGTTCGTGGACGAGTCCTAAGCATGAAGACGCCGACGCTCGCTGTGCGTGTGGGTAGGACTGGCCTTCCTTGCTGTGTTCTTTCCGTAACTGCAGTGTCCTGCGAAATCCTTCGTGCGGAACACACCCACGCGTACACTCGGAAACAGTAGACCCAGAATACACCAATGATCCCGCCCGCTCGGACCACAAAGTGTAGCGATTTTACCGCCCTGGGGGCAGCCCGAATTGGCGCGTTCGTAACCGCTTACAGCCAAAGGAGTTCGGGTTCGCTCTCTTGTGGCGAGCGCCACGTGCTGGCGATATCGGGTCGCTGCCAGGCTATCTCAACCAGTTCCCCTTCGCGCTGACGAAGGAAAGCCAGTTCCGCACGCCCACCATGACACCCGCGTCATCCGCGCCCAGGACAGCGATTGTCCGCAGGTCGTCGAGACGCACCGTGCGGTAGTCCCCTTTGCCGGGGTACCGCTCGTCGAGCTGGACGCAGTGCGCCTGGCACAGACGCCGGGCCGGTGCATCGCCGGCGGCGGCAACCAAAATCGTCCAGCCGTCCGAGACCTTATCGGCATCGGACTCGCTCAGCGGCAACCGGACGCCGGTCTGCTGGGCAACGTGGTCCACAATCGACCGCGCCGTTCGTTTCACCGCCTCGGAGGCGGTGGGCGAAACAACCACGGCAGCCGCGGGCTGTCCTGCTCGGACGACAGGAACCCCGTTCCACGAGACCTCGATATCGTCCGGCTGCACGTGCGGCGCCATTTCCTGAAGCAAGCCCATGACGTATCGCTTGGCTCGCTCCAGGTCCTCGGTCGACTTCGCAGTTGCCATCTCGATGCGATAGTCGAGGACAGGGCCGTCTTTCGGCTCGTGATGGTAGTGGACCGGACGCGTGCCGATCGGCAATGGACCGACGGGAGTGAACCACGTTGTGCGTTCGGCTTCCATGGCCGAAAGCCGCTCCTTCCAGGGCCCCTGGGCCCGGGCTTTCAATCGCGGCAGATACCAGTCGAACATCTTCGCCAGGTTCGCATCGTCCACGCCGTCGCGCGCCCCCTCCCAGTCGCTGGAGGAGAGCATGTCGACGGCCATGTCGCCCGGGTCTGTGGAGCCGTACGCCAAGAGCCGCTCGCCCTGCACGCCGCCGAGCCGGAACCAGGCCATCCGCGTGAAGTCGACGTAATAGAGCCATCCCTTCCAGATCGGTCCCGTGCGGAGGAATTCGGCCGGCTCGCCCTGGTGGACCACCTGCCAGCCGAGGACACGGCTCTCGTGATGCGGCAAGCGGACCGCCAACCCCGTGCCGCCGCGGACAAAACCCACGGTGCTCTTGGGCGGCAACTTCACCTTGCCCTCGCGGAGAAACCTCTGGAAGTTGGGGAAACCGTATTGGTACATGCCGAAATCGCGAGTCCACGGAGCAAACGTGTTGACCATTTCCGCCGTCATCCAGCCCGGCGTGGTCCAATTGCTGCCCGGGCCCATGCCGGCAGCCATATAGGCCTTCGCTCGCGGGAGATAACCCGTCTGGATGTCGGCGAAACTGGGCTCGTCGGTCCAGGAGGGATAGACCATCGGGTAGCCTCGCTCGGCGCAGAACTGCATGAGCTGCGCGTAATAGTCGACGTACGCCTCGCGCCAGTCGGCGGGCCACTCGTCGAACGGCTTCGTGACGTCGCACGTCCGGCCGGTCAACGCATCGGCCCAGAAGACGCCGGTGCGGACGTCCTTGAGCATCAGGTAGGTCAGCCCGTACTGCAGGTGGAGGTTCAAATGGTCGCGGTACACGCGCGTGAAGTCGAGCCGCGGAAAGGGCCGCCGGTCGCGGAGAACCTTGGGGTTGCGCAGCGCTTCGGCCAGCGTGGTTTCCGTGTTGAGCAAGTAGAGCCTGGCGAGATCAGGGTAGCTGATCACGCCGGCGTCGCAGCCTTGACGGTGCATCTCGCGGACCAGCCGCGGGTCGTCTTGAATGCTGCCGCCCCAGGTCCGAAGGTTTACCAGGCGCGGGGCCGGCATGCGGATGGCCGCGACCGTAATCTTCATGGGCAGTGCGGCCAGCAATGAGCCGGCTGAGTCCAGGAACTCGACCCGGCCGGCGTACTCGCCCGCAGCGAGGCCTCGCGTCTCCACCTGGACCCAGACCGTTCGCGGCTCGAACCGCGCTAGGTGCACGGCCGGTTGGCCTTCCGGCGCAAGCTTTTCGGGCGGAACGAGGAAGAAAGGACCGCGCTGGTCGGGGTCTACGGGCTGGTACGACTCGGGGACCGGCACTTCCGCCTTGGGTTCGCGGCCCATGACGAGCGTGGTGATCTTGCCGCAAGCGGCGGTTTGGCCCGTCGAATCCAGAAGCGGCGACGTGCGAATGCTCACCGCTCCAAGTGCTTCCGCGCTTTGGATGCAGAAGAACGCGGTATCCACCTCATCGCGGCAGGAGACGAATTCCAGCCGGTCGATAAGGTCTCGGGGTCGCGGGCCGCAGGGCTGCCAGATCAATCGGTCCGCGACGGACCACTCCCAATCGCGCCGCCACAATGCCAACCGCCCCGGCGCGGCTTTGAGCAGCTCGGCAGCCTGCTGGTCTTCGCGTAGGGGGTCCGCTGCCTGGACGATCTTGCGGTAAATGCCCCCGACGTCGGCCTTGGTGATCTCGTCGCGCCAGTACGAGGGCCCGTAGGAGCTGAACAACAGCCGCCCCTTGCCGACGTCGACGTAGCCCAGCACCGTCCACTGGTCCGGTTTGCCGAGAAGGTTGATTCCCTGAAAGCCCGTCAAGGCATGCGGCGTAGCGAGCCAGGCTTTGCCTTGGGGATTCATGTCCTCAAGATAGGGATGGTCGGGAGCGAGGAGCTCCGGCTTCCACGACTCGCGGTTGTAGGCCCAGCCTTTGGTCCGCAGCCAGGGCAGGTCGGGAAAGGGCCGGCCGAAGAGCGACATCGGGACGCCGTTGGTCATGAGGATCTGGCCCCCCGCTTCCAGATACTGCCGCAAATCCTCAAGCTCATCGGCTTGGAGCCGGCGAGGCGCTTCGCGCAGCCACACGACGATCGAGTATTGGGAGAACTCGGCCGGGTTGAGCCATTCGGCGGTCTCGACCCATACGGCCCCAAGGGGCGCCGCGACGTAGTACTTGATGAGGTCGCGTTCGAGGTCCGAAGCCGGGCTGGAACTGACGATGGCCATTGGCTTCGCCCCGCCGAACGCCGGGACCGTGAACACCGCGAGCAGTAGCAGGGCAAGAGCGTGGATACGCATGAATGTCGGGCCTCGTGAGTGTTCGTGTTCCATGCACGTTTTGCCCGTGCATGGTAAGCACCGCCGGCGAGGAATGCAACACACCGGGACCGCCGGGGGTGGGCGGAGTAAATGCCGGACGGGGCAGGAGTGGGTAGGCGAAGAATCGGCTTGCAGGCTTGCCCTGGACGGAGACTGCCGGGCGTCCGTATTGCCCACTTTCGCGAGTCTATCTGGCCGCGCGACGCCTGGCGGCATTTCTCAGCTTGACACCCGCAAACACCGGCAAGCCCACGACTGCCAGCACGGCCGCCCAAGGCGCCAAGGCGATCACGACGAGGGTAGCGGATTGCACCGTCTTGACTAGAGTCCCCAGCGATTCCTCAAAAGTCCGGCGCACTCGTGTAGCGTAGGTCGCCGTCTGCGGCGGCACGAAGTCCTTGACCTCTTCGACGCGCAGCGTGATCGTGCTCAATTCGGTGATATCTTCCAGCACGCGCAGGCGTCCTTGCATCCGCTCGATCTCTTCGCGGACGCGCGACAGCTCGCGCTCGATCTCCAGGACGTCTTTCAAGCTCCCGGCGGCGGTCTCCAACAGCTTCAGCAGGCGATCTTCCTCCTGGCGTTTGTTCCGGATGCGCGCCTCGACATCGTAATACTCCTCGGTTACATCGCGCGAGTCGGACCGGACGCTCCGCGTTTCGCCCAGCTCGCGCGCGGCCGCGAGCAGCTCGCGATAATTCTCGACGGGCACCCGAATCACCCATTCTCCCCGGCGGGGGCTTCCCGCCGATCCAGAGACGTTCGAGTGGGCGACGAAGGCGCCGAACTTCCCCAAGGTCGCGTCGATTTTCCCTTGTACCGGCTCGAAATCCTCGACCACCAGATCGACTTCGGCCGTGCATACGATTTTGCGATTCGGCAGAGGCGGCTGGTTCGAATTGGCGGGAGGTGTCTCCGCGATTTCATGCGATGCGGATCGAGGCTCGGAGGTGCTCTCTTGCATTCCGGCGCCACACCCGCAAACCAGCAGGAGCGCAAAGAGGGACCCAGCGAGAAGCGATTTCATGGAGCACCTCATCGGTTCTGGATTGGGGAGCCGGCGTGTTCGGGAGGCAATGGCTCCGATTCTTAAGATCCGCGAGGTGGCTCTGATATTCCCTGGATTCCTAGGGATTCCCTGCAAATCGAGAGACAATCAAGGATCCGTTCGACATCGAAGACGCACCCGCCCCATGTGCCGCCGCTGAGGTGCTGGAGTGCGGCCCAGAGACGCGTGTCGTCCGGCAGGCGAGGGTCGGGCGACAGGTCTGGATGAACGGCCCGTTCTGCGAGGATCCGGGCCGCTTCCTCCGGGGCGAACGAACGCTGCGAATCGCCAACCAGGTCCACGGAGCCTTCCAGGCGGTTGCGATCGACGACGATGCGGACGCGGTCGCCGTCGCGGACTTTGCCCAGCGGCCCGCCGGCCAGGGCCTCCGGGCCGACCATACCAATGCAAGCGCCCGTGCTTACGCCGGAAAACCTGGCGTCGGTCACCAGCGCCACCTCGTGGCCCCAGGAAAGATAGCGGAGGGCCGATGTGAGCTGAAAGGTTTCTTCCATGCCCGAGCCGAGCGGGCCGCGGCCGATGAGCACGATCACGTCGCCCGGCTGAATCGGCCGGCCGCCGGTCCCCTTCACGGCGGCGATGGCGTCGGCCTCGCGGATGAAGACGTGAGCCGGACCGGTCTTGCGATAAACGCCATCCGGATCAACCACGCGCGGGTCGATCGCCGTGCTCTTGATCACCGAGCCTTCGGGGGCCAGATTGCCGCGAGGGAAACAGACGGTGCTGGTGACGCCCAGTTCGGCGGCACGTTCGGGAGCAAGGATGACCTCGTCCGGATCGATGCCGTCGCACTCGCGCAGCCGCTGCCGCAACGCCGCGCGGCGAGGGGATGCTTCCCACCACGCGAGGACGTCGCCCAGCGTGCGCCCGCTGATCGTGAGTGCGTCGAGCTCCAGCAAGCCCAGGCAGCGAAGCCGCAGCATGACTTCGGGCACTCCGCCGGCCAGATAAACCCGAAGCGTGGGATGGTTCACCGGGCCGTTGGGCAGCACGCTCACCAGTCGCGGCACGCGGCGGTTCACTTCCGTCCAGTCCTCGATCGTCGGACGCCGCAGTCCGCCGGCGTGGGCGATGGCCGGCAAGTGCAAGAGCAGATTCGTCGACCCGCCGAATGCGGCGAACACCGCCATCGCATTGCAGACCGAAGCGTCGGTCACGACATCTCTGGTCTTCAGTCCGCGCTCGTCCATGGCCATCAGCGCCTTAGCGGTCCTGCCGGCCAGGTCGAGCCAGATCGCCTGGCCGGACGGGGCCAACGCGGCGTGGGGCAAGGTCAGCCCCAGGGCCTCGCCGACAACCTGGGCGGTGGCGGCCGTCCCCAGGAAATGGCAACCGCCGCCTTGGGACGCGCAAACGCGGCAGCCCTCCAGCGCCGCTTCCTCGAGCGACATCTCGCCCCGGGAAAAGCGCGCCCCGATCGACTGGATCTTGCCGGTGTCCTCGCCGACCGACGGCGGCAGCGTCACGCCGCCGGGAACGAGTCCGCAGGCCAGGTCGCGGAAGCTCACCAGGGCCATCATCATGGCCGGCAGTCCCTTGTCGCAGGTGGCCACGCCGAGCACGCCGCGCGCGGTGGGAATCGAGCGCGCGAGCCGGCGGAAGATCGTGGCGGCGTCGTTGCGGTAGGGCAGACTGTCGAACATGCCGACCGTGCCCTGGGTCCGGCCGTCGCACGGATCGGTGCAGTAGCCCGCATAGGGGACCGCCCCGGCGAGCCGGAACTCTTGGGCCGCGGCTTCCAACGCCGTGCCGAGTTCGTAGTGGCCCGTATGCCATCCCAGCGCGACCGGGCGGCCGTCCGGGCCGCGCAGGCCGCCGATCGTGCTGAGCATCACGTATTGCGGCCCGGCCACGGCCGCCGGCTCCCAGCCCATCCCGGCGTCCTGGGTCATACCGAACAAATCACCGCTGGGGCGGCTGCGGAGCATGTCGGGCGTGAGCGGAAGCCGGCCTTCCGGGCCGGGACGATGGGTGATCACTTGGTAAAGCGAAGGATCGCCCGAGTCGAGTAGTGGTTCGTGTGCTGTCATGGTTCTTTTTCTTTCGGCCAGAACCGGCGCGCAACCGCCGCCGCGACCAGCGGCAGCGCGATCGAGGCGGCCACCGCAATCGGTAGTTGTACCAGGTTGCCCAAGGCCGCGTAAACGACGGCGATGCCGAGATTGCTGAGGGCCACCGGCAGGAAAAACGCCGTCCACCCAAGCCGTGTCGTGCCCAGGAAAAGGACGCTCGCCTCCGCCAGCACGGGCACGGGCCGGGCCAGCACGAGGACCAGCGGTCCGAAGCGGTCGCTCGCCCGGTCAATCCGCTCCAGGTCCTCCCGGCCGGCAAAACGCATCGCCAACGGACGGCCAAAGGCCCGCGCCAGCGCGAAGCCAAGAGCCGCTCCGAGCGTCATCCCGGCCCACGAGGCCGCGGCTCCGGCGGCAATACCGAGAGCATTTCCTGCCACGGTGCTCACCACACTCGAGGGGATGGGCAGGAAGACATCGGTGGAAAGCAGCCCAACCACGGCTGCGGCGACGACAACCGGCGGAAGGCTCTGACGGAGTTGGCTCTCGATCCACTTTTCCAGCCAGGGGCCGAAGCCGATAAACGGGAGGATCGGGATCAGCAGAACGATCAGCACGAGCAGGATGGGTTTCAATAGGTCACGCATTTTGGCGGACAACCGGAAAGTGGGGCAACTGGGATGCCTATTGCTTGTCCTCACCATGGCGGAGCCTTTTGGCGTGTCGGCGTTTCGCACGGCTGGGGCGAGGTAAGGTGTTATGGACGTATGTATAGAAGAAGAGGTGCCCCATTTCAACCTCGGGCCGCCAGGTCTTTGAACAACTCGGAGAGGTTTTCCAACTTCGTGCAAACGACATGGATCACCTGCCCGTGGCGTTGGAGGCGGCCGTGGGCAAGCAGGACTTTGGCCCCGACAGCGGCTTGCCGCCAGCGCTGCCAAACGTCGGGACGGATGATGAGGTTGGCGACGCCGGTCTCGTCTTCCAGGGTGACAAACGTGATCCCCTTGGCGGTGCCGGGCCGCTGCCGCACGAGCACGATTCCCGCCACGCGGACCGGATGGCCGTTGGGCCACGTCTTGAGTTGCTCCGCCCGGGCCGCCTTCCGCCGGTCCAACTCCGCACGGAGAAACTTTAGCGGATGGGCCTTGAGCGACATGCCCGCCGTGCGGTAATCGGCCAGGACCTCTTCGGCGGCGGACATTGGCGGCAGCGCGGCCGCCTCGTCCTTCTCCGACTCGAGCGAATCGAACAACGGCATGGCCCGCTGTTGCTGGGCCAAGGCATGCCACAACGAGCCGCGACGGTCGAGCTCCAGCGATGCAAATGCGCCCCCTTTGGCCAACCTGGCGATCACCGCCCGGCCCAGCCCGGTCCGGCGCGAAAAATCCTCCATCGAGCAGAAAGGCCGCTCGCCGCGAGCCTGCTCGATCCGGCGCGCGTGGCTCTCGGCCATCCCGTGGAGCATCCGGAAACCGAGACGGAGGGGAAGGAGAGAAGGAGACGGGGAGATGGGGAGACGCGGGGACGCGGAGACAGGGAGAAGGGGAGACAAGGAGACCTCGAGACCATCTCCCTGTCTCCCTTTCTCCCCCTCTCCTTGTCTCGTCGTCCAACCTTCCCGGTTCTCCAACGTGCTGTCCCATTGGCTATGGTTCACGTCGACCGGGAGGACTTCAACCCCGTGCTGGCGGGCGTCGCGGACCAGTTGCGCGGGCGCGTAGAAGCCCATCGGCTGGCTGTTCAGCAGGGCGGCGCAGAAGGCAGCCGGGTAGTGGTGCTTCAACCAGGCGGACACGTAGACCAACAGCGCAAAGCTGGCCGCGTGCGACTCGGGAAATCCGTACTCGCCAAACCCGCGGATCTGCTGGAAGGTGGCGTCGGCATATTCCTGCGACATGCCGCTGGCGAGCATCCCTTCGATAAGCCGCTTGCGGAACTGATCGATCAGGCCCGTTTTCCGCCACGCGCCCATGGCGCGGCGGAGCTGATCCGCCTCGCCGGGGGTGAAGCCGGCGGCGACCATGGCCAGTCGCATCGCCTGCTCCTGAAACAGCGGCACTCCCAGCGTCTTTTCCAGGACGGCGCGGATGGTCTCGTTGGGATACGTGACCCGTTCTTCGCCGTTGCGGCGGCGGAGATAGGGATGGACCATGTTGCCTTGGATCGGTCCGGGCCGCACGATGGCCACTTCGATCACCAGGTCGTAAAAACACCGCGGCCGCAGCCGGGGCAACATGCTCATCTGGGCGCGGCTCTCGATCTGGAACACCCCCATCGTGTCGGCACGCCGGATCATCGCGTAGACCTCCGGACCGCCTTCAGGGATGCCGGCCAGGGTGAGCTGCCGGCCATGGTGCCGCTCGACGAGTTGGAAGCACTTTCGGATCGCCGTGAGCATTCCCAGGGCGAGGCAGTCAACCTTCAGAATGCCCAGCTCGTCGAGATCGTCCTTGTTCCACTGGATCACGGTCCGCTCGGGCATGGCGGCGTTTTCGATGGGGACCAGTTCGCGCAGCAGGCCGCGGGTCATCACCATGCCGCCGGTGTGCTGGGAAAGGTGGCGGGGGAAACCGACGAGCTGGTCGACCAGCAGGATCCATTGCCGGCCGAGCATCGACTCCGGATCGATCCCGACCTCGCGGCAGCGCTGGTCCAGGTGCGGCTCGAAGCGGTAGGGCTCGATCCGTTTGGCCAAGGCGTCGACGCGGTCCAGCGAGAGCCCCAGGGCCTTGCCGACGTCGCGGACGGCCGACCGCGGCCGGTAGGTGATCACCTCGGCGGTCATGCCCGCCCGGTCGCGGCCGTACTTTTCGTAGAGGTACTGGATCACCTCCTCGCGGCGTTCGTGTTCGAAGTCGACGTCGATGTCGGGCGCTTCGTTCCGTTCGCGGCTGACGAAGCGTTCGAAGAGGACGTCGGTCCGGTCGGGATCGACCGCCGTCACGCCCAGGCAATAGCACACGGCGGAATTAGCCGCCGAGCCGCGGCCCTGGCAAAGGATGCCGCGGCGGCGGGCGAAGCGGACCAGGTCCCACACCGTCAGGAAATAGGCTTCGTAGTGCAGTTCTTCGATCAGGCGCAGTTCGTGCTCGATCAGGTTGCGGACTTTTTCGGGAATGCCGCCGGGATAGCGTTTCCTCGCGCCGGCCCAAGCCAATCGCGTGAGATACTCCATCGGCGTCTGGCCTTGAGGGGCAAGCTCCTCGGGATATTCGTAACGCAGTTCGTCGAGCGAGAAGGTGCAGCGGTCGGCGATTTCCTTGCCGCGGTGGACCGCCTCGGGAAAACGGGCAAACTGCAGGGCCATTTCTGCGGGCGGTTTCAGGTAACGCTCGGCGTTGGCAAAGAGGTGCTCGCGGGCCTCGGCGACCGTCGTGCCCAGGCGAATGGCAGTGAGCACGTCGAGCAGGGGCTGGCGTTCGGGCACGTGGTAACAGACCCCGCCGGCCGCTGCCAGCGGCACCCGCGTTCGCCGCGCAAGCTGCGAGAGTTGCTCCAACCGTTTTGCGTCGTCCGGCCCGCGGTGCAGCTCGGCGAGGAGATAACAACGCTCTCCGAACACGGCCCGATATTCCGCAAGCCGGCGGGGCAGCGAGCAATGCAACTCCGCGCCGGGCAGCACGCCGGCCAACAGCCCTTGGGCATAGGCGGCCACGTCGGCCCATGTCAAGCGGCATTCGCCTTTTTCGGCCAGGCGGCGCCCCTGCGTGATCAAGCTGGAGAGCCGGCCGTACGACGCCCGGTCCGCCGCCCATACGACCAGCGGAGGAGCGTCGTCGGGCGTGATCTCCGCGCCGATGATGAGCTTCAGTCCCGCCTCCTTGGCCGCAACATGGGCGCGGACCACGCCGGCCAGGCTGTTGCGATCGGTAATCGCCAGCGCGGCATATCCCAACTCGGCCGCCCGGCACACCAGCTCATCCGGATGCGAAGCAGCTTCGAGAAAGGAGAAATTCGTTTTAGCGTGAAGTTCGACGTAAGACATGTATGGAAAGTAGTTCTTAGATCTTAGTTCTTAGACTTTAGCTCCAAGCTCTAAGCTCCAAGCTCCAAGCTCTAAGCTCTAAGCTCTAAGCTCCAAGCTCTAAGCTCCAAGCTCTAAGCTCCAAGCTCTAAGCTCCAAGCTCTAAGCTCCAAGCTCTAAGCTCCAAGCTCTAAGCTCCATCTAAGCTCCAAGCTCCAAGCTCCAAGCTCCAAGCTCTAAGCTCCAAGCTCCAAGCTCTAAGCTCCAAGCTCTAAGCTCCAAGCTCTAAGAACTAAGAACTAAGAACTAAGAACTAAGAACTAAGAACTAAGAACTAAGAACTAAGAACTCATTCAAATACCCCGTGCAAGAACCACTGGCCGTCGCGGAGGCGGCGAAAGAGCCAGAAGCGCCGGCCGGTGGTGGTTTCGATGCGGTAATAGTCGCGGCCGATGGCGCGGCCCCGCCACCAACCGGTCTGGATTCGCTCCGGCCCCCAGGTCTTGGCAATGCGGTGTTCGCGGCCGTGGAAGTGGAATTGCAGCGGGGGCCCGTCGGGCTGGATCGAGATTGCCGCCAGCGAAACCGGGCGGCGGGCCAGACGCAGGGGACGGGGCGGCAACTCCGCGGGAATGAGTAAAGAAAACCGCCGCCGCACGCGCTTGCCGGGCAGGTCTTCCAGCAGCGGATCGCAGTGGTAGGCCAGTTCAGGCTGGGCATCGGAAATCAACCGCGGGCGGACCACTGCCCGGCGTCCCAGCCGGCTGCTGAGCCGGTCGATCAGGGCGGCCAGCCAGCGGGGCCGCTGGGCTTCGCGGCTGTCGAGGAACAATTCTTGCTGCCGGCGTTCGAGCGGGGCGGTGATCGCCGCGCGCAGGGAAACTGCCGCCACGGGCGCCGGCAAGGCGAGCCGCTCCAGCCGCATCTCGAGCAGTTCAAAGAGGTGCTGCGGCGAAGCGGTCGGCTGGAACATGCCGACGGAGAAGTCCACTCCCTGTGCCCCGTTGCAATCCAGCCGGCACGACAGGCGTGTGGCCCCTCGACCGCTGCGGACCAGCATCTGGGCCAATTGCCCGATCAACTGCTGGAGGAGCCACTCGATCGTGTCGCGACGTGCGGTCGGATATTCAATCGCTTGTTCCACGCAGAAATCCACCGGCGGCGGCAAAGCAGGGATCGGCTCGGCCAGCCTTCCCAGGGCCTGGTCCCATCGCTTGAGCAGATCCGGTCCGAATCGGCAGTTCAACTCGTTGCGAGGCAGCAGCGCCAACTGCCCCACCTGGTACACGCCCAGTTGGTGCAGCAGAGCCACCGTCTCGTCCGGCAATCGCAGCGATTCGATGGGAAACGAAGGGGAGAAGGGGAGACAGGGAGAAGGGGAGACAAGGAGACCAGGAGACGCAAACTTTGAAATCTCCCCGTCTCCCCTTCCCCCCGTCTCCCCTTCTCCCTGTCTCCCCTGGTCTCCAAAATGGGCAATGGCCCAAGCGGCGCCGACCGTGTCGGCCACGCCGATCCGCGCGCTCAAACTGCGCCGACGGAAGCTGCGAACGATCTTGTCGGCCAGGGCGGATTCTCCGCCGAACAAATGCCCCAGCCCTGTGATATCCAAAAGAAGACTGCTCGGCGTCTCGGCGTCTTCCAGTCCGACCACGGGACTGAACTGCTGGCACCAGAGGGCAATCTTTTCCAACATCTGGCGATCGGCCGTGGGGTCGTAAGGTTCCAGACAGAGCGGTGTGGATTGTGCCTCCGCCTCAGCCAGAGCGGCGGCTTCGCTTACTGGCATGCCCGGCGCAACTCCCAGGGATTTTGCCCGGTCTGAGCAGGCCGCCACCCGGCGGCTGCCGCGATAGATCTCGAAGAATACGACCGGGCGGTCTTTAAGCTCCGGTCGCACGAGGTTGAATCGCTGGACGGTCCAGTCGGGCAGCCAGATGCACAGTGCACGTCTCATCGTCGATCTCCACCTCGATGGTCCCGCCGCTGGTTTGCCCGCGGCTGCGCAACACTTGGATCTTCAACCGCCGCCCCACATTGGTCGCGCCTGGGCGGGGTTCGACCAGCAAGCGGACATCGGCCCAAGAAGGTTCTTGCTGCACGGATGCGGGACGGATGAAGAGTCCCAATGTGCTCCCTTGCTCGGCGGCCAATTGCAGCCGCCGGAATGTCCGCCCGTCGATTTTCTCCAACCAGCCGAGCACGGCGCCGACGCCCGGGCACCGCAAGGCCTGGTCCATCGCCCAAAGATGGTCGGCTGAGTTGGCAGCCTGGACGAGGATCATATGGTCCAGTTCCAAACCCATCCGCGCGGCAGCCGGAGGATAGAATTCCCCGGTACCGTCGAGCACGACCAGGGCCGCGCCGGCACGGCAAGCGCTCCGGGCGGTAATCAGGACCAGGGTCTCCGCGCCGGCGCCGTCGCCTTCCGCCAGCCATTCCACCAACGTGCCGTGGCGAAATCCCCTCTCCGGCAAGAGTTGGTCTAGAGCGTCGCAGCCCGAGGAAATCGGGGCCGTGTCGTGGGGGGATCGGGCTTTTTCGATCCGCGCGATCTGTTGCTGGAGCTTTTCAACCAGCTCGCGGGAAGACTCGCCACGGGCCGTTCCGGGGGGCGGATTTTCGTTGGGCAATCGCATGCTAGCAGACCTCCGGGTACAGTGTACGTATGTACCATATCCCCGTCAATCTGAAGATCGGCTGCTAGCAGGGAATTTTTGACATGAAAATGCGCAAGAAAGGAAATCCAGGAAAGCAGAAAACGCCAACCAACCAGCCTTTTGAGCGGGTACGACATAGAACGATCAGGCTAGTTGCTGTCAGCAGCCGGCCTGCACGGCGATTCGGACATTCTGGCGTGGCTCAAGAATTTCGGCGTGGTTCAGATGTGGGTGACAAGTGGTAG
>JABWBD010000184.1 GCA_013360685.1 Pirellulales bacterium
GCACGGTTCCGCTGCCGCCCGAACTCGTCTCCGTGAAAGGCGCCGGGCTGCTGGTCCCCGAAGTCGGACACTCGGTCGCCACGGCCGAGCAGGACGCGATCCAGGACGTCGCCCAGCGGATTGTGGGCATGATGGAAGCGCCGTGGTAGACTACCCGGTATGGACCTCTCCCGCGAATCGCCCCGCGCCGATCGATGGCAACTCCGGCGGCAGACCCTGTCGCTGGGCCGCGTGCCTCTCCTGATGGGCATCCTCAACACCACCCCGGACAGTTTCTCCGACGGCGGGTGGTTCTATGACGCCGCTGCGGCAATCGACCAGGGATTACGGCTCGTGGCCCATGGCGCGGACATCCTCGACATCGGCGGCGAGAGCACGCGGCCCTATTCCGTGCCGGTCGATGCCGAGGAAGAACTCCGCCGCGTCATGCCCGCCCTTTCCGCCCTCGGCGCTCGGATCGATGTGCCGATCTCCATCGACACGTCCAAGGCCGCGGTCGCCCGTGAAGCCCTGGCGGCCGGGGCCGAGATCATCAACGATGTCTCCGGCCTGGTCCGCGACCCGGAGATGCTTGCCCTGGCGGTCGAATCGGGCGCGGGCGTGTGTGTCATGCACATGTTGGGGACTCCCCAAACCATGCAGGACGATCCGCAGTATGAGGATGTTGTCGAGGAAGTGATCGATGAACTCCGCGCCCGGCGCGATGCCCTCGTCGCCGCCGGGATCCCGCAGCAGCGGATTGCCCTCGACCCCGGCATCGGCTTCGGCAAGAAGACCTCGCACAATCTCCAATTGCTCTGCAACGCGCGGCGATTGCACGAGCTGGGCTGCCCCGTGCTCATCGGCCATTCCCGCAAGGGGTACATCGGCCGCGTGATCGGCGATGACCAGGCCGACCGCACCGCCGGGACAATCGGAACGGCCTTGGCGATGGCCTGCCAAGGCGTGCAGATCCTCCGCGTCCACGACGTCGCCCCGGTGCGGCAGGCGCTGATGCTTTTCGAGGCCAGTGGAGGCCTGTCCCCGGACTGACACCATGAGATTGGTCTGGCCGGCAGTGCGGAGAGGTATTCCGGTAGCAGAATTGGTGAGAATTCACGCGTCTTTCGACAGACTCTGAAGTCTCACGACTTCGACTACGGGCAGGCTTGAACCTGCCGCTTGCCTAAGAGGATAAAGACCCCTGGTCCGGCGCTGCCATCCGTGGGCCCTCCTGAAGCACTTGGGATGTCCGATCGCAGCGAAGCGGCCAGGCAAACCGACGAAGCACTGCCTTGCGAGGGCAGGGGCTGTTGGCTTATACTAACCCCCACGGCTGGCGGTTTTGGGATTGTCACGATTCGGAGCCGAGTGGGATGGCCGGAGGGAAAGAGAAGGTGGACGCGCGGGCGGCCGGCCTTGGGGAGGCAATGCTCGAGAAGTTGCGGTCGTTGCGGGAGACCGGCGACGTCAAGTATCCGCTGACGCTGGTCGAACTGGCGTCGCTTGCAGCGCCGGGGGCGCGCGCACCGCAGGTGCTCGCCGCGGTCCGGAAGAAGGCGTTCTCCAGCCGGGCGATTGTTGCCAAGGCCGGCCGGATCGATGCGCCCGTGGCGGCACGGGAGGATCTCGAACTGCTGGCCGGATCGGCGCTGACGCTGGAGTTCGCGCTGCGGGCCCGGCGGACCGAGACGATCCATGCGCGAACCGTCGCGGATCTTGGCGGGTGGCTGACCTCCGCGGCAAAGTTCAAGGAGCTGTTCAAGCGGACCGTCAAGGAGCAAGTCGAGCGGGAGCAGACGCCGCCGACGGTGGCCTGGATCGTGGACCGAAAACCGAAACTCTTTCTGTTGGAGGAAATCCGGCCTCGGCTGGTGCGAGAGCGGCTTGTGCCGGGCGAAGCAATCACGGCGGCGGAGCAACCGCGCGCGCCGGCTACCGCTGCCGCGCCGGTGAGGGCGGAGGAGGATTTCGCCGCTCGTTTCGAGGAGGCATTCGACCAGTTGGACCGCCGAAAGGGCTCGCACAACTTCGTCAGCCTGGTGGATCTCCGCCGATGGTTCGCCGGCCTGCCGCGCGAGCAGTTCGACGCGGGTCTGCGGCAACTGCGAATCGACGGGCGCTTCACGCTCAGTGCGGCCGAGAGCGTCTACGGGATTCGGCCCGAGCAGCGCGAGGCCGGTCTGGAAGAAGGTGGGGCCCTGCTGTTGCACGTTTCACGAAAAACGCCATGAAGACCGCCGTCAGCGAAGACCTTGTTATGGATCCGTTGCGGGAATACTTCGATCGTTTCGGCCGGGAGAACCCGTTCTTCGCGAACCGGGTCAGCGACCCCGCGGGCGGTGAGGTCAACGTGGCCACGATCCACGGCCACGCCCTGGACGAGTTGGTCGGCTATGCCGAGCAGGTACGGCGCGAGCGCATAGGCATCGGCGTGGTCGTGTGGGGCGAAGCGGGCATCGGCAAGAGTCACCTGCTGGCCCGGTTCTGCCGGTGGGCCGAAGAGGAGGACCGTGCGGGCTGCGTCTTCCTGCACAACATTCAAGCCTCGCCGGCGCGACTGCCGCGATATGTGCTCAAGTGCGTGATCCACCGCCTGGTCGGCGGCCGTGCTCGCCAATTCTTCGACACGCCGCTCTGCCGCTCGATTCACCAGACGGTCCCTGAGCCGTTTGCTCTTGCCGGCGGGCTGCCCGGCTCGGCCGATGCGCGTGCGGCCCTCTTCCGTTTCACCGAGCGACTCGTCGGCGCGGATCCCCACGGCGGGGCCGATGCCTATCGCGTGGCCGAGGTGCTGTTCCGGTTCTATCTCTCCGCGTACTGCGGGAAACGGGATGCCGGTGGAGAGCGGAGCGCGTCGCTGGCGGTCCGCTGGCTCTCGGGCGACGAACTGGCCCCGGAGGAGGCAGCGAAGCTCGGAATGGGAACACCGACGGCAGCGACCGCCCTGGCCGACAACCAGGCGATCGACAGCGTGCTGGCCGTTCTGGCCGACCTCGCATGGCACGGCGGGCGGCCGCTGGTGCTCTGCTTCGACCAGGTCGACAACCTGGCGCGCGAGCAGATCGAGGCGCTTACACAGTTCCTCCACACCCTGATCGACCATAGCAGGAACCTCCTGGTGGTTACTTCGGGCGTGCAGAGCAAGCTGCTGGAATTCGTGGAGCAAGGAACGGTCCTTCGCGCTGCCTGGGAACGAATCGCCCAGGACACGCTGCGGCTGCAGCGGATCGGCCTGGGGCAGGCACGCCAGCTCCTGGAAGCCCGTCTCGAGCAGTTCCTCGAACCGTTTGTGACCGTGGCGGAAATCAAGGAGCGGGTCCACGAGGATTCGCTCTTTCCGCTGGGCAGCGACTGGCTGGCCATGCAGACGGCCGGGCTCGTCGAGATCCGACCTCGCGACGCGTTGAACTGGGCCCGGCAGCGGTGGCGCCGGCAGCAAGAGCGCGTGCGGACGCTGGGCGGCCGCGCGTGGCTGGAGAATTGGTCGGGAGACGAGAAGCCTTCGGAGGAAATGCCGGCCGCTGTCTCATCGGAGCCGGCCGGTGTTTCCGATCGCGTGGACCTGCGCGTGGCCGCGAGGATCGAAGAGCAGATCGCCCAGCGCCGGCGCGACCCGTCGGGCTTGCCGCCGGATATCGATAATCTCGCGGAACTGGTGCGGACGCTCCTGGGGCATTGCGCCGGCCGGGAGGGCTACGTGGTGCAGGACCTGCGGCCCGCCGAGCCGACGCGGGCCCGCCGCCAGCCTGCCTACCATCTGGTGATCCGGAGCGGCACTGAAAACGGGAGCGTCTTGCGAACGGCGGTGACCTACGTGGCCAGCAGCAATCCCGCGGCCACGGCCCTGGCGCTTCGCCGCATGCTGGAGGATGCCCAGATGCCGGAGCGGATCCTCCTGGTTTCGGAGGAGCGACAGCCGCTGAATCTCGGCGAGAAGGGGCGGGAATACTTGTCGCGGCTGGAGGCCCTCGGGCACGACCGCTTCGAGCACATGGAGCTCGCCTTCCGGGAGTATGTCGAGCTCGATGCCTTGCAGGCGACGGTCGGCGACGCGCGGAGCGGCGATCTCGAAGTGGAACTGCCCGGCGGCCGATTCCTGTCGCTGGGCGAGGAGGAGGTCATTGCATCGCTCCATCGCCAGGACCGTTTCCGGCAGCACCGGCTGCTGGGAAAACTGCTGCTGGACCGGTGGCCCGGGGCCGCCGAGGTGGAAGGGGGAGTCGGGTGAGGCGATCGGCCCGTGCCAACGCAGGCCGCTTATCAACCAAGAAAACCCGCATCCGCGCTTCCCAGTCCGCCATCCCCTTCCTACAATGCCATGCTCACGTACGGAGCGGAGCAGGGAAATGGGTGATTGCCGCGTTCTCGTCTCCGCTTTCCCTTCGGGCAGGATAGCGCCGATGGAATACCCCAGCCAATGGCAGCAGCGGAAATACGACGAGGTGTTCGAGTCGGCGCGGCGTTACGTCCGGCGCCGCAGGGCCGAGGATCCGGACTTCACCATCGAGGCATTCAAACGTCTCCTGGAAGCCCAGTATGTCAATGAGGGGGACGACTGGGCGGGCAGAGGTTCGGTGCAGAACATCACCCACGCCGCCACGGTCGCGGCTTACGAGGCGGCGTTGGCGGAGTGGCAAGAGGAACGATGAGACGGCACCCGCGCCGAGGGCCGGGGGCGCCGGCTCACTGCCCGGTGTGCTTGAGGATGAACTCGACGATCGGCGCCGGGTCTTTCAGCGAGGGCGGGTGGTGGCCGACGCCCGGTTTGACGATCACTGTGATCGAGCCGCCGAGCTGCCGGTAACGTTGCTCAAGGATGCGGGTGTTTTCTTCGATTGGCACGACCTCATCCGCGTCGCCGCAAACGTGCAGGAGCGGAATGCCGGCCTTGGCCAGCGGCTCCAGGTTGTCGATCGGGTTTCCCCGGTAGGCAAGCGCCTCCGCTTCAGTCAGGCCGTAGGCTTCCAGGCATGTTTGCCAGCCCTCCGGGCTGCCGGGGCTCCTGCCTTTGCCACCCGGCCAACTCTTGAAATCGCAGACCGGGGCGTCGGCGTAGATGCAGGCGACCTTTTCGGGGTTCGCGGCTGCCCAGTTATAGATGTACAGGCCGCCGCGACTCATCCCCTCCAGGACCGTCTTGGGAGCGAAACCGTGCTGCTGGGTCAGGTACCGGTAGAACGCATTCCAATGGGAAACCGCCTTGGGGGAGCCGAACATCTCGACGACGTCCATGTAGACCAGATGGAATCCCTTGGCCAGAAGCGCCAGATCCATTTGGGGTTCATGCCCGAAGAACCGCGCGCGCCAGATCCAAGGCTTGCCCGGGGCGGCCGACTTCGGCGCGACCACGCAGCAGGCCCGGCCGTCGATTGGGAAGTCGTAGCGGTCGTAGTCGAACCAGGCGGATTTCGTGCCCGGGAAGGGCTGAGCGGCGGAGGCGCCTTCACCGGCACGCGCGGGATACGGCCTGCCGAGGAGGACGAGCGATGCGAGAATCAGAAGCGATGAACATCGACGGCGCTGCATGGACGAACCCTTTCGTTTGTGGTCCTACTCTTCCCATCCTTCGATCACGGCCAGGGCCGTTTCCACGTTGCCGAACGGGGCGCTGACCTGGATGCCGGCGATGCGGTCGTGCACCCGCCGGACCGCCTCCTGGGCGATGCGGACGCCCATCGCCATCTGCTCTTCGCGGCTGGAGACCGAGGCCATCCGCTGCATGATGGCATCGGGGATCTCGACGCCGGGGACCTCGTTGTGCAGGAACATGGCGTTGCGGTAGCTGGCCAGCGGCCAGATGCCGGCGAGGATCGGAATCCCGAATGGCTGGACCTCGTCGAGGAACCGAAGGAGCGCTTCGGGGTCGAAGACCGGCTGGGTGATGGCGAATTCCGCCCCGGCTTCCACTTTCTGGCGAAAACGGTCCAGTTCCCGCTTGTGGTCCAGGGCGGTCGGATCGAGGCCGACGCCGATGAAGGCCGAGGTCTGCGGTTCGATCGCCTGCCCGCCGAGATCCAGTCCGCTGTTGAGCCGCTTCTGCACCGCCACCATGCCGATCGAATCGGTGTCGAAGACGCCCGTGGCGTGCGGATAGTTGCCCAGCTTGGGCGGATCGCCGGTGATGAACAGGATATTGTGGATCTCGCAGGCGGCGCATGCCAACAGGTCGGCCTGCATGCCGATCAGGTTGCGGTCGCGGCAGCAGAAGTGCAGGACCACCTCGATGCCGACCGCCTGCTGGATCCTCTCGGCGACAATCAGGGGAGAAATGCGGGAACTGGCGCGCGGGCCGTCGGGGATGTTGATCGCGTCGACGCCATGGCGATACAGGGTCCGCGACTTCTCGATGGTCGAGCGGAGATCCCATCCGCGCGGCGGCAACAGTTCGACGCTCGTGCACCATTTGCCGTTGGTCAGCCGCCAGGCAAGCCGGGACCGCCCGCCGATCGGCGTCGACTCCTTCAACTCGGCCGATTCGGCCGGCGTGGCGACCATCACGCGCGCGACGTGGGAGCGGGCCAGCGGCTTGATTGCTTCGGCCATCTCCCGGATGTGGTCCGGCGTGATGCCGCAGCAGCCCCCGACGGCGTTGACTCCCAGGCTGATGTACTGGCGAGCGTAGGACGTGAGGTATTCCGGGGAGCAGAAGTAGATGTTGCGGTTCTCGACTTCACGGGGCATGCCGGCGTTGGGCTGCACGATCAAGGGGAGGGTCGTCAGGTGAACCGCTTTTTCGACGGCGCTCAGCAGGCCGTCGGGCCCCGCACCGCAGTTCATGCCCCAGGCGATCGGCTGAGGAACGTCTTCCGGCAACGGGGCGAGCATCCGTTCGACCGGTTCGCCGGAGGCCGTTTCGGCGCGCTGGACGATGGTGAAGGAGAGGACGAACGGCACATCCGGCAGCCGCAGCATGGCCGCGGCGCACCGCTCGAGCGATTGCCGGGTGGGCTGCGTTTCGAACAGGATGAAGTCGGCGCCGCCCGCCAGGAGGGCCTGCACCTGCTCGACGACCATCTCAACGATCTGGTCCTCGTACTGAGGCTGGCCGGGCAACGGGCCGACGGAGCCGGCCACCCAGACCGGCCGCCCGGCCGAGTCGGCCACCTCGCGGGCAATCTTCGCGCCGGCGGTGCAGATTTCGCGGAGCTTTTCGGCCAGGCCGAACCTGCCCAGGGCGACCCGGTTGGCCCCGAACGTATTGGTGGTGAGCACGTCGGCCCCCGCATTGCAGTAGTCGGCGTGAATCTGCCGGATCAACTTGGGGTCGGACAGGCAGAGTTCGTCGAACGAGCGGTTGGTGAAGACGTGGTGCCGATAGATCTCCGTTCCCATCGGCCCGTCGAACACCAGCACTCCTTGACGGAGGGCTTCCTGAAAGGACGGAGAGGTCGGTTGGTCAGGCATGAGAGAAGTGAAAGTTCAATCCTGTTGAGGACTCTTGCCATCGTTCCCACGCTTCGCGTGGGAACCCCCGCTCTTCGACGCTTTGCGTCGTCTTGCGGGGCTTCAGAGGACGCGAAGCGTCCGGGACTCCGGTTCCCACGCGGAAGCGTGGGAACCATGCGCACCATGGGTAAACCGTATGTAACCACGAAACGGCCGATCCCGCCTTGCCAGCTATTCACTCAAACCCAACTGACGCTTGACTTCGTCTAACGGGATCGTCTGCGACTGTCTGGCCCGCTCATCGAGCATGGCCATGAGCTTTGGATTGCGGCGCGTACGGGCAATTTCTTCGTCAAACTCGTCGATCACGGATAGCATATACTCGGTCCCGTCCGCCGCACGCACCAGGATATCCTGATGGCGGGCCTCTGCCAACAGAGCGTTGACCTCAGTTGCTTGCTGTGAGACGGTAATCGTTTTCATAACTCGTACTCCTCGCCGTGGACAAACAGTTTACTCCCCTGCTTGTAGCCCACGGCCTCGATCTTGACTACTCCGTTCTCGGCATCGACATCGTAGAAAACCCGGAAATCATCCACGCGAAGCTCCCATTCCGCCAATTGGTTGGGACGGAGTCTCTTCCGGTTGCGGGTTTCCAGCAATGCCCGGTGCGGGAGTTGGTTCTCAATCGCAGCGATGATCTGCTGCTGATCGTACTTGCGGAACATGCGCAAGTCACGAACCGCTTCTGGGGTGAAATCGACGTGGAACATCCCGTGGCAACCCGTATTCCGGCCCCGCAGCGGATTGAGCCTCTCCGATATCTCAGCGAAAGCTGATCACCATTATATATTACACCCCACAGACATACCAAGAGAAGGAGACCAAATGCCCCAGGTGTACCGGCTGGAGACGGTAAAATGCCATCGTTCCTCGACGCTTCGCGCCGTCTTCGTCGTGTCGGATGCCAGAGGACGCGAAGCGTCCGGGACTCCGGTTCCCACGCGGAAGCGTGGGAACCATGGGGTGCGGAAGCGTGGGAACCATGGGGATCTCTTGCCGCCCCACTCATTCATCCCTCATCCCGCGTCGCCGTTGCCCTTGTACTTGAGGTAGTACTCCGGCATCAGCTCGCGGACCTTCACTTCGAGTTCCTCGTCGCTGATGGCGGTCATGCGGCCTTCTTTTTCGTACTGGTCCATGACCCAGCGGGCCACCTTGTGGCACTTGATCTTGCTGATCCGCTCGTCTCCCTTGAGGCCGAAGAACTCGTTCACCCAGAGAGCCACGCCGTCGCTGCCCGTCTTGTCGGTGAGCATCACGCGCGGCGGCCGGTTCAAGAGCGTCGTCGTGTCGAAGATATTGTAGATCCGCTCGTCCTGGCGGAGCCCGCCGGCGTGGATGCCGGCTCGCGTGACATTGAACGCCCGGCCCACGAACGGGTAGTTATCCGGGATCGGCAGCCCGATCGACCGCATGTAGTCGGCCAGCTCGCTGATCACTTCGGTGCGGATCCCGCAGAGGTCGCCTTTCAAGGCGATGTACTCGAACACCGCGCCTTCCAGCGGCGGATTGCCGGTCCGTTCGCCGTAGCCGAAGAGGGTGGAGTTGAGGGCGTCGCAGCCGTAGAGCCAGGCGGTGGCGCCGTTGATGTGGACCTTGTGGAAATCGTTGTGCCCGTGCCACTCGAGCCGGCTGCTGGGCACACCCACCTCTTTGTTGAGCGAATAGATCAGCTTCGGGATGCTCCGGGGGAGTTCCACGCCCGGGAAACTGAGGCCGAAACCCATCGTGTCGCACATGCGGACCTTGACCGATTTTTCCTCGGGGACCTGCTCGCTCATCCGCATGAGCCGCTCGACGAAGGGGAAGACGAACCCCGGGAGGTCGGCCCGCGTGATGTCCTCCAGGTGGCAGCGCGGACGGACGCCGGCCTCGAACGCCGCGTCGACCACTTCGCAGTAGGAGTCCATGCACTGCTTGCGGCTCTTGAATTTGAGTTTCTCGAAGATGTGGTAGTCGGAGCAGCTCGTGAGCATGCCGCTTTCGGCCAGCCCGGCCTCCTTGACCAGCCGGAAGTCGCCCGGCACGGCGCGGATCCAGCCGGTGCACTCGGGATAGCGGTGGCCCAGTTCGCGGCAGCGGTCGAGGGTCTCGCGGTCGTTGTGGGTGTAGAGAAAGAACTCGGTCTGGCGGATGACGCCATTGGGGCCGCCAAGCTGGCCGAGCAGGTCGTAGATCCGCACCATCTGGTCGACGGTGTACGGCGGCCGGGCCTGCTGGCCGTCGCGGAAGGTGGTGTCGGTGATGAAGATGTCGCGGGTCTTCAGCGTCTGGGGATCGAACTCGACCGGCCGGCCGTCGACATACTCGACCACGGGGCCGTCGAAGCGGATCAGCGGCGGCATGCTGTAATCAAAGGTTTCTTCCAGGAGGTTCGGCTCGGTCGTGTCGACCAGCGGATAGCACTTGAGTGTGTTGGACATGGGAGTTCCTTGGGTAACAGGGATCTCGAGGTGTAGGGAGGCGGACGGCAGGGGAGGTCTCATCCGGCTACCCCCGCTGCACCATGAGCATCGCGGACACTAACACGCCACGCCCTGCTGCCGGCAGACCTTGGCGATGTATTCGGCCGCGTCGCCAACGGTCTCGACCGACAGCGCTTCGTCTTCATCCATCTCGATGCCGAACTCCTCCTCGAACATCGCCACCAGTTCGACCGACTGGACGCTCTCGGCCCCCAGATCGGTGGCAAAGGCGTGCTGGGGCTTGATTTCACCGGGGTCGACTTGCAGGACGCGCGAGGTGACCGCGACGACTCGATCCATAACGCTTGGCATAGACACTCTCTCCTAAGATCGTTGGCTGGCCAGCGCGCGGCGGCCTTTCTTCACCGCCTCGTTCCGCGCCGGCGCCGTCAGGTTGAAAATCTCATTCCACATGGCTTCCTGGGCGGCCGTGAATTCCCGTTTCCGTCGCCCCATCGCCGTCCTGGCGGTTTCGTACAGGCTCTTCTTGCCGAACCCCTTGGTCACCACGCCCTCCAGGAACCAGGCGAACGAAGGGATGAACTTGGGCAGGGGCTTGCCCGTGGCCGCGATCAGGGCCATGGCGCCGACGTAGGCGCCGGTGTTGAACAGCGTGCCGATCGAGGTCTTCGTGTGGTCGCCGATGAGCGAACCGACCTTGATCGAGCCGGTGTCGATGGGGTTCTTGCCGTCGAGCGCGACGGTGACGCTGGAATAGTCGTTCTTCAGGTCGCTGTTGGTCGTCAGCGCGCCCAGGTTGACCCACTCGCCGACGTAGGCGTGGCCCAGGAAACCGTCGTGGTACTTGCTCGAATAGCCCTGGATGATCGACTCCTCCACCTCGCCGCCGACACGGCAGACCGGGCCGATCGTCATTCCCTCGCGGCACTTCGTCCCCAAGAGGATCGACTTCTTGCCGATGTAACAGGGGCCTTCGATGCGGGTGAACGGATGGATCTCGGCACCTTCGTCGATGTAGACGGGGCCATGCTCGGCATCGATCACGACCATCGGATGGACGACCGTGCCGCGGCCGATGAACACGTCGCCGCGGCTGCCGCGGACGGCGTTGGGCTCCTCGACCTTCCCTTCGATCCCGCTGCGGCCGAGGGCCTTGAAGTCGGCGGCGAGCTGCTCGGGGTTGGAAAGGATGAGGTCCCAGGTATAGTTCCAAGTCGGCAGTTCACCGCCAGCCGCCGGCAGCGCCGCCTTCGCCGACTCCAGAAGCGACTCGATCGAGTCGGTCTTCAGTCTTCCGAGGTCGGCCTTGGCGATCCGTGCGCAGAGGCATTCGCCGTCGGCCTCGCACACCATGCGGCTCGGGCCGGTCGTTTCTCCATCCAGCCCGGAGGCCTTCACGCGGGCGTTGACGACCAGGAGATTGTCGCCGGCAAGCTGCGACGCATCGTTGACCGGCCACGCGGTCTGCTCACGGTATGCGTCGGCCATGTAGGGCGGGACGAAGCAGGCCACCTCGGTCGCGCCCGTCTTGGCAACCAGCTTCTCGCCCAGGGTCGTCATGCCGCAGCGGAGCTCCCAGATCGGCCGGCTCAGGGCCAAGGGATCGAAGTTCCGCCGTTTTTCCGAAGGCAGGTCCACCAGGATCAAACGCATGGAATCACTCCTCGCAAAGGGGCATCAAGGGAGGCGGGACCGGTCAGTTGCCGCGGGGAAAGCTCGGCGCTTTCTCCTGGATCCACAAGTAGTAGTCGATCATCTTCAACTCGCTGGCCGCGTCGCGGTCGAGGAAGAAGATCGTGTCGGGGTGCAATTGCAGCGCGCTGGCCGTGTTCATGCTGGTCACCGGGCCCTCGATGGCTCCGGCGATTGCCGGGGCCTTGCCCTTGCCGCTGGCCAGGAGGATGATCGTGCGGGCTTCCAGGATCGTGCCGACGCCCATCGTGATCGCGTAGATCGGCACATCCTGGATTTTGTCGAAGAAACGCGCGTTGTCCTGGATCGTCTGCCTGGCCAGGGTCTTGATCCGCGTGCGGGAGCCGAGCGAGCTGGAAGGCTCGTTGAAGGCGATGTGGCCGTCGGAGCCGATGCCCAGCACCTGCAGGTCGACGCCGCCGCACTCCTTGATCCGCCGCTCGTACCAGTCGCAAAACGCCTCGTAGTTGTCGGTCGTGCCCGAAGGGATGTAGATGTTCTGCTGCGGAACGTTGATGTGCTTGAAGAGGTTCTCGTGCATGAAGTAGTGGTAGCTCTGGTAATGGGTCTTCGGCAGGCCCACATACTCATCGAGATTGAACGTGGTGACCTGCGAGAAGTCGAGCCCGTCTTCCTTATGCATCCGGATCAGTTCTTTGTAGAGGGCCAGTGGCGTGGAGCCGGTGGCCAGGCCAAGCACCGCATTGGGCTTGGAGTTGATCGTCTTGGCCACGACCTTCGCCGCGGCCTTGCACAGTTCCTCATACCCTTCACTGACGATAATCTGCATGACCCACCCTCCGTTGACTTGAGCGACCGAATCTTGCGACTATTGGGGAGCCCCTGAGAAAGCCATTTAGTTTGTTCTGAGAGAGCGAGAGTGTCAATACGCCGGGCCGGCGCCGAGTGATCTTCCCCCCCTCCGGCGAAGCTTGCGGCAGGAATTCGCCGTTGGCCGGCCTCCCGGCGGAAAGGGTGGCTCCGGGGGTGGAAGCAACCGGAGGCCCGTTTGCGACGCCGGATTCCCCCAAGGACTAGGCCGTCCGCAAAATGGGGCGATTCCGGAAACCCTGCGGCCTGCTCCACCCGATCGCCCACACCCCCGCGCGGTCCGGTGCGTGCTATCCTTCCAAGTAGCAGGCACGCTCGGCCGTGCCGTTTGCCGGCAGTTCAAATCCGTCGGCATACCAGCGGACGGCACGGCGGAGCGTGCCTGCTGTCTGAACGCGCCAAGTACCCTGGAGAATCACCGTGAACCAGTTCCATCAATTCGTCTCGACGGTCCTGTCCGGCAACGGAATCACCCCCGCGGAAGTCCACCGGATCCGCGACGAACTCTACCGCGACGGCCGTTTGAATCTGGACGACGTCAAGCTTCTCGTCGAACTGTACTGCCAGGCCCGGAGTCATTGTCCGGCATTCGAAGACCTCTTTTTCGACGTTCTCGAGCAGGTGATCCTCGCCGACGGCGAGATCCAACCCAGCGAAGAGTTCTATCTGCTGAAGATGCTCTACTCGGATCGGGAAGTCCGTCCGCGCGAAAAGCAGTTCCTGGCGGATCTGGCCGCCAAGGCGACTCATACAACGCCCGCCTTTGAAGCCCTCTGCCGGGAGGCCTTCCATGCGTCCGCAACCGGCTGGAGCGTCGGCGGCAAGTGATCTCGACCCCACAGACCGGCACCTGAAACGTCCGAAAAACAAGCTGGGCATGGCCCGCAAGGAGATGGCAGGATAGGCGCTTGTCTGGGCGGAGGCCGCCCGCCCGGGTCGAGCCCTGCCGGGAGAAGAGTATGCCGAAAGACAAGCCCCTGGAAGTTGACGGGGTGGTGACCGAGGCATTGGCTAATACGCGGTTCCGCGTCCAATTGGACTCGGGCCACAGGGTCATCGCGCACGTCGCCGGTCGCATGCGGAAGCACTTCATCCGCATCGTTCCGGGCGACAAAGTTCGTGTCGAGTTGTCTCCTTACGATCTGTCCAAAGGCCGCATTACGTTCCGCGAGCGGTAAGCGTCAGCCGGCCGGCGCAAGACGGAATTCCGTTCTCAAACCGTGCAAGAACAGGCAAGCTTTCGAATTTCCAAAGATCAGTCTGGCCCGGGAGCTAACCGGGCTTATTTGCCGCAAGGAGCGCGGAGAATCTGCGGTTTAGTAAGGACTCGCACGGGAATCGCGCGGCTACTCTGCTTCTCTCTGCGTCCATTCCAGTTCCACGAGTGATTCTGGCAAGTGGGCATTCCACGTACTTGTTTTTCAATCGTTCGCAGACGATCCTGAGCACGACTGACGATCTCACGCAACGCCTCGCGCCGCTGTTGCATGAGTTAGGGCGAGCGGCGCTGCCGTAAACCTTTGTGTGGACAGGGTTTTCGACGGCATCTGTCGTCGTAACTTTTTACTTCCTCTGGGTGGATTGTTGCAAAGGGGTCGCTGCACGCATGCTTCGACTTCCTCGAATGGCAGAGTATGAGATCGAAGGCAGCGGGGGGTGGTGCGGGGCAGGAGTGCGGTGCGAATGTTGCGGGTAGCGAAGGGTTTGGCGGTACACTGCGTGTTCTCCGTCGGTGACGGCATTTGTACATCAGTTCAGTATTCTCTGCGATGATGATCTGTGCGGCGGAGATTGTCAAGTCGCCTTTTTTGTACCACCCGGATGAAGGAAGGATGAAGGGTGAGGGATGAGAGTCGAGGGCCGGAGGGAGGTGCGCGGTGCTGGGGACGCAAGCGTGAGCGGACAGGGGAGAGCCGACGTGGAGAGTGGAGGGATCGACGATGGGAGCGAGAGGAAAGTTGGACGATGGTCGTTGAAAGATGGGATGGAGAAGCGGTTGGTTTGCTTCGTGCCTCGTGCTTCGTGCTTCCTGGCAAAGGCAGGCCAGTTGGGTGCGTCGTGCTCGCGACTTGGACTCGGTATACCTGGGCGAGGCCTTTAGCCACGGCCAAGAGAAAGAGGATTAAGATTAAGATCAAGATAGGGCGAAAGAGCGAAAGCGCGAAGATGTCGGACGCCTGGGGGACTGGTTCCGTCGCCCACAGAGGTTTTGACGCCGGGTCGTGCTAATCCGGCGAAAACCGCTTCAGATCTGGGATGAGATTGAAGTGAGGATCGACGCTGTAGATCTGGTACGCGGCTAAGACGCTGGAGCACGGCTGGAGCCGGGCGGTGCTCACCGTGCAGGCGGTGCTCACCGTGCAGATTGAACGCGACCTGTTCGGCCGCCAAGGAAAGGCGATCACCAATTTCCGCGCCCGCCTGCCGGCTCCCCAGTCGGACCTGGCCCAGCAATCGCTCAAGGATCCGTATCTGTTCGACTTCCTGACGTTGCACGAGGAGGCGGTCGAACGCGACGTCGAAACTGGACTGGTCGAGCACATGCAAGACCAACGACCGCATCAAGGCAGAATACGCCTTACGGGACATTGCCAAGCCGATTGGCGTGGCCGAGTGGCAAACCAGGCTGGTGCAATCGCTG
>JABWBD010000185.1 GCA_013360685.1 Pirellulales bacterium
TTGAAGCCGAACTCCCTTGCTATGAATTGCTATGATGCTTGACTTGCGACCCCGCGGAAATTCGGAGAAAATGCAAACGCAACCTGCGGAAAAGAAGCTTAATCTTAATCTTACTCTTAATCTTACTCATCCGCCGGTCCTAATCGCCGTATCCGTGCCGCCAACTCGTCGACCCCCATTCCCCGGACCAGAAACCGCTTCTGCTGCGAGGTCGCGCCCGACAGCAACTCGACCTGCGATTTCCGCAGCGACAACGCGTCGCAAATCACGCCGACCACCGCCTTGTTCGCCTTGCCCTTTTCGGCAATCTGGGTGACGCACACCTTGAGCATCCCGTCCTGCACGCCGCGGACCTCATTCCGCCGACTGCCCGGCTGCGCCCGCACCGGCAGAACTGCCCCTTCGGCATGAGGTTCCAGGAGAATCATTCCGTCAGCCCTTCAAACAGCGCCGAACCTACCCGGACCATCGTGGCGCCCTCGCGGATCGCGATTTCGTAGTCTCCGCTCATACCCATCGAAAGCTCGTCGAGCTGGACGCCCGGAGGGCAGTCCTTGCGCAGCCGATCGCGAAGCTCGCGGAGCGACGCAAACTCTCGCCGGGCTGCCTCCGCTCCGCCCCCCAGGCCGGCCATGCACATCAGTCCTCGGACCTCAACATTCCTCAATCCGGGCAGATTCCCGAGGTACCGCATCAGCTCATCCGGTGCGAAGCCGTGTTTGGCGTCTTCGCCCGAGACGTTCACTTCCAGCAGGATCGGCGCTGCGCGGCCGAGTTCCCCGGCTGCTTCGTCGATCGCGGCAATCAGCCGCGGACTATCGGCCGATTGGACCATCTCGACCAGCGGCAGTGTGCGGCGGACCTTGTTCCGCTGCAAATGGCCGATCAGGTGCCAGCGCACCGGCAAGTCGGCCAGCGCCGCCGCCCGGTCCCAAAGCTGCTGAGGGCGGCTCTCGCCCAACAGCGTGCAACCGGCGGCCACCACGGCACGGATCTCTTCCGGCCCCACGTACTTGGTCACCGCCACCAGCGCAATCCCTTCAGGCGAACGCCCGCTGGCCGACGCGGCCGCCGCAATCCGTCCCCGGACGCAAGCAACGTTCTCCGCAATTCTCTCGGCAATCTCCATCGGAATCCCAGAGGATGAGAGATAAGGGATGAGAGACAAGTCAGATTTTCTTCCCCTCATCCTTCTTCCCTCATCCTTCCCGCTTTCTTCTCCACGGTTACGATCGCGTTCGGGGCATTGGACACCAGAATGCACGATTGGTGCCGATGCGCCAATCGAACCAGTTCCGCCGTGTTGCTGATCGGCGCCATCTCCAGGTCTTCGACCATCGCGTGGTCCAACCGGCTCAGCAGGTAAACATCGGCCCGGTCCAGCGCCCGGGCCAACTGCGTCGCCTGCAACACGTCCTCCGCACGGTCTTTACGGATCTGGCGCATCGCGATCTGGCGGGAGCGGGCCCCGATCAAGTGCTGGACCGCTGGGCCAGGCTGCGCAGACAAATCGCAGCAGACGGCGATCGCGCCCCCCTCCTCCACCAGTTCTCCCGCCAGGTCCAGCGCGGTCCCGACGTTCTGCCACGTCTGTTGCGACGCGCCCCCTTGGATCGCCGCGACGACCAGGCTTGCCTTGCGCGGAACCGTGTGCCACCATGCCTGCTCATACAACTCGCGGCCGTGGGCGCGGACCGCGCCGATCTCGCCCGCCAGCACCTCCAGGATCTCCTCGCCCGGCCCCGGGACGATCCCCACGGCGAAGGTTACTCCCAGCAGCCAACCCACTTCGTCACACTCCACTACCAGCCTGGCCTGGTGCGACTTCTCGCCCTCACCCGGGGGCGTGCGGAACCGCTGTTGCGTTGGATGATCGGAAAACGCGGGAAACACCACACCGTTCATGCCGTGGTACCCTGGCGATGCCGCGCTGCGGATCCGCCCGATCGGAACGACAACATCCGCATCCGTGATCGCGCGGTTCAAAAACACCGGATCCCCGTGGCGCGTCGCCGCCAGATAGGCCATCTTGCGGCGGTTATCGGGTTCGTGCGTGATCACCGGGATGCTTCGCTTCAGCGCTTCGGGCAAGTCCCGCCTCGGATCGCCTCTCCCGCTCTCCACATCGGTCGGTGTCCGCAGCAACGTCAGCCCGTCCGGATCCACTCCCGCTTCCACCAGACAGCCAATCACCGCCGCAACGATCGGTTCCACCTGGGGCACCCCCGACTCCAATACCACGACGATCCGATCTGCCGGCGTGGTGGCATCCGCCAGCGACGGGTATTCCAAGGGGCTGCGAAGGCTCGCCGCCGTGGCCGTCGAGACGTCGCGAATCGGAGACCCTCGCGGCATCCCGCACTCCGCCACCACGGCCTCGTCCGCAAGGCCCAGTTCCACCTGGGAATCGACCCCATAACGCAAGACCAGATTCATCTCGTCAAAATGTACAAAACGGGTAAGCAAGCAAATTCGTCCTACGCTGTTTCATCTTACCCCTGTCTCGGAATTGTGGTCAAGAAGTCGAGCTTTACGCGATCGGCCCGTTTACCCATAATGCCCGCATTCCGGTAGTCTCATGGCCGCGGGCGAACCGCGGATCGGGTCGGCACCGTAGTGTCAGCAGGGAGATCCTGCGCGCACGAGCCGTGCATGCTTTCCAACCACGTGAACCGCCCAACCACGCCGAGAAGGATCAACGATGGACCCATTGCAACGACCGAACCTGGCCGCGGTGCTGCGGATCAGTTTTCCTCTGCTGTTGGCGACCGCCTTCACGGTGCCCGCCTCGACCGGCTGCAAGAAACCCCAGTCGCCATCCCAACCCCAAGAAGCCCCCGCGGTAGAGCCCTCCGCTCCTCAGTCGCCTCCAGGACAACCCCGAGCGCCGGCGGCCCCCGATCCTCAGGCCGCTGACGCCGGCCTTCAACCGCCAAAGCCCGGACAACCGGCTCCCAAGGCCATTCTGGAATCGCTGGTCGCCGCCTACCGTGGCGCCACGAGCTATGCGGACCAGGGAACCGTGCGGATCCAGGCATCGCTGGGAGACCAGAAGGTCGATCAGGCTTTGGACTACTCGGTGGCCCTGGTGCGGCCCAACAAGCTCCGCCTGCAAGTGTACCAGGCGGTGGCCGTCTCCGATGGCCAACAGCTCTGGGCCTTCACCCAGGAACTGCCCAAACAGGTTCTCAAACGACCGGCGCCCGAAAAGCTCGCCTTCAAGGACATCCTTTCCGACGAGATGTTCGCCAGCGCCTTGACCCAGGGGCCCACGCAACCTTTCTCCTGGGTGCCCGTGCAGCTCTTGCTCCTATGGGCGGACGAGCCGCTCAAGACCGTTCTCTACCAGGCCCAGGATCCGGTCCTCTTGGGCACGGGAACGATCGACGCCAGGGAGTGTTACCGCGTCGATGTGACGCGTCCCGAAGGAAAGAGCGTCCTCTGGATCGATGCCGAATCGTCGGTGCTGCGGCGGATTGAATTACCGGCGGAAGAGCTCGGGCGCGCCATCGGCGGCGGCCAGCCGTTGAACAACGTCTCGCTCGTGGTCGATTTCAACAACGCCCAGTTGAACACCGAAGTCAACGGCGACACTTTCAAAGATGCCTTCAAATTCGAAACGCCCCCGGAAGAGGTGGAAACCGTCGAACACCTCGCCCCGACCGCGGTGCGGATGCTGGGCAAGCCGGCTCCCGACTTCAAGTTCGTCGACCTCGAGGGCAACGAGGTCACGCCCAAGTCGCTCGAAGGGAAAATCGCCGTGCTTGATTTCTGGGCAACCTGGTGCGGCCCCTGCCGGATGAGCCTCCCGTTGGTGGACAAGATCTACCAGCAGAACAAGGACAACGACAAGGTGAAGTTCCTCGCCGTCAGCGTCGACGATCCCAATGTGACCGATCAGCAACTTCGCGACACGTTCGCGGAACTCAAAGTGAACCTTCCCATCGGACGCGACCCTGAGCAGCACGTCGGCCGGTCCTTCCAGACCACGTCGATCCCCGCCATGTTCCTCCTTGGCCCCACCGGCCTGGTGCAGCACTCGGAGGCGGGCGTGCGCCCGGCGATGGACGCCGAGTTGGCGGGGCTCCTCACCGAACTGCTGGCCGGCCGCGACGTCTATTCCCAGACGCTGGCCCGCGTCGACCAGCAACGCAACCAGTACAAGGAATTCATCGAAGGCTGGCTCGCCAAAGGGGTCTTCGTCCCGCCGATCAACGAGCAGAAGATCCCCGAGGCGAAAATCGGTGAAAAGACCCAGCCCACCGCCTTCACCCTCACGGCCCTCTGGAAGAATACCGAACTCAAGGAGGCCGGCAACATCCTCGTCGTGCCCCGCAAGGACCAACCCCCCAAAATCTTCGTGCTCAATGGCTGGAAGAAGGTCGCCGAACTCGGCCCGGACGGCAAGGTGGCCGCCACCCATCCCCTGGAAATCGGCGACCGGGAAGCCGCCAGTTTCCTCCGCACCGCTACCGACGGTGCCGGAAAACGCCGCTTCGCCGCGTCCGGTTCCATGCAGCAGCGGGTCCACGTCTTCGACGAGGCCTGGAAACGGCTGAGCAGCTTCCCCGAGAATGCCCTGGAATACCCGCATACCGGCATTGCCGATGTGCAAATCGCCGACCTCCAAGGGGACGGGGCCCTCGAGTTGTGCTTGGGCTATTGGGGAGTCAACGGCGCCCAGGCAGCCTCGCTGGAAGGCAAGCTCCTCTGGTCGAACAAGTCGATCGACACCGTGCTCCGTGTTGCCGTGCTTGGTCCCGATCCGCAAGGCAAACGCGACGTCGCATGCACGAACAATCGCGGCACCCTCGTCGTCCTCGATCCCGACGGCAAGCCCAAGCCTCAGGGCGGTGAGCTGCAGTTGGCGGGTAAGATGTTCCACTGGATCGTCGCCGCCGACCTCGACGGCCAGGAACCGTTGGAACTCTGCGGCCTGTCCGCACGCGATCTGGGCGTCAGCGAGGCCGTGGGCGTGAATCTCAAAGGGGAACGGCTCTGGGACTATGCCCTGCCGAACGGGGTCCACCAGCGCCCGATCGAGCTGATCGTCCCCGGCCAAATGAAGTCCAGCCTACCCGGACAGTGGCTCTTCCCTGCGGCCGACGGCTCCATCCACGTCGTCGCGGCCGACGGCAAGCCGATCGACCACTTCAACTACGGCGTTGCACTGGACGGCCTGGCCACCGCACAGATCGACGGACAACCCGCGCTCTTGGTCTCCTCCGCCCAAGGCGTCGAAGCCTTCCGAGTCACCTGGCCGGGACAGTAGGAGTCGGGGTGATGGAGTATAGGAGTGATGGCGCCAACGCCACCCCCATACATCCACGAATCCCGTCCTCCGCTACCCCGTCGCCGCTCCGGCGACCGTGGCCCGCGAGCAGAGTTCCACGAGCTCCTCAAGGTAGCGGCGGATCTCGTCCTCCGGCCGCGACTCGCGGATCGCCGACTCCACGTCTGCCGCCGCCTCGGTAATCGTCTCGAACCCGTACCCTCCGGCGGCGCCTTTGAGCTGATGTGCCAATCGCCGAAGGCCATCCCAGTCCTCCTGGGCGAGTTTCTCCAGGAGGCAAGCAATCCGGCCCGGCATTTCGTCGACGAAAAACACGACGAGCTCAGCCAGATCTGGGTCGTTGGCGAGAGTGGAATACAACGGTTCGCTTGGTTTACGTAAGCACGTCATGCGACTCCCCCATTCTTGCCCCTGGGAAAACTGCCGTAGTTCTCAACCGCTCAATCGGTAAACGCAGTTGAAAAGGGGACTGGCTCCGAGCGTCGCTTAGGTCGGAACTCTCGAGAAAACGTCTACCGCTCGGTGCCTGTCCCCGTTTCTGCCCCGAAGCAGACTACCAAACCATATCTCACGCCCCCGCGACACACCGCGGCGTAAGTCCGCCACATCGCTCGCGCCGCCCGTCTCCCTGCGGTTTGGCTGAACAGCGCATCCGGCACAGTCGTCACGATCCTACGTGGAAGTTTAGGCCAAGTGGAGCAATTGTGGCGTCTGGCTAAAAGTTTGGCCCATCTCCCGTCGATAGGGTTTCCTAGACTGGCGGCAGAGCATGTAGTTTAGCCAGGTTCCGCCCGTATCCCAGTTGGTTTCTCTAACAACTGCCCTAAGGAGTGTGTCCATGAACCGTCGTCTCGTTCTTCCGGCCTTGGCTGCATTGGCTGTGCTGGTTGCGATGTCGGCCAGTGCTGACGCTGGCTGGTTCCGTGGGTTGTGCGGCTCGTCGTGCTGTGAGCCCGCTTGCGCCCCGGCCTGTGAGCCGTCGTGCTGTGAGCCGTGTTGCCGTCCGCAATTGTTCCAGAAGCTGCGTGCCAAGCTGCAGTGCTGTGGCGTGAGCTGCTGCGAGCCCGCCTGTGAGCCCGCCTGCGCCCCGGCTGCCTGCTGCAAATGAGCGGTCCCAATCTGGGGTTGAGTGACCTCCTTTCGTGAAACACAAGCGGCCCGCCTCATGAATACGTGAGCGGGCCGCTTGTGCTTTCTTGCGGAACCGAATCCTCGCAGCGCGCCGGGACGCTGGACTTCCGCTCGGCTTCGTGTATCGTGAAAGCACCCCTGTCTCCCCCTGTCCGCTCCAAGGAGCGTGCAATGAAGCCGATCCTATCGACCATCGCCCTCCTGCTTGCGATTGCCTCTCCCGCCGTTGCCGCCCAGCGCCCCAACGTGGTGCTCATCGTCTCCGACGACCAGGGCTACCGCGATCTCGGCTGCTACGGCAGCACCGAGGTGAAGACTCCGAACCTCGATCGGCTGGCGGCGGAGGGCGTGCGCCTCACCAGCTTCTACGTGGCATGGCCGGCCTGCACTCCGTCCCGCGGAAGCCTTCTGACCGGCCGGTATCCTCAGCGAAACGGCACCTACGATATGTTTCGCAACGACCTGGTCGATTTCGACGTGAAGTACGACGAGCACAGCTACGCCGTCTCTTGGGAACGGATCGGCGGCATGGACGAGCGCGAGGTGCTCCTGCCCGCCGTGCTCAAACAGGCCCACTACACGAGCGGCATCTTCGGCAAGTGGGACCTCGGCCAGCTCAAACGGTTCCTCCCGCTCGCCCGTGGCTTCGACGAATACTACGGCTTTTCCAATACCGGCATCGACTACTATACGCACGAGCGCTACGGGGTGCCCTCGATGTACCGCGGAAACGAAACGACGACCGCGGACCAGGGGACCTATGCCACCGATCTCTTCCAGCGCGAGTCGTTGCGGTTCCTGGATGCAAACAAGGGCCGGCCGTTCTTTCTCTACGTGCCGTTCAACGCCCCGCACATGGCGTCCAGCCTCGAACCGGAGATCCGCGGCACGGTCCAGGCCCCGCCGGAGTACCTGGCTCTGTATCCCAAGCCGGATCCCGGCGACGTCCGCGCCCTGCGCCGTCACGGCTATCTGGCATCGATCACCTGCATGGACCACGCGATCGGCAAGATCCTCGCCGCGCTCGCGACCCACGGCCTGGCCGACAACACGCTCGTAATCTTTTTCTCCGACAACGGCGGAGGCGGCGGGTCGGATAATTCGCCGTTGCGCGGCGGCAAGAGCAAAATGTTCGAAGGAGGCGTCCGCGTGCCGTGCATCGTGCGGTTCCCCGGCCGTATTCCCCCGGGCACGGTTTCCAACGAGTTCCTCACGGCGCTGGAGATCCTCCCGACGGTCTCGGCCGCCGCCGGCGTCGCCCCGCCTCAGGGTGTCGTGCTCGACGGCTTCGACATGATGCCGGTGCTGGCCGGCAAGGAAAAGTCCCGCCGCAACGAAATGTTCTGGCAGCGCCGCGGCGATCGCGGCGCGCGGGTTGGCAATTGGAAATGGGTCGATTCCGAGAAGGGGAGCGGGCTATTTGATCTCTCCCAGGACATCGGCGAAAAAAACGACCTCTCCAGGCAGAAACCCGACGTCCTGAAAATGGTCAAGAGCCGCTTTGCTGCCTGGGAAAAAGCGATGGCAGAAGCCGAACCGAGAGGGCCCTTCCGGGATTACTGATTGCCTTGACCCGGGACCGCGGCCATCGCGGCCATCGCGGACGTCACGGTCCGTGTTGCTCTGTTTCTGCGGGAGGCGTGCCGTCCTGGGGGCTTGTGTGACCCGCGCCGTCCAACTTCGGGAGCACCGTGCCACAGTAGGGGCACCGCGCCGAAAAGAAATACCCCGCCACGTGGCCGCACTTCGGACAGACCCGCTTTCCTTCCGCCCCCGTCTGTTCGCTGCCCGTCGCGTGGGCTCCCGGACGGCTCGTTCCTTCGCCCGCAGTCTCCGGACTGCCGGAGGGCTGCCCTCCGCGCGGCGGGGGCGGCCTGGTCAGCGCCGAAAGCACATCCTCCTCCGAGAACGCCCGCCTTGGCACTTTGACCGTCGCACGGCAGACGGGGCAAAGCCCTGTCTTCCCCGCAAGGCTGCTCTTCACCTTCAGGACATGACCGTTGGAACACCGAACCTCGATCGGCATTGCTGCACCTCCACCTTTGTGGGGCACGCATTGCTTGTTTCATGTAATCTCTCGCGAAAGCAACCACTTGTCAAGCTCCCACCCAATGCGGCAGTTGCCATGCGCAGACAGCATGTCGCTCATTGGCCGAAGGCCTCCTTTCACCCTAGATAGGAGGCTGTTGCCGCCGGCTGAGAAGGTCTGAAATACCGGGCGCTGCCGATCGTCAGTCTTCCCTCCCCCCGGTTTCGCTGACATAGCGGACCGTGTACAGGAAGCACGGGTCTTCATTGTTGATACGGATGCCCTCGATGGGGCGGTACTGTTTGACTTCCTGCCGCCCCTCCCCGGTGCCGACCGCCTGCGCGTGCCGGCCACTGTCGTCGGCGTGATAGGCGGCGATTGTGATCTGTCCGATCTCTTCATCAAAGCCGGCGGCCCCAGCCAGGCTGTCGGCGGGCGTCGTCACCACGAACTGCCCGCCACGAAACTCCGCGACTCCGCTTTCGCCATCGCTTGGCCGATGCCAACTGGAGATCGTCAGCTCCGCGCCGGGCCGGAAGATCCAAGGCCGGGCTTGACTGGGCGCCTCGCGGCAAGCGCCGATCACGTTGAGGCCGTCGATGAACACGCGGACTGCCAGTGTGGCGGCGCCGCGATTCTTGAGGCGGATTGCATAGCGGTCCCGGGGCCGCACGCGAAAAAACGCCCTGTTGGCATCCGACGGATCCGCCATCAGGCGCACCTCGCGCAATTCACCGTCAGGCGGGGCCTTGAGAAACTTCACCACGAACGGCGCCGTCTCGGGCCCCGGTGCCAGCAACGGGTGCTGTACGCGATGCTCGGCAATCAGCGGAGCCAAGAGAGCCTCCTGAGGCGATGCCGTGCCGGGCGCCGCGGACGACAAGTCCGCAGAGACGGGGAAGTACGGCATGATCGCCAGGCTCGGCTGAATCGTCCCGGTCACCGAGGCCAGCACGTCGCTCCGCCCCGGAACGAGAAGCTGGCAGTGCAAGAGAAGTCGCCACGGCTCCGCGAGACGCTGGAAACACCCGACGACGAGTGCTTCGGGCGCAGGAGCATCGGCGGCAAGGGTCACGTTCTTGAGCTGGCCGTCCGCCGGGAGATTCACAGATTGCAGCAGGTCGTCGCGCGCAGCGTCGCGCAAGACTTCATATCTCCGGTTGGCACGGGCCGCCAATTGCTCCTCCAGCCGCTGCGCGGCCGCCGGTCCGAATGTGCCCAGCGCCCCGCCGCGGTGGAGCTTCTCCCCGACCCGGTCGACGAACTCCACGACTCCAACTCTCCGCATCGCGTTCTTGCGAAGTGCGACGTCGAAGATCTCCGCCATTCTCGCCAGCGTCGTCCCGAAGTCCTCGACGTTCAGCCGGAGCACCGGCGGATTGGCCCGGTCGGCCGCGCCGGCGATCTTCAGCGGCGTCTGGCGATATCCTGTGCCGAGCGTCTCCGCCGTATAGGGGACGTATTCGCTGACGAAGCTCGACAGCTCATCGAAGTCGATGCGCGCGTCGCCGTTCGCGTCCGCCGCGCCCCCGAGTCCCTGCGCAAGCCAATAGGTGAACAGCCCGTGACCTCGCTCATGCCATTCGTAGCTCGGTTGGCCCGCCGTGCAACTGACGATGGCAAACACGCCGCCGGCCGCTCCCAATTCCTTCTCCACGTCGCCGCCCGTGAGGCCGGCCGCCCCGCCGGTTCCACCTGCGTGACAGGCGTCGAGGAACAAAAATCGCGTCTGCGACGGGCAGTTCTCCAGCATCGTGCGGACCCAGCCGATCGGCAGTCCGGTCATCGCCAGGTGGTCCGGATCGCAGTCGGAAGGCGCCAGGAATGCCTCGCGGCGGGCCCCGAGGAATCCGTGGCCGCTGAAATAGAAGATCACGCGGTCACGCGGCCCGACCTGCTTGAGAAACTCGGGCACCAGACGGTAGATGTTGCCCAAGGTGGGTTTCTTCTCGGCGGACGACGTGTCGGTCATCCAGAGGATCTGCCGTGATCGCCGGATCTTGCTGAGCTTGTCGCCCGCCCGTTGCGGTGCGCCGCCGTGGGCTGTGAGGATCGAAGCGATCAGCTCGACGTCCTTGGCCGGAAATGCCAGCGGGGCCGCATGGCGGTACTCGTTCACGCCAATGGCGATCAGCCATGTCGCCGGTGCTGCCTCGGCACGCCCCTCCGAGTCACGAACGATCGAACGCGACGTCTCTTCTGCCGCGACCGGGGAACTGTCTCCCGAGGGCGCCATCACGGCAAGAGCGGCAAGTATTTCTCGCGCGAAGCGCCTCCAGCCGGATCGTAGGGACGGCGTTACCAAACGGAGTCTCTTTTCCTCCACAATCGGCGGCATCAGATCAATCTCCCGGAGTCGATGGCAATCGAGTCGGCTCGCCGCCAGGGAGTGCGCGCGGCGCCTGACGATTTCTTTGTCCGTTCCTGAGTATAATCGGCGGCTCCGCAGCCGACCACTGTCATTCCGCGTCTGGAAGGGTGCCTGGAATGTCTTGTAAGTCGAGGCGGGAGACGCCAACGTCCCCTTTGCCCCGATTTGGCCGGGCCACGGTGCGTCCCGCATGCCTTCCAGAGCCGTTTCTTCAGCGGGCAATCGGTTTCCCCTTTACACGCCGCTACACGCCCGAGATACTCAATCACCGTCAGCCCACGCCACGTCCGATGCCGGGACCTAAGCGAAGGATGATCCGAGATGCAACGATCGGTTTTGCGTGTGTGGTGGATCCGAAGTATGGGGGTGGCCTTGATGGGCGCCGCAGGCCTCGTATTGCCCACCGCTTTGGGTGCCGAGCCTTCCCCAGATCAACAGACGCCGCCCAAGGTGCTGCTCCGTTGGAAGTTCAGTCCAGGCGAGGCCATCCGGTATCACTATGTCAGGAAAAGCCGTCGCTCCAACGATTCCCGTGGCGCTACGAACCTTCGATCGGAACAATGCCGGACCCTCGTCGCGGATGCGCTGTGGAACGTAGAACGGGCCGAACCCTCCGGAGAGGCTGTCGTCGCCATCTCGCTCGATCGGGTGCGATTCCGGTGGGTCGCCCGCTCAATCCTCGGCGCTGACTCGTCGCAAAGAGGTGGCCAGGAGCCGGAACAAGGCGCCGAATATGATTCTCGAACCGACTTCTGGAAAGGAAACCGGGAGGCGGTGAAACCCGAGACGCTCGCAGCCATGAGCGAGCTGTTCAGGGCCATGCGTAGGCCTGCGCCGGTCTTCATCCGCCCCCAGGGCGAGCATAAGGCCCCTGAATTCTCTGCCGAGTTGCGAGGAGCGATGGAGCATGCCGGCAAAACCTATGTCTCCCTCGCGGCCGACCGCAGTCTGTCGCCGACTCCCATGTTGGTGATGCTGGGAAATGTCTATCCGCTGTCGAGTGTCCGCCGGTCCGAGGGCCTGTGCGACGGCTACGCGCAATTCCTCTCGGCGCCGCTCGCCCTCCTCGCGGAGCGTGCGGTTGCTCCCGGAGATCGTTGGACGCAGGAAAAACGCCTGGCCTCCGACTTCGTAACCTGGATATTGAAACTCGATTACACCTACCAGGGTCAAGAACGGACCGGCGCGGCTGTTTTGGAACGGATTACCTTTTCCGGGCACAGCCGGCACGAGATCCCCGCGCAAGTTGCGGCGACCGTCGAGCGGCAGCGTTCCATGATGCAAGCGATGGGGCGGAGCGAGCCTGCCGTCGACTTGGATCGCTTGGAAGGTGAGCTGTGGTTTGATGCCCAGCGAGGACGGCTGGTCGGGTTGTCGGCAACATGCGAGCAAGCGACAAGTACCCGCGGTTCGCAGATCTTGTCGCAGGCCGGTTCTTCCACCACGCGCAACCTGGAATCCCTCGTGATTCGGGAAGGCGCCAGTCCCGAAGATGCCTGCGAGCTATTGCCCTCGGATTCGCCGAAACCGCCGACCCCCGACGAACTTCGAGTCCAATACCGGAAGCAGTACGACGAGCATTTCCGGGCCGGACGATATGCCGAGGCGGAAAGTGCCGCTGCCGAGCTGTTCGCTCTCGACGGCGACGTGCTCCAGCTTCGCGAGGCCGTCAATAACCCGATGCTCACGTTGGGATACACTCCCTCGATCCGCGAGGGCCTCGCGCCCGTGGAGAAGGTGATTCGAGCAGGCGAGGCATTGGTATTGGCCGGAGACGCCCAGACGCGTCAGAAGCGTTTCACGGAAGCAGAGTCCTCCTACAATCGGGCCTTGGCCGGCTTTCGCAACGTCCGCGGCTGGTGGATTCCTCAGGTGGCGGAATGCCTCGTGCACCTGGGTCGGCTCTACGACCGCCAGGAAGATTTCGAGCAGGCAGAGAAAAGCTACCAACGTGCCCTCGCGATTCGTCGCGCTTTGATAAAACCCACCATGGGCGTTGGCTTGCGGTTCCGCGTCGAAGACGGCCATCTCGTCGTCAGTCGCGTGCTTCCCGGCTCTGCGGCCGCCGCGAGCCTCGCACTTCCTCCGGGGCAACGCGTGTTTCAAATCGCGCCCGACGGCGGACAGCGTCTCGAATGCGCCGACATTGAAAGCAACGCGGCCGCTGCAACTGCCGAGGAATTGCTCCGTGGGCCGCAAGGCACGAAAGTCAAGGTCGTTGTTTTCCACACGGATCCTGACCGTCATGGCCCCCAAGACGTCCTCTTGACCCGCGAGGAACCGGGCAAGCCGGGTGAACCGTTGGGGAAGGCTTCCGAATTGGTTGAGTCGCTAATGGACGCGGCGGAGTTCTACACCAACCGCGGCCGTGCGGCAGAAGCCGGGCCTTTGATCAACGAGGCTGCTCCATGGCTCGCCGGTATGACGGAAGTCGGTGGCGTTCGGAATCCCAGGCTGGCTGCCCAGGTGGCATTGCTCCTGCGCGCCCGCAACCGTCTTGACGAGGCCGAGCGGCTATACGAGCAAACCCTGGCCCAACGTCCGCCGGATCAGGATCCGGATCCGGCGCAAACCGCCCGTCTGCTTTCCGACTGGGCCGAACTCTGTACACTCCGCGGCAAGTCCGATGATGCCGTGGCGTTGTGCCGCCGGGCCCTTGCACTCCGCGAGGCGAAGCTCGGCGCAGACCACGATGAAACGGTCTTGAACCTGGAGCACCTGGCGGCGATGCTTTCCAGCCGCGGACAGTGGCAGGAAGCTAGCCCGCTGCTCGACCGGGCGTGGAAGGGCCTCCAGGCGATGCCGGGACAACACGATCGGAAGGCCCGGTGCCTCCAACTCCGGGCCGAGATGAGTTGGCACGGGGGCCACCGCGATCAGGCCGTGATCCAACTCCGCGAATCGCTGGCCGAGGCCGAGAAGCAGCGCGGCCTGACCTCCGGTGCCGAAGTGGGCAGGGCCGCCCTGTTCGGCCAGTTTGCCTCCGGCTTCGAACGGATGGCCCAGTGGCAACTCGCCCTGGGGCAGCCGGCGGAAGCCCACGATGCCATGGAGCGGGCCCGGGCAAGGACCCTTCTCGATCAACTCACCTGGCACGGAGTCGACCTGCTGACCGGAAGCGGTCAGGGCGATTTCTCCTGGGAAGAGCTTGGCCGGATCGCTTCTCCGCCCTCGGGTAACCAAGGCTCGCAACGGTTCCGATCCGTCCAACGGTATTTGGCCGCCTCCGCTACGCTGGGAAGGCTCCACGACCTCCAGGAGGATGAACGGCGTTTCCAGGGGCTCTATGCCCTCTCGCCCGCCGAGCGACGACGGCAGCGAGAAGATCTGATGACGCAAATCGCCGGTGTGCAGGCCGAGTTGGCCGGTAACGACGCGAGCGACCCCTACCCGCGGACGCGGCGTCGCCAATTGCTGCAGTCGGACCTGGCGATCCTGGACCTTCCAGCATCGGTCCGACGAGAATTGTTCTTCCTCTACCGCGACGAGTCGGTCCGCCTTCGCAACGAGGCATTCCGCCTCTGGCGCGCCGCGGATCGCAACGATCCCGCCTATTGGCAGCGGATCGCGCAGGAGTGGTCCCCGGCGCCCCTGTCCTCCATCCAGGATTGGATGAAGTCCCGCCAGGCTTTGTTGCTCCAGTACCTGGTCGGAGCCGAAGGAACCTATGTACTGAGCGTTGACCCGGAGGGCCGGGTCGCCCTGGCTGCGCTCCATCTTGCCGACGCCGAGGCCAAGGCGTTGGGATGCCCGAGCGGACCGTTGACCGGACCGGCGCTGCGACGGCTCCTTTCGGAGGAGCGGCGGGGCGTCGTGCGGCTCCTGGCCGACGCCGATCAGGCGCCGCAGGCCGTGACGGCGTTGGCGGAACTCTGGAAGGTGCTTGTTCCTGCCGCGGCGAGGGCCTGCATCGAGGAGGGCAAAGCGAGGTTGTTGGTGGTTGTTCCCGACGGCCCGCTCAGCCTGCTGCCGTTTGAAGCGCTGGTGGCCGAACCGGGGGAAGATCCCACCTATCTCCTCGACGTCGGCCCTCCGGTCTTGTACTGCCAGTCGGCCACGCTGTTGGCCACGCTGAGCCGGCGCGCCTGGGCCGAACCGGTGCCGGGAGTGGCCCCGGTCCTCTCGGTGGCCGATCCTCTGCGGCCTGCACCCGACGCGACACCCGGCGAG
>JABWBD010000186.1 GCA_013360685.1 Pirellulales bacterium
AGCCTATTAATGGTCAAAGAGCCATTCTCAGAAACGATAGCCTTAATGCGATGGGCCTGCATTTCCTGCCCCTCCTCGAAAACGCCCAATCTGAGCATGCCACGACCGGCCAATGGAATGGCTGGCTGACGCCGTATTCGCCAGATCCAGCCAGGTGTGCACTTCGCTCTATTCTACCAGGGGCTGGCAGCCGCAACCACCATCCTTGCCGCCGTTCATTTCGGCGCATACAAGAACGCTCGCGAGCAGATCCCTTCGGCCGCCTGGGCCGCGGAAAGGCTGGTGTAGACCCGCACTGCCACGACGTTTCTCTCGCCGGGTCGAATGGCCTCCGTGACGTCGACTTCCATTGGGGCCGGGCGGATGTAGGCCTCCAGGTACGGCCGGCGGCCGATGTACCGGCCGTTCACCCAGCACCACGCTTCCGTGGTGACCACGGGAATCGAGAGCATGACCTTCTTGCCGCGGGCATCGGCGGGTACGTCGACCTGGAACCGGTACCAGATGTGCCCCAGGTAGCCGTGCCCCTGCGGGTCGTCGTGGCCCTGGCGGTAGAAAGGCCGTGTGCTCGCCAGCCCCTTCCAGCCGCTATCGTCGAAGCTCGGTTCGTACCATCCGGCGAACACTCCTTCGTCGTGCGGATCCGTGCGGAAGGCGGCCTCTTGCGGCAACATCGCCACCAGTTCACCCGCCGGGCCCGAAACCTTGGCGGCGAGCGACTCGTAATACTTCTTGCGGTCGGTGATCGTCCAATACCAGACGCCGGCGTGGTAGCCGTCTTCGGCGGGCCAGATGAAGTGGGGATTGATCTGGTGCAGATCCTTGCGCAGCGCGAGCATGCGGTCGGCCTGGCGCGCGGCGGCGGCGAAGTCGCCGGCGGCCTCCGAGACGGCCATCGCCACGTAGGCCCGGAGGTGGTCGAAGATCAGGGAGTCGGCACGCACATGGAGCTTCGCGCGCGGCGTGTCGGCGAGCCGTTCGGCCTCGGCCACGTGCTGCTGGAGGGTTTCCAGGAGCTTCGGCGAGTAGACTTCGGGCATGACGCGGTCTTCGTGCCCGTGGATCGGCGCGGCAGCGACCGCCTCGTCCAGGGCGAACCAGAAGGCCTTGGCGGGCGCGGCCGCCTTCTCGTACCACTTCACGAAAAAATCGTCGAGGATAGAATCGACGTCCGCCTGGGCATTCCACTCGAGCTGGGCACGCAGGTATTTGCCGGCGATGCCCGGCTCCGCCCAGACGTTGCGGGTCTCGTCGTAAAATCCCATCACGCCCCACTTCTTCATGAGCGGGAAGTCCCGCCGCAACTTGCTGAATTCGGGCAGCGGCGTGAGGCCGGAAACGAGCATGTTGTAGTTGTAGCCGTAGATCCAGGTATTGGGGCCCATGGCGCACCAGCGGCGGAGCATCTGGCCCTGGCGGTCCTTGTGCCAGCAGCGCGGGTCGTCGTAACCGTGCAGCGTGCAGCTCCAGATGGCCGCAAACATGATCACCAGGTGATCATCGAGCTCGACCCCTTGCGGCGGGATGTCGCGGTTGGCGTAGCCGTTGGTGGCGATGTAAACGTGAGGAAACTCCTTGCGGACCTCGCGGGTCACGTCGTTGACAAACGTGAGCCATTCCTCGCTGGTGCTCACTTCGCCGGGCACGCCGGGCCGGCCGCCCAACTCGACAAAGCCCTGGTTCCGCTGGACCGTGGCCGGGTTGAAATCGCGCGGCATGCCGTCGTCGGGCGCGAATCCGTACGAGTTTGCCTCCGGATGCTCGCGGAAATACTTCTTGATCACGTCGGCCGCATATCGGACGGACTCGGGGTTGGAGAGGTTCGGCAAGAACGGGTTCCGCGTGCCGTCCTCGTTCATGGCAAACAGTTCCGGTTTTTCCTGGACCATCGCCTTGGGCGGACAGATGTTGCGGACCGAGCTGTCGCCGGGCGTGGCGAACATCGCGTCGGGGTTCATCTTGTTGCGGAGTTTCCAGCGAGCTTCCTCGGCGGCCAGTTCCGGTTTGGCGTGCAGCCACCAGTTCCGCATCACGAAGTCGGGCTTCTGGCGGGTTTCCTGCTGGGGAATGCGAAGTGTGGCTATTCTGGGCACCACCTCTCCGAACTCACCGGGCATGAACCAGCGGACCCCCAGGCTCCGCAAGAACTCGTAGACGGCGTACTCGGTGCCGTGATACGGTCCGTCGTTGTTCCCGGCCAGCAGGAGCCGGTCGCCGCGGCAGGCAATCACGAATCCCTCGTCGCGCCGCGAGGGCGTCAGGCCCGCGGGCATCTCAACGCCCATTGCCTCGGAAAGTCTGCTTCTGCCGACCAGGACCAACGGCCCGGAGGGGTCCCCGGCATCGGTGGCCACAGGCAGCTTCACCCCAGTGATCTTTTCGATATAGGTCTGGAGTTCCTCTGCGGCCGCTTTGACTTTGGGATGGGTATCGGCAGCGACGATGATCGTTGCTCTCGCCCGGCCCTGGTCGGCCAGCACCAACTCACCGCCTTCGGCGCGGATGGCTCCGAGCACGGCGGCAAGCGTCCACAGGACCGAAGTGATGTTCGGCGGAATGGATCGGTTCTGCATAGCGCGTCAATCGATTGCGGCCAATTGGACCCGGGCGCCTTCGAGGCGGTGGGCCAGCAGCTTGGCGATCTGGTTGGTCAAACGGTATCCGAGAAGCGGATCCCGATCGCAGAGATCTCGGAGCTTCTGGGCATGGATGGCGACCAGCCGCGTGTCTTTCTTGGTGGTGCAGACGGCCGTGTACTTGTACGGTTCGATGAGGGCGGACCACCCGAGGATGTCGCCGTCGACGAGGGTATCGACGGTGCGGCGATCACCGCTGCCGAGGATGTATTGGATCTCGACCTCTCCCTTGATGATGATATTCAGCGCATCGGCCGTGTCGCCCTCACTGAACATCTGGGTGCCGGCGGGCACGGTCCCCTCGTCGGCGATCTGGGCGACCGCTTTGAGGCTCTCATCACTGACGGTGGCGAAGTAGGGGTAACGGCGCAAGACTTCGGGCGAGATCATGACGATGTTCCTCCAGGCGAGCGTTCCAAAGCTTCCAGCACGCCGCGAACTGCGAGGGGGATCGCCTCCTCGACGGCGGGGGTGCACTGTTCACCGAACGTCAGTATATCCTCCGCTTCAATGCCGACAAGCAGGATGGCACGGTCCGGAGGAAGCTGGAGGCCGGCCTGCCGGCCGAGGGCCAGGGCGGTGGGCAGGTTGACGTCGTGGGCGGATGCGCTGCGTTGGGTGGGAAGGGAGTCGACCGTGAGGTGGTGAATCGTGCCCGGCGGCGCGCCGGTCTGAATGGCGTCGATCACGATCGCTCGCAAGTAGCCCTCCATCCGCTCCATCAGCCGCAGCCCGCCCCAGTAGTCCTCGTCGACGTCCACGTCCTCCCGTCCTTGGAGCAGGTTTTTCAACTCCGCCGCGACGCGCAGCCCGACGCTGTCGTCCGTGACCAGGGGATTGCCGAGACCGAGGATGAGAGTTTTCACGAGGCCATCCTACCCTGTGGCGGCCGGCCACCGCAGCGCTGCTTGGGCAATATCGAAGGCTGCCCTCGGCCGGCCCAGACGAGAGGCGTTGCGTTTCAGTTCCGCGAGCCGCGAGGGGTCGTGGAGGAGCTGGGCGACCTTGTAGGACAAAGTGGCGGTGTTGTTGATCTTGATGGCGGCGCCGTTTTCCAGGAGGAAATCACTGTTCCGGCTTTCCTGGCCCGGGATGGGATTGACGATGGCCAGGGCCGCGCCGCAGGCGAGGGCTTCCGAAGTGGTCAGCCCTCCGGGCTTCGTGACCACCAGGTCCGCGGCGGTCATCAGTTCGTCCATCTCGCGGGTAAATCCCAGGACCTTCAGACGGTGACGCTCGGGCGGCTGGATGTGCTCCAAGCGGGCTTTCAACTCCTCGTTCCGCCCGGTCACCACGGCGAGTTGCAGCGGAATCTCCACGTCCAACAGCGCGTGGCAAAGCTTCTCCACCGGCCCCACGCCGAATCCGCCCGCCAGTTGGAGCACGATCGGTCGATCGTCGCTCAGCCCTTGCCGTGCAAGGCATTCGGCCCGCGGTTTGGTCGCGGAGAAGGCAGGGTGGATGGGAATGCCGGCGACGGTGACCTCCGCGGCAGGCACGCCCCAATGGACGAGGTTGGCCGCGCCCTCGGCGGTTGCCGTGAAGTAGTGGTCGCAGGGCTGGTTGACCCAGAGCCGATGGGTCTCGAAATCGGTGGTCACGGTGAACTGGCACGTGTTGATCTCGCCGCGTTGCCGCAGCGATGCGATCAATTCCGCGGGCAGAAAGTGGGTGTTGACCACCACGTCCCATCGCTCCGAGCGGAGGAACCGCAGGAAGGGCCGCAGGTTCAACCGCTCGACCGCCAGGCGGAGGCGGTCGCCCTTGCGCTGCGGCGAGGGCTCGCGGTCCAGGAGGTCGTAGAAGTAGCCGAGGACATGCGGCGCCTTGTTCACCAGGTCGAGATAGGACCGGCCATAGACGCGGCGGAACGCCGCCGTGGTATGTTCAAGCACGTCGACGTTCTGCACGGTTGCGTCCGGATCGAGCCGGCGGAGAGCCAGCTCGACCGCCTCTGCCGCCCGGAGATGCCCGGCTCCGACCGAGGCGGAAAGGACCAGGATGCGTGGCGGCATGGCTTCGAGGCTCCCGGTAAATGGACGACGGCGGAAGGTTGAAGACTTATTCTGGGAAGAGTTTGGTGGAGAGGTAGCGTTCGCCAAGGTCGGGGAGGACGACGACCACGAGCTTTCCGCGGTTCGCTTCGCGGCGTCCGACCTGGAGGGCTGCCCAGGCAGCCGCCCCGCAACTGATCCCGCACATCATCCCTTCGAGTTTGGCCAACTGGCGGGCGGTTTCCATCGCGTCTTCGTCGACGACCTGGACGACGTCGTCGATGACATCGAGGTTGAGCACGTCGGGGATGAACCCCGCGCCGATGCCTTGGATGGTGTGCTTGCCCGGCTTGAGTTCCTGTCCGGCAAGGCGCTGGGTGATCACGGGGCTGTTGACCGGTTCGACGGCGACCATTTTCACGTCCGGCTTGCGCGACTTGAGCACCTCGCCGACTCCGGTGATCGTTCCTCCCGTGCCGACGCCCGAGACCACGATATCGACGGCGCCGCCCGTATCGCGCCAGATCTCTTCCGCCGTGGTCTTGCGGTGGATCTCGGGGTTGGCCGGGTTTTTGAACTGCTGGGGCATATAGTAATTGGGATTCTTGGCGACGAGTTCCTCGGCCCTGCGGACGGCGCCGGGCATGCCTTCCGCGGCCGGGGTGAGCACCAATTCCGCGCCGAGCGCTTTGAGCAACCGCCGACGTTCCAGGCTCATGCTCTCCGGCATGGTCACCGCGAGCTTGTAGCCGCGCGCGGCACAGACATAGGCCAGTCCGATGCCCGTGTTGCCGCTGGTCGGCTCGATGATGACCGTGTCTTCCTTGATGAGCCCGTCCCGCTCGGCGGCATCGATCATGGCGCGGGCGATGCGGTCTTTCACGCTCCAGAGCGGATTGAAATTCTCGAGCTTGGCGGCGACGCGCGCGACACAACCCTCGGCGATCCGCCGCAACTCAACCAACGGCGTGTTGCCGATGCACTCGGTGATATTGTGGAAAACCTGACCGGATGTTCGTGCTGACATAGGACTCCTCTCGTCGATAGACAGAATTCGCCCCGTCGGCGGCGGACGAAAAGTTCACCGCAGCGGTTGCCTTTCTTGAGGGCAGCAGGACGACCCAACGGACCGGGAATTATAAGAATGTTTCCCAAAATGGTCAACTCAGTCGGTGGCCCCGATGTCGCGGTTGTAGGCTTCCTGGAGCAGGCGATCCTCCCCCTGCTCATGCCGGAGGAGCTCTTCCCGGAAGGCGTCGAAGCGTTGGCGGGTTTCCTGCCACCAGTCTTTTTTCGGCCCGACTTCGCCGACTCCGGGCACCAGGTCGCGAACGCAGGTACACATCTTCGGGTGTTGGGCCATCAGTTCGTTGGCCCGGGAGATCAGGCGCGGAGCCTGCAGCAATGCCTCGGAAAAATAGCCGCCTTCCTCTTCCATGGAAAAGTGCCGGACCAGCCGATCGCCAAGCTTGGCAAGCAAATCGCTGACCTCCGCGATAGACGAAGTCTTCTCGGTGAGCGCCTGATCGATCCGCGACAGAAGATCCTTCAGCGCATGGTGATCGGCGAGCACCCGTTCGTAGCCGGGGGGATTGGGAGACTGAGACATGACTTAGGCCCTTGAGATAAACACCAGTTCGGCAGCAATGCCACTATAGCGACCCAGGCGGATTTTGCCACCCAGGCGGGCGAAACCACGAAAAGAACCGGATGGGTGCCTTGCCTCGATGCGTTCTTTCGGGTGCTTGCCGGTGCCTGGCTCGGAGCCGGTCTCCGCTTGAACCATCCCGCCGTCTCTACAGTGTAGAGCGGATTGCCAAGTTGTCCTGCATCGAAAGAGGGGGACGATTCGCGTCACGCGGCGGATGTTCCAAGGGTGCGCCTTCGATGAGCGCGCGAACGAGCCAGTACCATAATTCAAAGCGGGCACGTGTCGGTTCGTCCGGCTCGGCCATCCAATGCAGCCCCATCCCCGCGTCGTTGAATATCGAGCCCAAACCAATGGCAATGACGGTGCCTTTGGCATAGGTCGTCCGTGCAGCGACCTGGGTCTCGCCGACCCAGAGCAGCGGTTCACCGCCGTCGACGACACAGGCGGATTCCACCGGGATATCCGGCCAGGAATCCTTACCATGCAACCGGCCCGCCGGCGCGGCGCTATGGTCCATGGACAGCCCGAACGGCCACAGGAGGCTATTGGCCGTGGAACCGCTGCTGTCGGGCGAGTCGATCACCAACAGCTTTCCGCCCGCGGCCACGTAGTCGATCAACCCCTGCCGGTATTGCGGGCTGACCGACCGCGTGGGACAGATCACGAGCAGGCCGTCGCCGGTCAGGGCGTCGAGGCCGGAACGGCGGGCCGTGAAATAGCCGAGGCGCGGGATCCACTGCTCCAGCAGCCCATAGCCGCGGCCATCGCGGCGCGTGAACCCACCGCGCGCCAGGGGTACTTCCGAGACAGTCCGGTCGACGACGATGCGGACCATTGGCCGTACGGGCTGCGGCGGCGGCATGGCAATCCGTTGCGCGGCGGCCGCGGCCGAGGAGCCGACGGTCCAGCCGGCGAGCGCGGCAGCCGCCAATGCGAGCCGAGCGGGGCCTTGTCGGAAAGAGAGCCGCAGTCCGGCGGCGATTCCCAAGAGCCCCGCCAGTGCGACGATCGCGTATACCGGCAAGCGCAGGTTGGTGTTGTCGAGTATGCTCCGGTGGTTCAGCCACTGGATCATGCCGAGCATCAGTTCAGCCTTGCCGGGCTCGAAGGCGCTGAAGTTGGAGAAGATGGTGGAGTCGGTCCAAGCGAGCACGCGGCCGCGTCCGTGCCTCGCCGCCCAGAGCTGGACGAACGCCCCGTAACGCATGTCCGTGCGATACTCCGCCTCGGGGAAGTAGTTTTCCGTGTGGTAGGCCGGCGGCAGGCTCCAGAGGCCGGCGCTGCGGACGACCGCACGGCCGCGGCTGCTGCCCGGATCGATGGAGCACGAGACGGCGAAGTGCATCGGTGGGAGGTTTTGCACGACCGGATGGGGCACCGCGCGCGGCTCGTACTCCTGGACATACGGCGAGCTGACGCGGAAGAGGAGGTCCTTGCGAAACTGAAACTTGAACGGCTCGGCGACCTGGTTCAGGTAGGTGCTCGACTTGAACACGTCGGTGTGTTCGCCGATCAACAGCAGCCCACCGCCCCGCTGGACGAAGTCCGCGACGGCAGCCACCTCGCCCGGCAGGTAGGCGGCCGTGGGCGTTTTGATCACCAGCACGTCGCACCGGTCCAGTGCCTGGCGGTCGATCGGCTCCGCTTCCAGGAGGCGCGACATGGTGTAATAGCGCGAGCAGTAGTCGTAGATGGCGGCGTAGGTGTAGGAGGCGGGTTCGCCGTAGTCTTGCGTGTCGTAGGGCCGAGTCGTCGGTTCCCAGGTCGAGTGCCGCTCGACCACCATCACGCGGCCGGCCTTGGGCGTGCCGACGCCTTCCCAATGAAACAGGAACGCGAGGATCGCCGTGCCGACCGCTGCCAGGGCCAGCGAGGCCGGCGGGGTCCGCCGAGGCCTCGCGTCCGACCCGATAGGCGGAGCACTCACCGGCTCGTCGGGTCGGGCCGCAGACCCCGGCACCAACCGCCAAGCCAGAAACACAGGCCCTGCCAGCAGCACGAGATGGAGCCAAGGGCTGAAGACTATCTCCATCACGTTGTGAGCGGGTTCCGGACCGGCGCGGAAGATCCGCTGGACGAGCAGCCCGAGCACCAGCCCAGCGCGGACCGGCGCCCAGGCAGCCACGGCAAGGACCAACAGGCCGGCAGGCCGGAGCAAGGCAGCCCAGGGGTGCTGAATAGCGACCGGGAGGGAAGCGTGCGCGGACGGCGCACGACTGCGGGGGTCCTCCCGGGGGCCGCGAGGTTCGCGACGATCGCGAACTTTGACGAATTCGGCTACGGCGAGCGGGGGAGATTTGTCGGACTGGCGGTGCTCGCGCGCGGAAGCCGGGTAAGTCAGAATCGCCAAAACCACGATTCCGCCGACGAGGAATGCCAGCGTGACTGGATCGAGGAGGAGGTCCCACGTTAAGCCAATGTGATGCACCTTTCCCGACGCGAAAACGGCCAGGTCGCTTGCGTCGACGGCTGTCTCCAGGCCAAGCAGTCGGACAACCTCGCCCAACAGCCGGGCCAGCGGCCAAGGCAGGTCATGCGAGCGGGCCGTGCCGACCGAATAGAGCCAGATCAGGACTGACTGGGCCAACAGGACCAGGGCGGCTGAAACCATGCCTCGGCCGGCCGATGACGGCCATCGCCGGTTTGGCGAGGCCATCGGCAGCACCATCGCGCCGGCGATCAAGAGCGGCGCGGCCCGATGGGGCCACGGCAGAAGCCAAGCGGCAACGAGGCACAATGCGGCCGCGATCCAGGCTTCACGCCCCGGCGGCATGGGGACCGGCACTTCGGCCAGGAGCGCAGCGCCGAGGACCACGGTGACTATCCAAAGGAAGGGCGATGCGGGTGCGTAGAAGCCCAGCCCCGGGAGCCACGAGCAAGCCAAGAGTGCAACACCTGCCCACGCGCGGATCATGGCGACACCTCCCGGCCTTTCGCAGCGTCGGGCGGTTCCGACTTGGGCGGCGAGTCGTCCGGTTTCGGCGGCGGAGGAGGGGGCGGAATCCACGCCGGCCGCTCGTTCAGGAATCCAAGGAACCAACGCCAGAAGTGGGCGTTTTCGTAGCCGGCTGCAAAGGGCTGGCCTCCAACGTATTCGAGATTCTTGTTCATGGCAAAGCCGGTGTCGCCGATGACGACCACTTTTCCGGCGCCTGCCGCGCGAACGGCAACGATGGAGCGGTTGTCGAAGTCCGCGACGACAGGCACCGTGTCCGGGCCGCTGAACTCGATCGGCCAGGCGGCGTGGAACCCGACGTAGCAGTCGGGGCCCCCGGTCGCCTCGGCGTCGAGATAACGGGAGCGGAAGTTGCGCTCGTGGCGAGGCTCGCTCGCATCGGGCGGGGGCAACAAGGTCGGCGGGGGCACGCGGAAACCGAAATCGGCCAGAAGCCGCCGGCTGGGACCGGCATCCTCAGCGCCCGCCATGCTGATGAAAATGCCTCCCTGCTCGACAAAATCGCGGACCGATTGGCGCTCGATCTCCGAGAACTCGCGCGCAGGGGCGATCGAAATCAGCATCGCCGCGCGCGTGAGCCGTTGGGGCTTCAGATCCGGAGCGACGAGCGGGAGATAGCCATTGCGGAGGAGCGTCAGCTTCAGTCCGGCCATGTCGTCGAAGCCCCATCGCTCGCCGCTGTAGGCTTCCAGATGCGAGCCGTCGATGTAGGCCACGGGCACGGCCTGACCGGGCCGTCCTTCGGGGCAGACGTCGCGCAAGCCGTTGACGCCATCGACGGCGAGCAGGGCGATGGACATGGCGACCGAAGCCGCCGCCGTCCGGCCTGGATGGCACTGCCAGACGAGCAGCCCGACCAGCAGTCCGCACGCCAATAGTCCCACGGCTTGCCGCCAGGCGGTTTGCGGGTTGCTCGGGCGGTTGGCCAGATAGCCCAACAGCCGTCCGGTGAACTCAAACGCGGCCGGATTTCCCTCATTGGTCAGGCAGAAAGGATCGGCCAGCACGATGACGGTGCCTTTGCCCAATCGCTGTTCGGCCGCCAACACGAGGTCGCCGAGCCTTTCGCCGGCGTCGAAACGATAGCTCATGTTCAGGGCCGCATCGCATCCGGGGTCGCTCCATCCGTACCGCCCGACCAGGAGCGGCCGGGCCGGCCAGCCGGCGCGGATCGACGGTCCGAGCAGAAGCCCAAAACGGTTGTGATTACCGCCGATGCCCGACGTGGCCGGATGGGCCATCACCGTAAGGACGCCGTGCCAGTAGGGCGCCGAGGCAGCGGCGGTGTCGAAGCGGATCTCCATCGAAGTCGGCTGAAGGACCTGATTCACGGTCGCTCCCATCCGGTCCTCGGGAATGCTGGGACCGGCTACGAGCAAGAGTGAACCGCCGGCGCGAACGAACTGCCAGACCCGTCTGCACTGCTCGTCGGGCCACATGCGGTTGGGATGGAAGACAACCAGAACGCTTGCGTTGCGAAGATCGTCTTCGGCCAGGTCCGCGGACCGAACCAGGCTGCCGCCGAGCGACTCCACAAACGCGGGCAGCATCCCGTACATCCCCGCCGACTCCTCTCCATACTGATCGAACGCCGGCTTTTCCCAGTCCAGGTAGCCCTCGTCGAGGACCACGATCTTCCGGTCCTTGAGATCCGCGGCGCCGGGCGCCAGGGCAACGACGATCGGCGTTACCAGCGCGAGGGCGAGAGGCGCGTGGTCCAAGGCCGGCCGGAAGCGTATCGGGATTGTGAACCGTCCGGGGGAATCCACACGGCCGGCCGGCAGCCATCTGGCCCGGCGGAACATGGCCGCCGCGATCGCCAGATCGAACACGGCCGCGACGAGCGGGAGGTTCCAGGGGAGGGCCTTGCCGGCGGCTTCGGTCCAGTGAGTTTCGGGCGGGATGTAGAAATCGAGGTAGGGATCCTGGTCGGCCGGCGGAGTGATCGGCAGGGCGGCGGCCAGGTCGGCCGCTGAGGCGAGCAGTAGGAGGTAGATCAGATGCGAGGCCAGGATTGCGGTCCCGGCAACGAGGGCGCGCCGACGGCGAGGCGGAGCGGTGAGGCGGAGCCAGCCCAGGTAGACGACGGCCATGACGACGAGCAAGTCGAGCCCTGCGAAGGTAGCGCCGATCGAGAGCGGCCGGCCCGAAACGGCCGCGGCGGTCCTGCCGAGTGCCGCACCCAGCAGATCGGCGAGCGACCACAGCGCGGGGACCGAAGCAAGCGTGAGGCGGTAGGCGCCCAGTGCGGCCGCGGCCACGGCCGTCAGCGTCAGGAGTCGGCGATCGATGCTTTCTTTCGATCGGGCGAAGGCGGCCACGACCAGTGCGATTCCAAGAATTCCCGGCACGGCGGCAGCCGCGAGCAGCACCAAAGCCAGGGCGATCGCCGCGGCGAGCAATGCGTGTTGCTTCCAGCGGCCGGACCGCCGAGGCCACAGCACCACGCCGAGCACAACCAGACCTACCCAGACGATCGCGATCCGAAACGGCTGTGCGACAAGCCCGATCGACCCGGCGGCGGCCCACGATATCGCCATCCCGGCAACCGCTACGGCCACGGCGGCCGGCGACGGCGCGGATGGTTCCGGAAGCGGAACCACGGCAGGCTGGTCGAGATTTCTTGCGGCGGGAGCAGTCGGCATGGTTGTGCGGTATCTGAAATTTGCCCGCCAAGCGGCCCAAGGCGACCGGGCGGAGACCGATGTCCGGCAGGATGGCCTTCCCCCGGGCCGATGCGAAGACCCGGCGAGTTGGTCCCTCAAGTGATTTCTCCCAACGGGGCGTACCAAGGTGCTGAATCTCCAGTATGCTTGGGGATCCTCCGGGGTCAACTTCGCGGAACCACCCGGGGGGCAGGAAAAGCAACCGAGGAGACGTCCCCCTTTGACGGGTTGTGACGATTCAGAAATTGCGCGAGAGAAACAGATGAATTTGCCAACAGAGGACCGCCGGGCGAAAAGCATACGAGAGGGAATCGGGCCGAAAAGGTGGCCATGTGCATGGGATTCTCGCGGTGTCACGGACCTGGGGCCTGCAATACTCTGTCGATGCGAAACCAGGGGAGCAACACGAATGATCCGAACAACGCAGCAAGAACTCGACAGCTCCATCCAACTCGCCCAATCGCGACTGCAGGGTGGCGGAACCGAGCCATCGCTGGATGAGCTGTTTGATCTTTGGCGGATCGAGAACCGCTGCGTGCCCTCGCGGTCGCCTCGCAGAACACGATGGTCTTGAAAAAAAGTCGCCGGCGCAGGACCTTGCAGCACGCCGACTTGAGGGCTATATTGAGGACACATTGCGGTATGCTTTTCGCATCTGTAGCCGCCGCAGAGAATCCCCCTACGCGCGACCGCCAGGCCATGGAACTGCCCAAATCGGTCCGCCAATAGAGGTGTATGATCAAACGATCTGAACAAGTCCTGACGCGCGAGGAGCGGCATCGGCTTCGGTCCGGTGGTGTTGCGGCGACAGCCAGCTTCGATTCCCCGCTGCCTGCCTCGGCTCTGAACATCGAAGCCAAGTCTCGCAGCAACTTGTTCCCTTGGCGTGGACAGTTTTCACCTCAACTCGTCGAGGCTGTCCTTCGCGCATACGCGCTCCCAGGTTCGACCGTTCTCGATCCCTTCATGGGAAGCGGAACGGTCCTTGTGGAGGCCGCGAGACTTGGCTTGGCAGCGTACGGCTACGAGGTAAATCCGGCTGCCTACCTGCTCGGTCGGGTTTACGAGCTATGCAGCCTCACCCAAGCTGAGAGACTCGCGATTCTCGACAGCGCCGAGTCTGTACTCACTCGATCGCGGCCTTCGGCCTTCGAACTTCCTCTGTTTCGGCCGGAGCCGACGGGCAACCCACTCGCAGGGAAGAACTCCAAGTGGATTCCGGAGACGCTCGATCTGCGTTCGAGGATGCTCCTTGAGGCGCTTGTGGTGCTGGTCAATGACGATTTGGCCGACGATGATTCGTGGGCCAGTAAGTGGGCCACCGTTCGAACGGTAGTTGCCGGCCTTCCACACGCAACCTGCGACGTGCATGCTTCGCTTGGTGATGCGCGCGCCCTGCCACTCTCAGATCGGTCCATCGACTTCGTGCTTTCTTCGCCGCCGTACATCAATGTTTTCAACTACCACCACAACTCCAGAACCGGCATCGAATCGCTGGGTTGGAGGCCACTTGTTGTGGCTCGCTCTGAGATCGGCTCTAACCGCAAATTCCGACAGAACCGATTTCTCACCGTGGTTCAATACTGCATCGATATGGCTCTTGCGTTAGCTGAGCTTCGTCGCGTCTGCGCTGAAGAAGCGAGGATCGTCTTGGTCCTTGGGCGCGAGTCAAACGTTCATAAGACGGCTTTCTACAACGGCGAAATTCTCAAGCGGCTTGCCACCGACATTGTCGGAATGCGTCTTCACCAGCAGCAGGAACGGGTTTTCCTCAACAGGTTCGGGCAGAGTATTTACGAGGACTTGCTGCATCTGACCCCTGAACAAGATCACTTGCGAGTCAAGATAGACATCGTGGAAGAGGCCAGGAGTCTGGGAAGGGAGGTGCTTGCCGAGGCACTTGGACGCACGCCAGCCGATCGAAAGCACTACCTGGACGATGCGATCGCCGAGTCCCAAAGAGTCGGGGCGTCACCGATCTTAGACCCGGCTGCGGCGAACGGAGGGTCGTAATGGCGCTGCCCACACCGCACGGCGACAAGTTGAAAGCGCTGCTGCAGAATGACAAGCTTCCGAACGGCGACCGCAAACGGATCGAGAAGGCAGTCAGGCAGTATCATCAATGGCTCAAGAAGCTGACGCGAGTTTCGTCGGACAGTCATTGCGTGACCGAGGCCCTTGACCTGCTGAACGAGTACCGGACCTTCCTTGATCTTGAGGTTGTGTTCGACAGCGATGACGACTTCCTTTACCGGCAGAAGGGTCAGTTGAAGCTCGATAACACCGTGATCGAGGAGTTTCTACCTCTTCTCGTAGCTTGCACCTTTCCTCAGATTTCCGAGAATTTCTCCATCGGCCCGCATTCTTGTTTTGCGGCGCTTTATTTTACATCGACCATCGGTACGGCAATCACTGTCCCGGGTGCGCAAGCGCGGACGAAAGACCAGGACTTCACAATCTCGAAGCGTCTATACCTGAGAGCTTCGTTTGACCCAGAACACCTCGTGGCCGTGGACAGGCTGGAAGCGAATCTCGGGTATCTCTGCGCCGAGTGCAAGACGAATCTCGACAAGACCATGTTTCAGGAGGCTTGTGCGACCGCGCACGACGTGAAAACCGCCGTGCCCGGTGCCAAGTACCTGCTGCTTTGTGAATGGCTGGACATGACGCCGATCAGCACGGCCGGCACCGACGTTGATGAAGTACTCATTTTGAGAAAAGCCAAGCGGCTTGGGTCGCAGGTTCGCAGCGCGTTCGCGACACGAGCGGGGCGTGTGTCGAAGCGGCAGGAGTACGCCGCCCATCTGTCGAAACATCCGTTTTCCTCCGAGGTCTTCGAACGCTTCCTCTCGCACGTCAGGGCGTTGCTTGAGAACCGAGTTCCGGATGAAGGGGATGCGCTTTCGCGGGGCTACTTCTAACCCGTCTTCTACAGCAGTTGCCCCGTTTCTCGTCGTAAGTCCTTGTGGAAATGACGTCTGGTTGCCCAGAAGGCGTCTTCATGGTGCCACGCGCGTAA
>JABWBD010000187.1 GCA_013360685.1 Pirellulales bacterium
TTCACCAGGATCGACACGGCAAAAACGGCCGGCACGCATCGCCGCACCTGCGGGAACCAGAACCACTGCGGCACGAGCACGTTGCAGCCGACCATGATCCAGTAGCCCCAGCCCAGCGGCCCCACGGCGCGGTTGATGAAGACGAACTGCTCGTAGGGGTTGCCCGAGTACAAAGCCGTAAACAGTTCGGTCGCGTAGGCGAAGCCGACAATGCAGCCGGTGGCCAGCGTGAGCTTGCACATGGGGTCGATGTGCCGCGGGGTGATGTAGTCTTCCAGGCGCATTACCTTGCGCGCGATGAGCATGAGCGTGAGTACCATCGACATGCCGGAAAATATGGCCCCGGCCACGAAGTAGGGCGGGAAGATCGTCGTGTGCCAGCCCGGGATCACCGCCGTGGCGAAGTCGGTGCTCACGATCGTGTGGACCGAGACGACCAGCGGCGTGGCCAGCCCGGCCAGGAGCAGCGAAACCGTCTCCCAGCGGTGCCAGGTGCGGAACGCACCGTCCCACCCCAGGCTCGCCAGCCGCAGCAACGTCCGCCGCAAGCCCGGCTTGGCCCGATCGCGCGCGGTGGCCAGGTCGGGGAGCAGGCCGACGTACCAGAAGACCAGCGACACGGTGAAATATGTGCTTATCGCAAAGAAGTCCCAGACCAGCGGCGAGCGGAAGTTGATCCACAACGGGCCGCGGGTGTTCGGATACGGCGCCATCCAGTAGGCCAGCCACGGACGACCCATATGAATCAGGGGAAACAGCCCGGCGCAGATCACCGCGAAAATCGTCATCGCTTCGGCCGAGCGGTTCACCGAGGTCCGCCATTTCTGGCGGAAGAGGAGCAGGATTGCCGAGATGAGTGTGCCGGCGTGGCCGATGCCGATCCAGAACACGAAGTTGGTGATGTCGAAGGCCCAGCCGACCGTGCGATTGAGTCCCCAGGTGCCGATGCCGGTGGCGATCTGGTACGTAATCGCCACGGCGCCCAAGAGCAGGAGCGTGGAGGAGGCGGCCAATCCGGTCCACCAGAGCCTCGTCGGCCCGCGCTCGATCGGGGCGCAGATGTCGCGGGTCACGTCGGCCGCGGTCTTATGGCCGGCGATCAGCGGCTGTGCAGCCGGCAAAGGCTCGCGCAGGTATCCTGGATAGACGGCAACGTCAGACATGCGTAGGCTCCCCTTTCTCGTTCCCAGGCTCCGCCTGGGAACGCCCTATCTTGCAGGCTCCGCCTGCCTCTTCTGGTGATCGAATCGACATCGCCATAGCCGGCACACCGTCAACTTGCCGCAGGCGAGGCAGAGCCTCGCACCCAGTGCGTTCCCAGGCAGAGCCTGGGAACGAGAACTTGTCAGACATGCGTAGGCTCCGATTGACTGTCTTCCCGGTTGCGGACCAGCCGGAGGTAGCTGACGGCCGGCCGGACATTCAGTTCTCCCAGCACCTGGTACGCGCGCGGCCCGGCGATCTGTTTGGCGATCTCGCTCTTGGGATCGTTCCGATCTCCGAACACGATCGCCTTGGCCGGGCATGACTGCTGGCAGGCGAGTTGGATCGCGCCGTCGGCGACCGGTTTGCCCTGGCGTTTTGCTTCGATCTTCGCCTCCTGGATCCGCTGCACGCAGAGGCTGCACTTCTCCATCACGCCGCGGGAGCGGACGGTGATGTCGGGGTTGAGCGCGGCGTTTTGCAGCTTATCTTCCCGGGCATACTGGAACCAATTGAACCGCCGCACCTTGTAGGGGCAATTGTTGGCGCAGTAGCGTGTGCCCACGCAGCGGTTGTAGACCTGCTGGTTGAGCCCATCGCTGCTGTGCGCGGTGGCCAGTACCGGGCAGACCGTTTCACAGGGGGCGTTGTTGCAGTGGTGGCACATCATCGGCTGGTGGGCCACGTCGATGCCGCCCTCCGGGTTCTCCGAGTAGTAGCGGTCGATGCGGATCCAGTGCATCTCGCGGCTGCGGCGGACCTCGTCCTTGCCGACCACCGGCACGTTGTTCTCCGCCTGGCAGGCGATCACGCAGGCCGAACAGCCGGTGCACTTCGTCAGATCGACCGCCATCGCCCAATGATGGCCGCGGTAGGGATGGTCGTCGACCCAAAGCTCGCCCTCGAACTCGTGGTGGGCGTGGGCGCCCGAATGCGGATCCTTCTGGAAGACGGCGAGCGTGGTCTCTTCAATCACCGGCCGCCGCTCGGCCCCGGGCGTGGCCAGGTGCTCAGGAACAGTGATTTCGTGGTGCTGCTGGGTGCAGGCCAGGGAGTGATGTTTGCCCGTCGCAGCCAACGTCACGCTCGAGCCCGCCGGCAGAAGCGGAGCGACGTTTGCGCCCACTCGCCCGTTGGGTCCAAGGCTCGAGCGGCCCTCGATCCACTTGGGGCCGATCCCGGCAAATCGCTGCGTCGCCTTGCTGCCGTAGCCGATAGCCACGGCCACCACATGGTCGTGCTGCCCGGGCTGCACCAACGCGGGCAGTTCGATCGAGGCGGATTGGCCCTGTTCGGCAGTTGCGGTGACGCGGACGACGTCGCCGTCCCGCAGCCCCAGCTTCGCGGCGGCCGTCGGCGAAAGGCACGCGTAGTTGTCCCAGGTCGCTTTGGAGAGCGGGTCGGGGAGTTCCTGGAGCCACGGATTGTGTGCGTGGCGGCCATCGAGCATGCCGACCTTGGGATAAACGACCAGCGTAAAGCCTTCGCCGTCGACCTTCGCGGCCGCGGTCTTTAGCTTGACCGAGGCAATGTCAAACGGTTTCGGCCGGACCGGCTCGTGCTTCGCTTCCAAGAAACCGTCGTGGAGCACACGGTCCCAAAAGGCCGGGAACGCCGCTTCACCGGCTGCACGCGGGTAGATCTCCGTTTTCCAGTGATCGCGGACAATCTCCAGGTCCGACCGCGGCGAGCCCATCCAGGTCGATAAGCTCGCCAGGAGCGAACGGGTCCTGCCGAGCGGACGGATCGAGGGCTGGCAGACGCCGGCCAGGCCGGCCACCGGCTCGGCGTCGCTCCAGGTCTCCAGTGCGTGCCCTTCGGGACAGACGTAGCGCGCGGCGTCAGCGGTTTCATCGGCCGTGTTGGCAAAGCTGACCACCAGCGGAACTTTCCGGATCGCCTCGGCCAGGGCCGGGCCGTCGGGCAAGTCGTGGACCGGATTTACGTCGGCAACGAACAGGGCAGTGACCTTGCCGCCGCGGATTTCTTGGACCAGCTCGGCGAACTGCTGCTCGCGGCCCTGCCGCTGGAGCGAGGGACGTTCGATGTCGAGCGTTCTTCCGTAGGCCCCAAGCAGTTCGTTCAACAGGTTGCAGACCGTTTGGGCATCTTCATTCTCGCTGCCGCACAGCACGAGGCTCTTGCCCTTGGCCTGCCAGAGCCGCTCGGCCAGTTCGTCCAACAACTCCTTCGGCACCGGCGGTGCGGCAAGGGCCTGAGTATCGAGGGGCCGATCGGCCTTCTTGGCGATCCTCGCCGCCAGGTGGCCCATCACCGGGCCGATTTCCTCCGGCCGGAGGCACATGCGGCGGTCGGCCTTGCTCCCGGTGAGCGACATCCGCGACTCGAACTGCACATGGTACGACATCTCCGCGGATTTCTCGCCAGGGACCCGCCTCGCCTGGTATCCGGCCGTGTACTCGACGGGCGAGATCCACGTGCCCAGGAAATCGGCGTCGAAGCTGACGATCACCGCCGCCTTGTCCAGGCGATAGTGCGGCAAGACCGCGGCGCCATGCGTCCGCTCGTGGGCCGCCAGAATGGCCGAGCCGGAGAGCGGGTCGTAGACGACGTGTCGGCCGTCGGCGAATTGCTCCAGGAAACGCCCGATCATCGCCCGCCGCGTCGGGCCGGCGGTCGTGCCCGTGAGGAAACGGACCGCGCCGCCGTCATTGCGAATTCTTTCTATCGCGGCGGCGACTTCCCGGTCCACCTGTTTCCAATCGGCCGACTGGCCCTTCACCAGCGGGCCCGAGAGCCGCAAGCTGTCGTAAAGTTCGAGCACCGAGGCCTGACCGACGGCGCAGAGTCCGCCTTGAGAAAGGGGGTGCTCGGGATTGCCCTCCAGCTTGATCGGCCGCCCGTCGCGGCACTTGACCAGCATCCCGCATCCGGCCGGGCACGCCTGGCACGTCGAGGCGTAGTGGTTCGTCGTGCCGGGAGCGGCTCCCGCCTGTTTCACCGGCACCAGCGCCGTGCGCGCCGGTTGCCGGCTGCATCCGGCCAGCGCCGAGAGAAACAGGGCAAAGCCCGAGGTCTCCAAGAAGCCGCGGCGGCTGAACTGGGAGAGATCCACCTCGCCCGGGCGCGCCGCCCTGGTTTCCGGCGGACTGCCGTTGCGGTCTTCCCAGCTTCTGAAGTATTTCTTATTGGAAGTGCTCATGTGTTTGGCGTTTTGTAGGTCCCGCCTGCCGGGCGGGACCTGATGGGTTCCCTATTTCCAATCACACTTGACAGGACCTAAACTTCGTGAGCAGTTCAGGTCCCACCCGGCAGGCGGGACCTACCAGTGGCAGGTTGCGCAATCCAGCGACGCGTTGACCTGTCGCCCATTCACCCCGTTCTGATTCGCATCGCGGTGGCAGTTCACGCACCAGCCCATCGAGAGGCTTTCTACCTGCCGGACCCGCTCCATGGTCTCCACCGGCCCGTGGCACTTCTGGCACTCCACGCCCGCCTGGACGTGGGCGCGGTGGTCGAAGTAGACGAAGTCGGGCAGGTCGTGGATCCTCACCCAGGGAATCGACGACGGATGCTTGCTCGGATCAGGCTTCAACTCGGCGTCCAGCGCCAGGTAGTCGTAGAGTTTCTGGAGCTCCGGCGAGACGATGCGGCCGGGCTTGCGGCCTTCTTTTTCGGCCGCTTTGTCTTCCGCCCGCACCGAGGCCCAGTTGGCGGTGACCGTCTGGTGGCAGTTCATGCAGGTGTCGGCCGCGGGAATGCCGGCATGGCGGCCGTCCTCGGCCGCCGAGTGGCAGTAGTGGCAGCCGATCCCCAGATCGCCAGCGTGGAGCTGGTGCGAGAAGGCGATGGGCTGCGTCGGCTCGAACCCCCGGTGGTCGCCCGGCAGATAGACGTTGCCCGCGGCGGCGATCAAAATCAGCAGGGCGAAGACCAGCCCCACTCCCAGGACAACCGTTGTGATGCGTTGTGTTTGCGGTTTCATAGCGTTCTCAGCACTGGATCTCCGCGCCGCGGCGTGCGTAGTACCACCAGTTGAGCACCAGGCAACTCACGTAGTAGACAACAAAGCCGTAGAAAGCGTATTCGGGCACGCCCGCCTTGATCTGCGTGGCAAAGATGTTCGGAATCAGGAAGGCCCCATAGGCGGCGATGGCCGAGGTCCAGCCCAGCACGGGCCCGGCCTGCTCCTTGGGGAAGATGATCGGCACCATGCGGAACGTCGAGCCGTTGCCGATGCCCGTGGTGACGAACAGCAATAGGAACAAGGCCAAGAACGGCAAGAAGTAGTTTTCCGGCTCGGGCGACATGCGGGCCAGGCCGATGCACGAGGCGACGCCCAGCGCCGCGGCGATCATCACCACCGTGTCCCACTGCGTCACGCGCGCCCCGCCGAACTTGTCCGAAAGCCAACCGCCGACCGGCCGCACCAGCGACCCGACCAAAGCGCCGAGAAAGGCGTAGGTGAAGGCGTCGGGCGCCGCCGGGTTGGCGACGGCCTGGGCCAGCAGATTTCCGTCGGCATCGACGCGGATATAGCCGAAAATGTCGGTGATCAGCTTGGGGAAGGCTGCGGAAAAACCGATGAATGACCCGAACGTCATCGTGTAGAGCCAGGTCATGATCCAATTGTGCTTGTTGCCGAAGATGGCGAACTGGCTGACGAGTCGCCGGCGCGTGGCTTGAGGAGTGAGCCAGCGCATGAAGACCAGCGTGGCGGCGACAGTGACCAGCACGACCAGGAAGATCTTCAGCAGTTCCGGCAGATTGAGCACGAGCATCAGGGCGATCCCCACCGCCGCCCCGGCAAAGCCGAGCAACTCCAGCCAGAGATAGCGGCCGATGGCCCGCGGCGTCGAACCGCAGTCGTGGATCGGCAGGTTGTCCATCAACAGCCACGCCAAGACTGCAAATGTCGCCAGGATCGGCACCCAGACCAGGCCGGCGTTCTGGAGCCACACGGACCCGGATTGGATCCGGTAAGGATCTCCGCTCAACGTTCCAAAAAGCGGAAAGGTGATTACGTAGGGCACGAGGAACTGCATCACGCTCACGCCCAGGTTGCCCAGCCCTGCGTTGATCCCCAGGGCCAGCCCCTGCACCCGCTTGGGATAGAAGAAGCTGATATTCGACATCGACGCGGCAAACGCCCCGCCGCCGACACCCGTCAGCGCCGCCAGCACTACGAATGAGAGAAACGGCGTCTGCGGGTTCTGCAGGGCCATGCCGGTCCCAAGGGCCGGCAGGATCAAGAGAAGCGTGGTTATCGCCTTCGCGTTCCGCCCGCCGGCGATGGCGATCATAAACGAGTTGGGGATCCGCAACGTGGCCCCCGCGAAGCCGGCCACGGCCGGCAGCAGGTAAAGCAGGGCCATGTAGGCCGGTCCCTCGGCCGCAGCACGGCTGCCGATCGCCGTAAACGCAAACTTCACCGGGTCGGCGTCGTGGACCATCTGGATGCGGACGATGATCATGCCCCACAAGAGCCAAACGGCGAACGCGCAGAGCAGGTTGGGCACGGAGATCCAGAGGTTCCGCCGGGCAACGGTTCTCGCGGTCGCTTCCCAGAAAGCGGAGTTCTCCACATCCCAGGTCGCGCGCGCGGCCTCTTGTTCCGCCTGGGCGGCACTTGCAGCTTCCTCAATCGCAGGCATGGCAACCCTCCGTAAAACGGAATTCCTTCCGTTTTGTCCGCGAAACGCGTCCCGTTCTGCGTCCGGGATTCATTTCGCTACTTGTCTTGTCTGGTACCTTTTCTTCGCTGCTCGAACGGAATGAACTCCGTTCTACGACACCACCGCGACTTCTTGTTCGTGTTCGATCTGCCGCATCAGTTTCGGCACTTCCGCGTGCATCATCTTGCGGATCACCAGGTGCATCCACACCAGGCAGACGGCGACCAGGACGAAGAAGAACATCCAGCAGGTCGTCCAGAGCCCGGTGGCCCGCAGCAGGTAGCCGAAGATCACCGGGCAGATGAACCCGCCCAGTCCGCCCAACACGCCCACGATCCCGCCCACCACGCCTACGTCGCGGGGGAAGTAGTCGGGGATGTGCTTGTAGACCGCCGCCTTGCCGATCCCCATCACGGCGCCCAGCAGCAGGCTCAGGCCGGTGAAGATCCAGACGTTGGCTTGGAAGAAGATGTGCGTCACTCCGCGCGCGAGCAATTGCTTCTTGGGAACCTGCTGCCCAACCTCAACCACCGGTTCCTGCCACATCGTCGTCTTGGGCAGGACCAGCACGCCTGCCTGGTGCTGCCGGACGCTCAGCAAGTCTCCTTCGCGGGGCTTCAGCGGGTAGCGGACGGTGCCCGACTTCGCCCCTTCGACGACGATCTCCGTCGGGCCCACGCCGGTAACCTTGCCTCCAAAGCGGGCCATCACCGCGCCGCCGGGAGCGTAGATCTCCATCTGCGGCACCATCAATAGGAAGCAACATACCAGCGAGGCGCCGAAGACCCAGTACATCACCCGCCTCGCGCCCCACACGTCGGACATCCACCCGCCCAACGCCCGGATCACGCCGGACGGGAGGCTGTTGCAGGCGGCCAGGGCCCCGGCCATCGCCACGCTCATGCCATAGGCGCCGACGTAGTACGGCACCAGCCACTGGGCCAGGCCGACGAATCCGCCGAAGACAAAAAAGTAGTACAGCCCGAACCGCCACACCCGCGCCACCTTCAACGGCGCCAACCGTTCGGCCATCGTCTTCCGCTCGTTGCCCGGCGCGATCCGCGTGGTCGTCGTCAGAAAGAACACGATTCCCGTTGCGAACAACAAGATCGCATAAAGCTTGGGCAACTGCCGCCAGGCGTCGAGGTTCTGGCCATGGCTGGTGAGCCAGTTGAGCACGTGCGGAGCGCCCAGCGTGGTCAGGGCGGCCCCGGCGTTGCCGGCCCCAAAAATCCCCAGGGCCGTCCCTTGCAGGTGCTTGGGAAACCAGACCGAGGTGTAGGCGATGCCGATGGCGAAGCCGGTGCCGGTGAAGCCGAACCCCAGGCCGGCCAGGCAGAACTGCCAGTAGGTGTTGCAGTAGGCCGTCAGATACATCGGCACCGCGGAGAGCACCAGGAGCCAACCATAGACGATTCGGCCGCCCCACTTGTCGGTCGCCAGGCCCAAAGGCAGGCGGAAGATGGAACCGGTGAGGACCGGGATGCCGATAAGCCAGCCCATCTCGGCCGGGTCCCAGCGGTGGATGCCGTTTTCCACCAGGTAGGTTACCAGCACGCCGTTCATCATCCAGGCCGCGAAGCAGACGGTGAAGGCAAACGTGTTCACCGCCAGGATCCACCACGCTCGCCGACGGTCTTCCGGTCCGAGATCTTCGTTCATGGCTATGCTCCGCGTAACTATCGATACCACCGCACCACTTGCGGCTTGCGCCACAGGTACGGATTGGGGACGACCAGGATGTGGACCAGCCGCGTGAAGGGGAACAGCGCGACCAGGAGGAATGCGCCGGTCACGTGCAGCTTCACTGCCAGCGGCGCTGCCGATATGAATCCCAACTGCGGCTGGAGCTTTACGATCGACCAGAGGTAAGGCGCGGCCGCGGCGGCGTACCACGAAGAGCCCCAGGGGTGAAACACCGCCAGGTAGACCCCGCTGCCGACCTGCAAAAGGAGCAGTGCGTGGAGGATCCAGTCGGCCGGACTGGTGACCACGCGGACATTGCTGGTCCCGATCCGGCGAAGGAGCAGGCTCACCAGGCCCACCAAGGCCAGGAGCCCCAGGGCCAGGCCGGTGATCTCCAGCGTGTACAGCCGCAACGGATGGCTGTTCCACGCCAAAATCCTGTCCGGGATCAACAGCCCGAGTACGTGGCCGGTGAGCACCAACAGGATCCCGTAGTGAAACGGGACCATTCCCCAGAAATGCCGCCGGTTCTCCAGGAACTGCGAGGAGAGGCTGGAGTAGGTGAACGTCGCCGCCCGGTAGCGCTGGATCGTCATCAGAAAAAACGTGAACAGCGCCACGTAAGGCAGCACGGCGAACAGAAGCGGATCAAGATATTGCAGGATCGTGGTCATCGTCTTACTCCTTCCCTCGTTCCCAGGCTCTGCCTGGGAATGTACTATCTTGCAGGCTCTGCCTGCCCTCTTTCATCGTTCTGCCTCTTTCATCGTTCCCACGCTTTGCGTGGGAACGCAATCCGCAAGACGCTTCGCGTCTTCTCGTTTGCTTTCTCCATCGCCGTCCTGCTGCATGGCGACGCAATGCGTCGGAACCGTCGCGATCTCTGAAGCGTGAGGACGACGACCATTGCTGTCTCTCTCGACAGAAGACGAGGCGGAGCCTCGGGGTAGTCCGTTCCCAGGCAGAGCCTGGGAACGAGACCTCTCTTGGCGGATCCTCACCACCGCCGCCACCGCCCGCAGCAGATCTTCGTACGGGTTGTCCTGCTCCCGGAACCCCTCCAGGATCTTCTCCACCGCGGGCATCACACACGCCGAGGCAAACGCCTCCGCCTCCTCCGCCGACATGCGGTCCAACAGCGCCAGCACGTGCGTGAGATGGTCGGGCAGTTCGCTCGATTCCTCGACGCCGTGCCGCCGCAGTTCCGATCGCAGCCGCACCATCAGCGCCCCGCGGTGGTAGTCCTCGCCGAACAGATGCCAGCCGATCTCCAGGGCCGTCGCCGGCTTCACATCGAACGTCCGCATAAAAAGCTCCTCGTGGTCCTCGGGCGACAGCGGTCCCATCGCCTCGGCCAGCGAGGCCAGTTGGTCGGCCGCCTCCGGCGACTCCCGCCGGACCACGCCGATCGCCTCGTCGAGCCGCCCCAGGAACTCGCCGTCCGGGTAGACCAGCAGGCGGGCCAGGGCCGTACAGGCTCTGTCTTCCATCATCACAGTCCCCTCCTCGGCGCGCTGAGGAATCCGAACCCAGTGCCCTGCTTGCGATCCATCACATCGCCGAACATCTCGGCCGCCTGCTCGCGGTGCGAGGGCGGGATCACGAAACGCTCCTCGGCCGGACAGAGGGCCGTCATCCGGAAGATGCCTTCTGCTTCCTCCGCCGTGCAGTCGGCCTCACGAAGCATTTTCTGGGCGGTCTGGAGGTCGACATCGCCTACGGTAATCGCACGGCGATACCACCGCACGGCTTTCTGTTTGCGCAAGGCGTAGCGGAGCTTCGTCTCGTTGCCAACGCCCAGCAGGTTGCCGAGGAACTTCATCGGCACGCGGGCCTCTTCGATGTCGTGGAACAGATCGGTGCTCGCGTGGTCCAGCACGTCGTTCTGCCGGTTCGCCAGGACGGGCGACATGGGCGGCACGTAGAACAGCATCGGCAGCGTACGGAACTCCAGATGCGGCGGCAGGGCGATCTTCCACACCTTGACGAACTGGTAGACCGGCGACTTCTGGGCCGCTTCGATCGTCGATTCCGGCAGACCCTTTCGCTCGGCTGCCCTGATCACCTCGGGATCGAACGGGTCGAGGATCAACGAGCGTTGGGCGTCGATCAGTTCGTTCCCGGCAGCGTTGGCCGCCTCTTCGATCCGCTCAGCGTCGTAGAGCAGGACTCCCAAATACCGGATCCGCCCGACGCACGAATGGAAGCAGGCCGGCGCCTGGCCTGTCTCGACTCGTGGGAAGCAGAGGATGCACTTCTCCGACTTGCCGGTGAACCAGTTATAAAAGACCTTCTTGTAAGGACAGGCCGCCACGCACGCACGCCACGCCCGGCACCGCTTCTGGTCCACCAGCACGATGCCGTCCTCACCCCGCTTGTAGAGCGCCCCCGATGGGCAAGCCGCCACGCAAGCCGGATTCAGGCAGTGGTTGCAGATCCGCGGAAAATAGAAGAAGACCAGCCGTTCGATGGCAAACAGTTGCTGCCGTTCCGCCTCGCTCAGCCCTTCCAGGTTGGGATCGTTCCTCGCGTAGAGCGGCGAACCGCCCAGGTCGTCGTCCCAGTTGGGCCCCGACTCGATCTCGATATACTCGCCGGTGACTTTCGAGACCGGACGGGCGATCGGTTGGTCCGGTCCTTCCGGGGCATTGAAGAGGTTTTGGTAGTCGTAGGTCCACGGCTCGTAGTAGTCGTCCATGCTGGGCATGTGCGGATTGTGGAAGATATTGGCCACAATCTTCGCTTTGCCGGTGGAACGTAGCTTGAGCTTGCCGTTCTTCTCCCAGCCACCCTGGTACTTCTGCTGGTCTTCCCAGCACGTGGGATAGCCCGTGCCCGGCTTGGTCTCCACGTTGTTCCACCACATGTACTCGGTCCCCTTGCGGTCGGTCCACAAGTTCTTGCAGGCGATCGAGCACGTATGGCACCCCAGGCACTTGTCGAGGTGAAACACCATCGAGATTTGGGAACGAACATCCATCAGAAAGTCCTTAGTTCTTAGAACTTAGATCTTAGTTCTTTCATCGTTCCCACGCTTCGCGTGGGAACGTCTCTCTTCCGACGCTTGACACTGGTTCCCAGGCTCTGCCTGGGAACCCACTGTCTTGCAGGCTCTGCCTGCCTTTGTGCACCGAAACTTATTCGCATGGGATGTCACCGGTCGAGCACCCGTTCTTGCCTGGTCGTGATTGCGTCTTCGCTCCTCGCCGAGGCAGAGCCTCGAAGCCAGTGCGCTCCCAGGCAGAGCCTGGGAGCGAGTTGCATTTCGCTGCCTCCGTTTCCTCGCTACCACACCAACTCCGGCAGCTTCCTCACCAGGATCGACGTGTCCCGGTTGCAGCCGATCGGGCCCCAGTAGTTGAAGTGATACGTGAACTGGCCGTAGCCGCCGGCCATCAGGTTGGGCTTCAGCCGCGTGCGGGTGAGGCTGTTGTGCCCGCCCGCGCGGCGGTATTTCCGCAGCGGCGACTTCGGCACCGAGTAGGTCCGCTCCGGCGAGTGGTATTGGATGCAGATGCCCCGCGGAATCCTGGCGCTGACGGCAGCGCGGGTCACGACCACGCCGTTGTCGTTGTGCACTTCGACCCAGTCGTTGTCCTGGACGCCAATGGCCGCGGCGTCCTTCTCGTTGATCCACAAAGGTTCGCAGCCGCGCGAAAGCGTGGTCATCCGCTCGTTGTCGCCGTAGGTGGAGTGGATGTGCCACTTGCCGTGCGGTGTGAGATAGTTGAGTTCCAAGGTCGGGCCCACCGCCTCGCTGAATCGCAGGTCGGCGTACTCCACCGAAAGGGGCTTCGGCTTGTAGGTCGGCAGGTGCTCGCCGAACTGGACGTAAAGCGGATGGTCGAGGTAGAGGTGTTGCCGGCCGGTGAGTGTCCGCCAGGGGACCAGGCACTCGACGTTGTACGTGAACGGCGAATAGGCCCGGCCGTTCTCCAGCAATCCCGACCACATGGGGCTGTTGACGAAACGGTGCGGCCGGCTCTGCAGCTCGCGGTAACTCATCCGCACGCCCCGGTTCTTCTCGGCCAGGTGTGCCAGCGGCAGACCGACCTTCTCTTCCATGTTCTTGTAGGAACGGTAGGCCATCTCGCCGTTGGTCACCGTGGCAAACCGCAGGATCGTATCGCAGACGTATTCATCTTCCTTGAGCGATAGGAACGTGCCCGCCGCCCAGGTCACCGTGGGCCGCTCGCCCAGCGCCGCGTCGTGCTCGTCGTCGATTCGGTAATGGGTGCCGTGGGCGCCAAGGCCGCCCGCGCGGACCAGTGGGCCGAAGGAAATGAATTGGTTGTAGACATTGCGATAGTCCCTGGCCACCACCTTCAGCCCGGGCATCGTCTTGCCGGGCACTGCTTCCACCTCGCCGCGGATCCACTCGCGGATCTCCGGCTGGGCGATCTCGGCCGCCGAATCGTGGGCCAACGGGCTGGCCACGATGTCGCGGACCGGGGCCGGAAAATGCCTCGCGGCCATCTCCGAGAGCGTCTTGGCGACCGCGCGGAAGATCTGCCAGTCGCTCTTCGTTTCCCAGCAGGGCGGCACCGCGGCCGACAGCGGGTGGATGAAGCTGTGCATGTCGGTCGAGTTGAGGTCAGCCTTCTCGTACCAAGTGGCCGCCGGCAGGACGATGTCCGAGTAGAGGGCCGACGTGTCCATGCGGAAGTTCAGATCCACCACCAGGTCCATCTTGCCCTGCGGGGCGTGCTCGTACCAGGCAACTTCCTTTACGCTCTCGCCGGCCACGTCCTGCGCGATCGTGTTGGTGTGCGTCCCCAGGTAATGCTTGAGGAAGTACTCGTGCCCCTTGGCGCTGGACATCAGGGCGTTGCCCCGCCAGATGAACCACACCCGCGGCCAGCTCGACGGCGCATCCGGATCCTCGACCGCGAATTTCAGCTTGCGGCCCTTGAGCTGCTCGACGACGTGGCTGACCACCGCCGCATCATCCTTGGCCCCCGCCGCATCCGCCTCGCGGACCAGGTCCAGCGGGTTCTTGCTGAACTGCGGATAGAACGGCAACCAGCCATTGCGTACCGCCCGGACCTGGTGGTCCATGGTGTGGCCGCCGACGGCCGGGCTGCCGTCGGCGTTCTTGGGCACCGTGTGGTAGTCGGTGAATTCCTTTTCGTAACGCCACTGGTCCGTGTGCACGTAGTGCCAGCTCGGCGCGTTCTGCAGCCGCGAGGCGGCGAACCAGTCCTTGGCAAAGGCGATGGCGGCCCAGGGCTCGCCCGGGGCCAGCTTCTCTTGCCCCACGTAGTGCGCCAGCCCGCCGCCGTTCACCCCCACGCAGCCGCAGAACATCAGGGCGTGGATGCCCGCGCGGTACATGAGATTGGCGTGGTACCAGTGGTTCACCCCGGCCCCGATGATGATCGTGCACTTGCCCCGGGTCTTCTCGGCGGTGACGGCCCATTCCCGGGCAAAGCGGATGAGCGTCTCGCGGCCCAGCCCGGTGTACTTCTCGGCCCAGGCCGGCGTGTAGGGGGACGAATCGTCGTTGTAGTCGGCCGGATAGCCCTCGCCGATCCCCCGCGGCACCCCGTACTGCGCCATCATCAAGTCGTAGACCGTGGCCACCGTCAGCGTGCGCCCGTCCGCTGCCTGGATCTTCTTGATGGGAACGCCGCGGGCAATCGCAGTGCCTTCCGCGAAATCATCGAGCCGGACCGGCACGACCCCATCGTGGCCGCTCAAGAAGGTCAGGACCGGATCGATCGGGCTGCCGTCCTGCCCGTCCTTGAGTTCCAGGTTCCACTTCCCCTTCTCCTGCCCCCAACGGAAGCCGGCGCTCCCCATCGGCATCTTGGGCCCGCCCGACGGGCTGTCCCACATGAGGAACTTCCACTGCCCGTTCTCCACCCCCGCGTACTTCGCCAGCCGCTCCGCGCGGACCAGCGAGCCGGCGCGGTACGTGCCGCCGTCCTCGGTCAGCTCGACCAGATACGGCGCGTCGGTGTATTGCTTCGTGTACTCGAGAAAGTACGGCGTCTGTTTCTCGTGGTGGAACTCCTTGAGCAGCACGTGGTTCACCGCCATCCACCACGCGCCGTCCTGCCCGGCGTTGATCGCCACCCATTCGTCGGCATACTTGGCCACCTGGTTGAAGTCGGGCGAAAAAACCCACATCTTCGTGCCGTTGTGCCGCGCCTCGGCCGCGAAGTGGCAGTCGGGCGTGCGGGTCATGTTGAGGTTCGACCCCATCACCGCCAGCAGCTTGGCGTTGTACCAGTCGGCCGACTCGGCCACGTCGGTCTGTTCGCCCCAGGTCTCCGGCGAGGCGGGCGGCAGATCGCAGTACCAGTCGTAAAACGACAGCGACACGCCCCCAATCAATTGCATCAGCCTCGCGCCCGCCGCGTAGCTGACCATCGACATTGCCGGGAT
>JABWBD010000188.1 GCA_013360685.1 Pirellulales bacterium
TCCGACAGCCGTCGCGATATAATCTTCGCAGGCATCGCGTCCCCCTTCGCGCCGGGAAATCCGGGAAAATCAGCCTTTTCCAGACAGACACTAGCTATCTGAAGTTCGAGGTAAGCGGGATTCCCTCGGTTTCGAAAGCCACGATCCGACTGTACGTGGTCGATCCAAGCACTTCCGGCGGCGCGATCTATCCGGTCTCCAACAACTACCGTGGCACGAGCACGCCCTGGGAGGAAAACGGCTTGACGTGGAACAATGCTCCGGCCATCAGTGGCACTCCGCTCAGTTCGCTGGGAGCCGTGCAGAGGGGAACGTGGGTTGAGTTCGATGTGACGGCGGTGATTACGGGCAACGGCGTCTACAGTTTCGCCTTGGCAAACACCGCGTCGGACATTGTGGACTACAGTTCCTCGGAAGGCATTCAGCCGCCGCAACTGGTCATTCGGACCGTTGGGACGTGATCCCGCCTGCGGCAGCGGGGCTTTCCTGATCGAACGCTCCCGCCGGTTGAGCACCGTGTACCATGCCTCAAACGACCTCCTGGCCGGCCCTCTCTCGCGCCAGGTCGGTTCGGCCGGCGTTGGCTCTGCATCTGACGTGAGGTACAAAGGATCGGGTAGCCCTCGCACAGGGTGGCCTCACTTGGCTATCGTATTTCCAACAGCTCTTTGTGTCACGCTGGTGAGGAACGAACGTGACGCGAACAATCGCGGCGCATTTTGACGGGGAGGTAATCGTCCCCGACGAGCCCGTGCAACTCCCGCTGGGACAACCCAAGGAGTGCCCGAGCCGTTCTCGGTCCCATTGACGCGGTTGGGCGAGAATTACTACAGTCGATGGTTTCCAAACACCGGGTTTTGAAAGGATTTGGCCTCACACCTCCCTAAGAATCCCTAACTCAACTCCCCTCTCTCGCTTCGCCCATAGGGGTAGGGGGTGAGGGCAGTTGGGATACTGTCAGGGCTTCGAAACAAGGAGTGTCGAAATGCGTGTCATTTTGTCCTGTCTGGCAACGGCGATCGTGACCCTGCCGGCCGTGTCGCTTCCTGCCGCCGGGCCGACCGTGTGGCGGAGCGGATGGACGTCCATGGCGAAACCCGAAGAGACCATCGCCTGTGCGCGCGAAATCGGCTTCAACGCGCTGGTGTTCCACGGACCCGCCGATCGCATGAAGCAGTGGTCGGCCATGACCAAGGCGGCCGGCATCGACGGCTACTACTGGTTCAGCCCCATTGTCCCCAAAGATGCCGCCGACCTGGCGCCGTTGGCACAGGTCGTCAGCACGGAAGACGAGGCCGCGCTCACGAAGCTGCGGGCCACGAAGGACCCGAAGAAAGGCGGCTATCAATTCGGCGGCGAACCGCTTCCCGCACGCCGCGACCCCGCCTCGCCCGATCACGACGTGCTCGACGTCCGCCTGCTCTGCTTCCACCGGCCCGAGAGCCTGGCCTGGTGCCGCAAGCAGATTTCCGAGATGCTCCTGGCCTGTCCCGACCTGGCGGGCGTGGGGCTCGACTTCTTCGGCTACCAGAACTACCGCTGCTGTCTCTGCCCACGCTCGCTTCAACTCCAGGATGCGTACTGCCGCCGCCATCCGGACCTGCCGCGCGAGAAAGCCGCGGAGAAATTCTCGCTGGACACGTTGGTGGAGACGATCAACGAACTGTCGCGCGATGCGCGCGGCATACGTCCCGGGATCAAGGTGACGATCCACGTGTATCCCACGTTTCTCCCGGAACCGGTTTATGGCCCGCGCCTCGACGTCGACACTTGCTGCGAGACGGTGGCGTGGTTCTTTGAACCCTACTGGAGCGAGGAAAAAGTGGCGGAGCATACGCTCCGCGTCACGCAGAAAGCGGGCCGCGCGTTCGCCGGGTCGCGCGGGGTCCCGTTTGTCGGGCTCTACGTGGGGCGCCCGGAGGGCGATAAGCCGCCGCAGCGGTTCGCTGAGGAACTGGCGATCATCCGCCGCCACGCGGGGCTCTCCGCTCTCAGCATCTGCAGCTTCAACGAATTCATCAAGCACGAGTCCATGCGGCGCGTGATGAAAGAGGCGCTGGCCGCGGACAAGTAGCTCCAACGAACAGGGAAGCAATCCTCACTACGAGCGCTCGATCCTCAAACCGCCCGACAATCCCTACAGCACCGCCCCGTTGAACGACGCCGCGGAGATGCGCGGCTACGACGGCACGGCCGGACGCTGGTTGGTCTATCTCGTCGAAGTCGACAGCGCCGATCGGCTCACGTTCCGCTTCAGCGACGACATGGCGCGGACGTGGAAGGGGACCCGGGGCCCCGTCACGTTCCAGTGGCAACCGCTCAGCGGCGGCGTGGAGATCCAGTTCAAGAAAAAGGCATGGGAGCCGGGCGGCATTCCTTGCAGGCTATGCCCGCCTGCGGTAAGCTTAGAACACCCCAACCGCCTGTTTCGCATCGTGCCCCACGCCGCGCGCGGCTCCGCCTGCCCAGTTTGCTGCCGGCGGGCGCGAGGGCCAATCTCCCGCCGAGGAAGGAACCTGCGATGAACCGCTGCCATGTTGCCGCCGTGCTCGTGTCGTTCACGATCCTTACTGTCCTCGGTTATGCCCAAAGCTACCAACCGAAGGGCAATGTCAGCCGGGGCATCTATGCCGACATCAGCGGCGCGATGCAGGGTTCGGTCTGGAGCGAGTGGGGGAACGGGTTCACATACGTGGATGAGGCGGCCCACGGCGGCCGCGCGTGCGTCCGCTGTGTCGGGAAAGCCGGAGCGGCGGGCCAGGGAGTCGGACAGGCGGTCGAATTGAACCAGAAAACGCCGAAGCCCGTGAAGATCGCCGGCTGGAGCAAGTGCGAGGGCGTGCCCGGACCGAAAGGCTATCACTATTCGCTTTACGTCGATTTCTCGTTGTCCGACGGCACGTCGTGGCCGATGAAACTGGCAACGTTTGAGACCGGCACTCACGATTGGCAGTACTCCGAGACGGTGGTCTTGCCGCCGAAGCCGATCCGGTCGGCCCGCTTCCACGCCTTCCTTCGCGAATGGGATGGTACGGCGTGGTTCGACGACCTGTTCTTCGGCGAGGCCGACGGACCGAATGTGCTGAAATGCCCGGGATTCGAGAAAGAGGACCGGGTGGACCTCTTGCAGCGGAATCGGCTCTTCAAGGATCTCGGGCAACTTCGGTGCAATGCACTGCACACGTATCTCAGCGGTTCCCTGGACGCCTGGAACCAGCCCGTTTCGGAAGACAGTCCGATCGCCGAATTCCTCCGCGATGCCGGGGATCGCGGCATCGGGGTCTGGCTCACGATCGGAATGAGACCGCTGCCGATCCGCGGCGCATCGGACCCGAATTTTCCGCAGTACGACTGCGTGAACAACCGCTGTGGCCGGCGCTGGACGGAGACCCTCGCCAAGGCGGCGCGCTACCCGTTCGCCCGTCTCTCCATGGTGCCGGACGAGTACAACTGGAACACCCACGAGGTGAAAGAGGCGTTTGCCAAGCATCCGGACGCAAATGTCCGCGAGTTTTATGCGAAACTGGGTGATTACTGCGACTGCAAGGTCTGCCGCGAGAGGTTCCGGGCCAACTTCCGGGAAGAATTCCCCGCGGAGTTGCCCAGCACATTGCCGTCGGCCGGCGAGTCGTATCGCCACTGGTTGCAGTTCCGGTACGACAGCACCACGGATTGGATTCGCCGATCGTGTGAGGCCGTCAAGAAGGTCAACCCGGCGATCCGCACCGACAGCCTGATCTGCGTCACGCCGATCTGCTCCGACTTCTGGTACGGCCCAGGGCTCGCGTGGGAACGGCTGGGCTACGAGGCCGGGCTGGAATATGCGACGACCGATCCGTACATCCAACTCCATAATTACCTGGGCGACAGCACGCATTGGTACGTCACGGAGACGACGGAGCACCTGGCCGCGGCCGGACCGGCTCGCCTCTGCGGGATCGTGCTGGAGGCATCACGGCTGCGCGCGGAGCATCGCGAGATCGATCCCGTCGAGATCTACGGAAGCGCCCTGACGGCAGTCTGGCACGGGGCCGATGAACTGGCCTGGTGGCATCACAGCCACGTGATGGACACGAGCCACACCACGGATCGCCCCGAGGTAAGCCAGGCATGCGTGCGAGGGGTGTACGGGCTCTTGGAAAAGATCGATCCGTGGCTGGAAGGGCTCCGCCCCCAGGCGGGAGTCGCCGTGCTGTTTTCCCGGTCAAGCTGCGATATGTGGCGGTTGTACCTCCAGGCAAAGGGGACGAAACCGCCGTTTGACACGCGCGGCATCCAGGATCCTCGCCACGCCGCGATCGCTCAGAAAGAGGTCCTCTATCTGCTGCTCCGCACCGGGACGCCGACGACGCTCTACTACCTGGAGAGCGTCGGCAAGGAGGAGCTTGCTCCCCACGAGGTGATCCTGGTTCCTTATCCATTGGCCATCGGAAAAGAGAGGGCCAAGCTTTTATCCGATCTTGCGCGAGAGGGAAAACGGGTCGTCATCTGCGGCGATGCCGGGCCGCTCGACGAAAATGGCACGGCCTACGACCGCCCGGCTTTGGAAGGACTGCTGCGGCAGCCGAACGTGGCGTTTGTTCGCGCCGAGGTGCTCGATCGGCTGGCGTCGCACCGCGAGAATGAGAAACGGACTCGCGAGGAGCGAATTTCGCCGTCGGCGGTCGACGCCGTTGCGGCCGGGAAACTGCTCTCCGCCATCTCCGTCGGCAGAGGGTCCGCGGCGGTCGGCCCGCTCCTGACCGGCCGCTTGCCGGAAGGCGACGATGTCGAGCTCTCTCTGGCGACCAATGCACAGGGGGAACGCCTCTTTCTGGCGATCAACTGGGACGGAACCTCGCGATCCGCGGCGCCGGCGAAGGGGCGGGGGCTGGAAGAAATGCCGGCCGAAGCCTATCATCTGTTGCCCGACGGGCGCTGGGAACCTTGGACCGCTGCGATCGGCCCTGAATTGCGGCTCGGCCCTCATGAAGCGATTGTCGCCCGGCTGAAAGGAGGCAAGTGATCATGCCGCGCTCGTGTTGTACCATTTCCGCCTTGTGGCTGGCGGTTATGTCCAGCCTGCCGGCTTGCGTGGTCTCGGCGGCCGATTTGTTGAAGATCGATTTCGAAGGCAGCACCGATCTTGCGCAATACCAGGGGATCGACTTTAGCGGCGCGGCTGCGGAAATCATCGAGGCCGCCCCAGAAGGCAAAGGCCGCTGCCTGAAGTTGGTGACGAAGGAGCCGGCCACCGCCTGTGCGCTGCGGATCACGCAACCGGTCGAGGTGGTCAAGAACCTTGTCCTCTCGTTCGACTACAGGGCCGAAATCGAGGAGGGCTTTACGGGCCGCTACCTGGGAGTGAGCTTTTATGTCGACGGCAAACAGTGGTTCTGGACCAGCGATGAATTCTCGAGCCGGTGGCGGCATGCCGAGGTTGAAATCGGCCGGCTGAAGGACGATGAATATGTGCTGCGGCCCGGCATCGTCTTCTCCAGGATCCAACTCTATGGCCGCGTGAGCGACCGGCCGGACCTCGGCGACAGGACGCGGGCGAAGATTACCGTCTGGTTCGACAACGTGCGGCTCTCGACCGGTCCGCGCCCTTCGGCCCTCTCGAAGATCTCACGCGACTCGTATTGCAACCCGCCGATATTTTCCTGGCACGAGGCGGCGGGCGAGCATACCCAGCGGCTCCAGTGCTCGCGCAGTTCGGACTTTGCGGCCGATTCGACGATAACCGTCGATCTCGACGGCAACTTCCACATGCCGCCGGAGCCGATCGAACCAGGCACGTGGTACTGGCGGACGTGGTGTGAAGGCGCACTGGTCGAAGGGTGGAGCGACATCGAGAAGCTTGTCGTCCTGCCCGAGGCGCACCGCTTCACAACGCCGCCGGTGTCCCTGGAGCGGCTTACCGCGCTCGCACGGCCGCGGCTGCTGGAGTATGCCAAGATCGGCCAACCGCCGGTAACGGCCGAGCGGAAAAAGCAACTGGCCGCTTCCGCGGAGAAACTGCTGAAGAGCGGCGTAGCCGAGCACCCCGGGCCGCACGTCCCCGGCGATCCGCGCTGGCCCACCTGGATCGACTGGTACGGCAAGGTTGCCGGAAAGATCACCGGCGGGACCGGCCGCCGTCTGCAAACGATCGCTCAGTACGCGATGCTCACGGGGGATCCCCAGGTGGTCGAGTGGACAAAGCAACTCGCCTTGGAAGCTTGCAAGTGGGACCCCGAAGGGGGCAGCGCGATGAGCCGCGGGGATATTGGGGCCCATCACTTGCTCCGCGGTCTGAACTGGTGCTACGACGCCTGCCGTGACCACATGACCGAGGCCGAGCGGGAAACCCTGCGGAAGATCATCATCCAGCGGACGGGACAATTCTGGCGACGGCTCAACCCGTTCACCCACGGCGAGGCCAACAACCACGCCTGGCTCCAGGCCCTGGGAGTCGCCGAGGCAGGGTTGGTGTTGGCCGGTGAACACCCGCAAGCGGTCCAGTGGGCGGAGTATGTCCGTGAATTGTACCTTGGCCGCTTTCTCTGCTGCTTGGGATACCAGGGCGACAACAACGAGGGGATCTCCTACTGGGGGTACGGCCTCGGCTTTATCATCGACTACGCCGACATGATGAAGGCGATCTGCGGGATCGACCTCTACGGGCACCCGTGGCTGAGCCAGACGGCCCGTTTCCCTATGTACTGTGCGCCGCCGGGAGGCTGGGCCGTGTCGTTCGCCGACACGGGGATGCCGAATCACGGTGTGCGCGGCCCGGCGCAAACGGCCCAGGTCGGCGCGCTGGCGGTCCGCACGCGCGATCCCTGCGCTCTCTGGTACAGCGGCGCCCGCGAACCGGTCGATGGCCTGGAGCCGCGTCCGCCGCTCGATTTGCCGCAGTCGATCCACTATCGCCATATCGGCGTGGCCATCTTCAACACGTCGCTGGAGGATGGGGCGGAGAACGTCGCCGTTGCCATGCACAGCGGCAGGTACCAGGCGGGCCATCAGCACCCGGACCAGAACAGCTTTGTCATTCACGCCTACGGAGAGAAGCTGGCCATCGACGGCGGCTATTACGACTGGTACGGCAGCCCGCACTTCAAGGCCTACTCGATGCAGACGCTTGCCCACAATACGCTCCTCGTCGACGGCCAGGGGCAGGCCGCCTGCACGGAGGGGGCGGACGGACGCGTGACGGCCTTCATGGATTCGCCGGGCTACGGCTACGTGGGGGGCGACGCCTCGGATCCGGAGATTTACGGCGGCCGGCTGCAGCGTTTCGACCGCAAGCTCCTTTTCATCAAGCCGGGGTTCGTCTTGGTCCACGACGTGGTCGAGGCAGTTCGGCCGGCGAAGCTCGATTGGCTGCTCCACGCAATCGTTCCCATCCAGACGGATCTCCAGCGCAAGTCGTTCGACGCCGTCTGCGAGCGAGCGGCTCTGCACGGGCGCTTTCTCAGCCCAGAGGATATGAAGCTGGAAGTGTCCACCGGCTTTCCCGTCGAACCAGTCAACCGGTACAGCACCGAACCGGTCCCGCGCGATCAATACTTCCCGGAATGGAGGCTCACTGCCACCTCCGCCGGGTCGGTCAAATCGGTGGAATTCCTGGCGGGGATGCAGGTCCGGCGGCTTGCCGATCCGGCGGAACCGGTCGGCGAAATCGGGTCGATCGATGCGGAAAACGCCCACGGCGTGGAAATACGGTCCGGCGAACGCCGGCACCTGGTGCTCTTTCGCCGGACGGGGTGCACCGGCCCGATCCAGTGCCGAGAATTGGCGAGCGACGGAGATGTCGTGGCCGCGGAACTGGACGGTCAGGGTAAAATCCGCAGAGCCTTAGCGCTGCAAGCAACGTATCTGAAGCATGGACAGGCCTCGCTGTGGCAGAACGCCTCGCGAGGCGACTGGACGATGCCTGACTAACCTCCTGGCGGAAAGAAGGGTAATGGAACTTCTCGAACAGGCAGCCATTGGGCTGCTGGCCGGATTATTCGGCGGATTGCTGGGCGTCGGCGGCTCGGTGGCCATCATCCCCGGCCTGATCTTTTATCTTGACCAGACACGTCCCGACGGGTACACGGGCACGGACCAGCACTTGATCCAGGCCGCAGCCATGATCTGCAACGTGTTCGTCGTGGCCCCTTCGGTGTTGCCCCATTGGCGCGCCCGAGCCGTGATGCCTTCCGTAGTGGTTGGACTGATCCCGTCGGCGCTGGTCGGGATGTTGACGGGCGTGGCCGTGAGCAACAGTTCGTCGTTTGCTCGCGAAAACGGCGTCTATCTGGCGATGATCCTGGCCGGATTCCTCCTTTACGTGGCCGTTTACAACACCATGCGGCTGTTCAGCCAGGTCGACCTGGAGCGAGGGTTTGATCCGGAGAAGAGGTTTCCGACGTGGCGCGTGGTCGCCGTCGGCATTCCCATGGGCTTCGCGGCCGGTCTGCTTGGGATCGGCGGGGGAGCGCTGGCCGTGCCGATTCAGCAGTTGGTGCTCCGGCTTCCCCTGCGGCGGGCGATCGCCAACTCGGCCGTCACGATCGTCGTGGTTTCCTGCATCGGGGCAATCCACAAGAACATTACGCTGCCGAACCACGGGGTCTCAATCCTGGCCTCCATTCAACTGGCCGCCATGCTGATCCCCACGGCGATTCTCGGCAGCTACGTAGGGGGCATGCTTACGCACACACTTCCGCGCCGTGCCTTGCGCGTGGTCTTTGTCATCTTCATGACCAGCATGGCTTACTTGACGTTCAGCAGGGCGTGGAATGCGGCAGTGTCTGCTCCCAATCCATCTCGGGCGGTCCACTGCGAGCCGGTTCAGCGCCCCGCGGGAACGACATGCTCGCGACCGTCGAGCACGGCGCTGTCGTAGCCGTGGATTCCTTCTTTCTTCGGCAACTCGGCGCGCCGGACGCTGACGTCGGCGGGGGCCGTGATCCCTAGTCGCGCGCGCCCGCCGCCGACCTTGACCAGCCGGACGCGGATGTTGTCGCCGATGACGATCTCTTCATTGATTTTCCGAGATAGGACGAGCATGCCATTCTCCCTGAGGCCGCGAGCCTCCGCCCGCTTCTTGCTGTGCGCCGCCAGACTTGACCTAAACTAAGTTTACGCACTGCCGCGACCGGTTCCCATCCGGCGGAAAATGGCACGGGCGTCGGAAAAAACGCGGTGAATCCGCTAAGATTTTTCCTTAACTCCAGAGGGGGCTCGCAGGCTCTGAATCAAGTCCCGTTTTGCAGGGTTGGGAGGCTAAGACCCTCCGCTGGAAAGCATTTTAGCAGACACCCCCTCGTGCCCAGAGGAGGCTTGTCGTATATACTACTTCGATACCAGCCGGATCGAGCCGGTGACAAGTCGCCTTGTACACCCTATCCGAGCGGGCCTGGGCTACGTCTATTTTCGGAATGGAGCGGCAGATCGTCGGTACCCTGGATGCCGGACCGCCGGAGGCGCGGGTACCCCTCCATTCCCGGACGCATGCAGTGTCTGAAGCGGACTTCTCGGAGAATCACCGTGATGACAAGTAGTGCGAACGGCAACACTCTTACCGAATTCACGAAATATCGCGTCCTGATCGTGGACGACCACCCGATCGTCCGGCACGGTCTCGCCGAGTTGATTGCCCACGAGCCCGATCTTGAGGTCTGCGGCGAGGCGGGCGATACACCCGAGGCTCTTCGGCAGGTGGACACCACCCAGCCGCACGTCGTGATCGTGGATATCTCGCTGAAGAGCGGGCATGGCATCGATCTGATCGAACAGATCAAGGCGAAGGATGAGCGGATCAAGATGCTGGTTTCCTCCATCCACGACGAGTCGCTTTTCGCGGAACGTGCGCTGCGCGCCGGGGCCATGGGCTACATCAACAAACAGGAAGCAACCGAGAAGGTCATCGACGCGGTTCGCCAAGTGCTGCGCGGAGAGATCTACCTCAGCCCCCGCATGTCGAACCGGCTTCTGCACACGGTCGTCGGCGGCGACCGGTTGAACAGCAATCCGATCGAGGGCCTTTCCAACCGCGAGTTGGAGGTTTTTGAAATGATCGGGCAGGGGCTCACCACCAAACAGATTGCCGGCAAGCTTCATCTCAGTCCCAAGACAATTGAGACTCATCGGGAGAAGATCAAGATGAAGCTGAATCTGGCCAACAGCACGGAGCTGAGCCATCGCGCCGTGCAATGGGTCCTGGAAAACCGCTGAACGCGACCGCGCGGGGCAGCCCACGGGACCGTGAACCCTCCACATTTGCGCAGCGTGCCTGATGCGCTGGCCGCGCGGGAAATGGGCGAATCGGCCGCGGGCTTCGGAGCGGGGGAGCCGCCTTGCCGGGACGTGCTAGCTTCGACCGTGGGCGCCCATTCGATGGCGCAGGATCCCAAGAAGGACAAGGAGCTTGCACAGTGGATAGGGCAATTCCCGACCACGACCCTGCCGGATTTTCCCAAGGTTGTTCTGTCCTTATTCCTGATGCACGTGAGAACCGAACCGAACTTAGAATGCCGACGTGAGCAAAAGGCAAGCGGGAAGGATCTGCCGAGTGGATCCCGCGGCGATTGTGTTCGCGTCAGGAGGTTGGAACGGTGCAATGGTTGGATGAGCGAGTCAAACAAAGTGGAATCCAGGATCTTGTCGGCGGACCTGAAACCACGGTCGCGGTCATCGACGAGATCAAGCGAGTGGCTGAAGCGGGTGCAACCGTGCCGATCGATGGAGAATCCGGCACGGGCAGAGAACGCGCCGCGGAGGCAATTCATACCCTATCGACGATAGACGACCTGGGCGCGATGGTTCACAACGGCGAGCCCAACGCAGGGTCCTACTTCGAGATCCCAAGGGGTTTCACCCTGGAAGACGTCGAGAAAGCGGCAATCCGGCAGACCCTCGGCCGCTTTGGCGGAAATCGCACACAGACTGCCCAGTCGCTTGGGATCTCGGTGCGCACGCTCCAGCGAAAGCTGAAACGATGGCAGAGCGAGAGCGACTGGAACCTGGAGTCGGCCGCCGGGAGACGGCAGGACGGCTGAGATCGGCAGTTGGATCAGAGCCCCTGCGTATAGCGCTTGGCCCGGTCCACGATTCCTTGGTCCTTGCAACTCTTGGCCACTTTCTCCAGCGCGGCACGGAACGCCTCGAAGTTCGGCGTCATCAATTCGCGGTGGTGCGCGAGTTCCACGATGGCCAGGCTCGCCTCGCGGTTCAAATCGGGGTTGTCCAGGTACGGCAGGGTCCATCGCAAGGCGTCGAGGCAGCGCGCGGACGACACGCGGCTCAGGACCAGTTTCCTCTCATCCTGCCGCCACGCCTTTTCCATGGCTTTCTGGAACTTCGCCAGGGTCTCTTGGGCGGGCCGCTCCCCGGGTAGGCTGATCACTCGGATGTACGCTCGCAATGCCCAGATCCGCTGCTCCTCGACGCCCGACTGGTCGACGAGCTTCATCAGTTCGTCGGCCACGGTTGCGTCGGGCCAGTTGCACAAGGCGCGGACCGCCGCATCGCGGATGTCGGCGTTGCCGCTCTTCAATGCCGCTTCGACGGCCGACAGGGCCTCCTGGCCGCCGATCCGGCCTGCGGCGGGCAGCAGGACGCACTTTTCGGCGTCGCTTGTCTTTGCCAGAAAATCCAGCACCGGCGTTGCTTGACGTTGCGGATCGGGAATCCGGCCGGCGACAAGCATGATCGCTCTCTCGAGGTCGTCTCGCTGGCTTCCCTTCGCGGATTTCAGCAAGAGAGCTACGAGCGAGGGGATGCAGTCGGGTTGTCCCACGTTTCCGAGCGTTCGAACGGCGCGGCTGCGGATGCCGGCGTCTTCGCCGACCGCCAATTCCAGGAGAGTGGGCACCGCGGCGGTTGCGCGGCGGGCATCGAGCACGTCGATCAGTGCTGCGCGAAGACCGCCGTCCGCGGTCTTCATCGAAGTTGCGATCGCTTCATCGACGCCGGGACCGTACACGGCCTGAAGACTTTCGCGTGCCGTGCCGGCCGCATCACCGCCGGCGGCCATCGCGGCGATCAGAAGCGGCACGGCCGTCGCATCGCCTAATTTTGCCAATGCCTGGAGGCCCGCCAGTCGGATCTCGGGCAGGTCGCTTCGGGCCGCCTCGACGGCGACGGGACCGGCGGCCTTGTCGCCACCGGCGGCAAGGCCCGCCACGAGTAGCACCTTGCCCTGGGGCGGAAGCTGCGCGAAGGCGGCGGCAAAGGTCTTTGTTGCCGCTTTGCCGGAGAGATCCGCGATGCAAGCGGCCGCGACGGCGCAAACATCGTCGTCCGCGCTGGCAAGCATCTCGACGATTTTGGCTGCCGAGGAATCTCCGGCGACTCGTACCTGCCCCTTGAGGGCGGCCAACCGCGTTGCACGGGCCTCTTCGGGCGCGCCGAGTCTGTCAAAGATGGCCGCGGCCTCAGCCGGATTGCCGTTTGCCAGAAGGCGGTCGGCGCAGCGAACCAGCGAGGCGGCAATTTCGACGCGCAGAGGTCCCGGTGCCTTGACCCTGGCTTCACCGAGGGCCCTAGCGGCTTCGGCAGTTGCGATTCTGCCGAGTGCGACCGCCGCAGCCGCGGCGGTTTTCGGGCCCTGGTTGCCAAGCAGGCCCGTCAAGGCAGCAACGCTCGACGGATCGCTTCGGAATCCCAACGATCCGACCAGCGCGGCCTTAAAGCTTTCGTCGGTCGTTTTCTCCATCGCCGCCAAGATCGCTGCGTTCGCCTCGGGGGCCGGATTGTTCTCCAGCGCGCGGCGAGCCGCGTCTCGGAGCTCTCGGTCCTGATCCGCCATGGCTTCGGCAACGGCCGCGACGCACTCGGCCCGGCCAATGAACTCCAACTGCTTGAGGAGCCAGATGCGAGCCGGCTTCACCGTCTGGGGCCCAAGCTTCCCGGACATCATCCGGCAGGCTTGTTCTCGCTGGGCCTCGCGGCCGGGTGTGCCGAGGGCAAAGCAGGCGTCCTGGAGCTTCTGCTGCGCCTCCTGGCGGTCGGGGATCTTTTCTGCTCCCATTCCGGGCAGGCACTCTTCCAGCAGTTGCTGGAACGGAGGTTCATTCGCCGCAGCGATCGACGCCGCTGCTCCGCACAGGACGAGGATGCTCAAGGTTCTTGGGTATTTCATGGCTCTATCTCCTTCTTCGGTGTGCACGATCGGCCGTTCAACTCAGGGTCCAAGGGTCGCGGCGGGGGCGGTCGAGCCAGCGGTTGGCCTCGGGGTCGCCCACAAACTCCTCCTTCGCCGGGTCCCAACGAAGCGGGCGCTTCAGCCAATAGGCCAGGTTGCCCAGGTGGCAGACGCTCACGGAGCGGGCGCCGATTTCCACGTCGCAGATCGGCTTCTGGCGCGTGCGGATGGCGCGGAGCCAGTCGTTGTGATGTCCCGGGCTGAGGTAGAGGTGCACCTCGTTGGGGCCGATCGACTTTTCCTTGAGGTTGGACGGCCAGGTTTCCAGGTGGCCGCGATTCACTTCGATCTTTCCCTCGGCGCCGTGAAAGACCACGCCGTTGCCTCCGCCTCCGTGGTACACCGAGACGCCGTTGGCATACTTGTACGTCAGCAACGGGACGTCTTTTCCATCGGGCGGAATGATCTCGACCGGTCCGGTGTCGTCGGCGCCCATTCCCCACTGGGCGATATCGAAATGGTGGGCACCCCAGTCGGTCATGCCGCCGCCCGAATAATCGCGGTAGCTCCGCCAGAGCGGATAGCCGGTGAAGCTTGGCGGCGGGCAGAGGATCGAGTGGTACGGCCGCCAGGGCGCGGGGCCGAGCCAGAGGTCCCAGTCGACGCCTTCGGGCACCGGCTCCTCGGGCAGGTAGCAGTCGGTCGAGGGGCCGCCGACATTGACGTTGATCGACTTCAACTGGCCGATCCGGCCGCTGCGGACCATTTCACAGGCGAAGCGGAACTCGCGGTCCGAGCGCTGCTGGCTGCCCGTTTGGAACACGCGGCCATAGCGGCGAGCCGCGTTGACCATGGCGCGGGCTTCCTTGACGGTGAGCGAGAGGGGTTTTTCGCAGTAGATGTCTTTGCCGGCCTTGGCGGCTTCGATGGCGGGGATGGCGTGCCAGTGGTCGGGAGTGCCGATCACGACGGCGTCGATATCGTCGCGCGCCAAGAGTTCGCGGAAGTCGTTGTAGACGCCCAGCGGATACGCGCTGCCGTAACGCTCCTGGACCAGTTGCCTGGCGGCCTGGCGTTTCGTTTCCTGGACATCGCAGATCGCCAAGACCTGGACGTCGGGCCGCGCGCTCATGGCGCTGAGATGGTAATAGCTTTGCTTGCCGACGCCGATGAAACCGAGCGTGATCCGCTCGTTCGGCGAAGACTCGGCGGCGCCGCGGGACGACGAGGCGACCAAGAACGGCGCGGCAAACGCGACGCCGCCGACTGATTTCAGGAACCTGCGACGCGTGAGATGAGGGTAGCGATTCATGGGCGGTTCTCCTCTTGGGCATGAGATCCGGGGTCGGCTGAGGCATGCAAGGCCGAGGGCATGAGCCTCCGATCATAAGGGGCGAAGCACGCGTGCGACAAGCCGCAGTCAGGCCCACGCAACGCCTCGCATTTACCTAGACGGAAATGCCGAAAATCGCCGAAAACCCCATAAAACAAGGCACTTTTCGCGTTTTTCGGCTCTTGACCGCTTGGCTGAAAAACCCTTGAAAAACCTCGAAAAACCGCGTTATCTGGTGTAGGCTACTCCCGGATTCTAGCCCCCGAAACCCCGGAGGGAAACTGGGGCTGGGCAAGGAGCGACTCCAAGCCAGAATACCCCACCAGACACGCCAGAATGCCCCGTGTTGCGTTCCTGGGGGCAAGGGCAGAGACCCCCAAGGGCACC
>JABWBD010000189.1 GCA_013360685.1 Pirellulales bacterium
TGCTAAAGCACGGGCCTCGACCGCCTTCGGCGGAACAAGGGGCGTAAACGCCCCTGCCATTCCGCTCTCCAATCGAATGCCAAGTTGTGGGTAATGACAAGGGTGAGGAACCCCAGGCTACGGTGGCGATGGCCTTCGGCCGAGAGTTGCGAAGCCGAGACGCGGCAATTCGTGGAACTTCCACATGCGCGTTCGGCGGCGATCCGTGTGGCTCCAACGCCGAACAGCTACCGCATTTTGCGATTTCGCACGCCCATGCACTAGCCTGCGCACCGGCTACTGTGGGTATCGGACGCAGGAGTTCCGGATAGGCAGCCGAGCGGACGGCGAGGTCGCGCTGAGCCGCAACGTTGCCCGAGGACCGTTGCGATTCTGGCACGAAGCGACGATAGGCCGTTGGACTGAACAAGCGCAGGCGGAGCCTCGAGATTAGCGAAAGGAGCAGGCGGAGCCGGCGGAGCCTGGGAACGAGCACAGTTGCGAGCCGAGGGTCGAGAGTCAAGAGCCCAGTGTTGAGGGCCAGAGGAAAGAGGGCGGAGGAGGATGAAGATTAGGATTAAGATTAAGATCAAGATTAAGATCAGGATTAAGAACTCCGTAGGCGCTCGGCCTTGACGCCCTTCCTCCAGGGGTGTATCATCAGTAGGGAGACAAGGGCAACTCGCCCGGCGAATGTGTGGAGTGCGGTGATGGAGAAACGTTACGTCGAACAGCGCGACGGGGGTTATTGGATCAGCGACAGTCGAGTCTCGCTCGATTCCGTCGTTTGCGCGTACTTGGACGGGCTTTCGCCGGAAGCCATCGCCCGGGAGTGCTTCCCCACGCTGTCGCTGGAGCAAGTCTATGGGGCGATCACTTACTATTTGGGGCATCGCGCGGAGATCGATGCTCACCTGAAGGAAGCGGAGGCCGAGTTTGAGGCGTTGCGGCAGCGCACGCGCAGTAACGATCCGGAGTTCTCGCGCAGGCTGGCCGAGGCGCGCCGGCAAATATCAACGGCCCGCTCATGAAAGTCCGGTTCCAGGCCGATGCCGATCTGAACGAGATCATCGTAAATGCCACTGTGCGCCGCGAGCCAGGCATCGACTTTCAGACCGCGCATGCGGCAGGACTGCGCGGCATGATTGATCACGATGTATTGGCGAAGGCCGCAAGATCGGGGCGACTGCTGGTAACTCATGATCGCAAGACGATGCCGACACATTTTTCCGCTTTCATCGCCACCGAAACCAGTGCCGGGGTGCTGGTGATTCCGCAGAAACTACCGATCGCGCAGGCGGTCGAGGAACTGATTCTGATTTGGGCCGCGAGCGAAGCCGAGGAGTGGATCAACCGGATCCACTCGCTGCCGCTGTAGTAGCGGGGTGGCACTGCTTGCGTTGCGAGTACCGTGCCTGTTCGGCTGCGATCCGTGTGGCACTGCTTGGTGTTGTATCGACAAGGCGGTGTTGATGGCCTTCGGCCAAGAGAAAGCCTTTACGGGGTTTTGGTTCCTGGGGTGAGGAACCCCAGGCTACGGTGGCGATGGCCTTCGGCCAAGGGTTGCGGAGCCGAGACGCGGCAATTCGTGGAACTTCCGCATGCGCGTTGGGCGGCGATCCGTGTTGGCACTACCCTGCCCACCGGCTACTGTGGGTATCCGACGCAGGAGTTCCGGATAGGCAGCCGAGCGGACTGCACGGTCGCGCTGAGCCGCAACGTTGCCCGAGGACCGTTGCGATCCTGCCACGAAGCGACGACAGGCCGTTGGACTGAACAAGCGCAGGCGGAGCCTCGAGATTAGCGAAAGGAGCAGGCGGAGCCTGCAAGATGGTGCGTTCCCAGGCGGAGCCTGGGAACGAGCACAGTTGCGAGCCGAGGGTCGAGAGTCAAGAGCCCGGCGGACTTGGCGAGGCGTCTCGATCCAGAGGTGTTGGCAACGGCAGCCCGAGAGGAACGTGTCCTGGTCACCCACGATCAGAAAACCATGCCGGACCACTTTGCCGATTTCATCGCCAAGCAAACGAGTTCGGGCGTGCTGGTGATTCCTCAGCATGTTTCCATTTTAGCACACTGCCGACCGGTTGCTCCAGGGGGGCGTCCGCCAGGATCAGGAGGATTTGCGCGATGTGCAGCTTCCACCGGATCAGCTACGATGGGGCCTTGGGGGCGTCGGACGAAACCATCCGGCAGGACCTTGACGAGATGCAGCGCTACGGGTTTAAGATAATGAGAAATCCGGCTCGGGCACAGTCCACGGTTCCAAGTCAGAAAGGTCCAACCATGTCATGGCAACGGTGTCTCGTTCTTGCGATGCTCTCGACGACCCTGGTTTTGGGAAGCGGCACGAGTCGTGCCGCCGAGCCGGGCGTCTGGAAGGCGGGGCTTGCGAAGGCCAAGATTACGCCGGACAAGCCGATGTGGATGAGCGGCTACGGGCCGCGGCTGGCCAAGGAGAAGCTGCACGATATCTGGGTCAAGGTGTTGGCCATCGAGGCGGTCGACGGACGTCGAGCGGTGGTCATCACCAGCGACGTCTGCGGGTTCTCGAAGGCATCCTATGAAACGATCTGCGCGGCGTTGCAGAAGCAGTGTGGTCTGGAGCGGTCGCAGATCATGCTCACCTGCTCTCATACGCACACGGGGCCGGCGCTGCGTGAGTGTCTGCATGTCTGCTGGCCTTGGAACGACGAACAGGCCCGCACTCTCGTCGAGGAATACTCGCGGTGGCTGGAGAAAACGATCGTCGAGAAAGCGGCCGAAGCCCTTGCGCAGATGACGCCGGCGACTGTGTGGGCTACCGAAGGCATGGCGGATTTCGCCGTCAACCGGCGAAACAACCCGGAGGGTGAAGTGACGGCGATCCGCCAGCGCGGCGAGGCGCTCAAGGGACCGGTGGATCACAGCATCCCGATCTTGGCGGTGCGTACGCCCGCGGGCGGCTTGCGCGCCGTGGTTTTCGGCTATGCGTGCCACAACACGACGCTGGCGTCGCTGGAGTGGTCGGGCGACTACGCCGGTTTTGCCATGATTGCCCTGGAGCAGAAGCATCCCGAAATGCAGGCGATGTTCTACCAGGGCTGCGGCGCCGATCAGAACCCGCTGCCGCGCCGATCCGTCGAGCTTTGCCAGGAATACGGCCGGATGCTTGCCGAGGGCGTGGATCGCGCGCTCGGCAAGCCGATGCGGCCGGTGGCTTCGCGCCTGGTCACCGCCTTCGATTTCGTCGAGCTGGCCTATGACCGAAACCTGACCGAAGCCGAGCTGCGTGCTGCAGCGGAAGAGACCAACGTCCTGGGGATGATCTCCAAACGCTATCTCAACCAACTGGCCGACGGGCCGCTGCCCAAGACGTATCCCTACCCCGCCCAGGTCTGGAAACTCGGCCATGACCAGCTCTGGATCAGCCTGGGCGGCGAGGTGGCCGTCGATTACTCGCTGAAATTCAAGGCGAAGTACGGCCCGCGAACCTGGGTTGCCGGTTTCACCAGCGATCTCATGTGCTACATCCCTACCCTGCGGATTCAGGAAGAGGGGTTTGGCCAAGAGACGGGCGCCTTGCGAGCTTACGCACTGCCGGCCAGCGACTGGACCCGCGACGTGGAAGAGCGGGTCACCCAGGGTGTGGAACGGTTGGTCGCGAAGCTGAAGTAAGAACTGATCCCAGGAATGGACCGTACAGCGCGGGGCGAACCTCAAAATCGCAGGGACGTTCGCGGCGACGCCCGACGCCACGCTCGTATTGGTGAGCGACGGCACGAACTGACTGGAGCTCAGCCGGTCGAGCAACCGGTGAGCACGCGCCCAGAGTCGCCTTTCGCTCCGCGAACGTAGCGTCGCTTTCGCGGAGCGAAAGGCAACTTTGGTGAACGGACGAGGCCGTGCCTGTTCCTGTCCTGCCAGGTGGAATACCGCCTCGGCGATTTCTCTGCTCCCAAGGACAACACGATGCAGCCAACCTTTTCGCTTATTATTTTCGCCCTTCTGTTGCCCACCACTCAAGCCTCTGCCGACGTGGTCTTTCGCGAGGACTTTGAGCGGCCCGCTTCCCCATGGCGCAGCTACTACGACGACCCGCCGCAGGCGAAGATCGAGTTTGTCGCGGGAGACGCCGCGGACGGCAAGCATTTCCTGCGGATCGAGTGCCCGGGCAAACGCCGCCTGGAGGGGGCCAGCACGACCGTCGGCAAGCTCGAACCGCTCTCGCTCTATACCGTGCGCGCCAAGGTCCGGGGCAGGGGAAACCTCTTTGCCTGCCTGCTGTCGGGCAACGGATGGCTTTATGCTCGCGACGTGGTCGCCCTGACCGGCGCGTGGCAGGAGATCTCGCTTCCGAAGCTGACCTCGCCGACGGACCGATCGCTCTCGATTTATTTCATCACGCGCGACGCGGAAGAGGCGACGTTCGAGGTCGATTCACTCGATGTGGTCCGCCAGCCCGATCCGCCGGCAGAGGATATCGCGGCGGAGCCGGTGCGATCCGAGGCGGAGGACCTGGCGCCGCGGGCCGACGCCGTCGTGAACGAGCCGTCGACTTGCGGCGGCAAGGCCGTCCTAGTGCCGAGCGGGCACGCGTTGGCCGGACTGGCGTTTCCCGTTTCGGCGCGCCCGGGGTTTCTCTACCTGCGGCTGAAGCCGGGCACGCCGGAGGACGTTTTCGACCTTTACGCGCGGACCGGCGATTACCTTCACAAGTTGGCGACCGCGAAACCGGCCGGTGCGAGCGGCTGGCAGTGGCTGCGGATGGAGGTGCCCCGCGCGGCCGCGGCGCGGGGCCTGGTGCAGGTCCATATAGCGCAGCCGGCGGGCGATCCCGCACCGGCAACGCTCGACTCGGTGGTTGTCGCCACGGACGGCCAACTCACGCCGGAGCGTCTGGACAGCTTGCGGCCGCGGTTGGACCGCCGGCCGCTGGTTGCCGCCGGTTTCTGCCAGGAACCTCCGGCGATCGACGGCAAGGCGGATGATGCGTGCTGGAAGCACTGCATCCCCGTGGCCGAATTCCAGATTGTGCGCCAGGGGACCGTGCCGACGCAGAAGACGGTCGCGCGGCTCTGTTACGACGACCGCCGGCTCTACATGACGTTTTGCTGCCGGGAGTACGTGCTCCAGCCGGAAGCGAACCAGCTTCATGCGTTCCGGCGGGACCAGACCGATCGCGACTCCCCCGTGCCGACGGATGACTGCGTAGCCGTGGTCCTCGGACCGGCGGAAGACGGGCCGTGCTTCGATCTCTTTGTCAATGCGCGCGGCACGCTGGCCGACGCGCGCTGCCGCCGACCGGACCTCTGGGCGGGCCGCGATGCGAGTTGGAACGGCGGCATCCAGGCTGCCGGTCGCGTGGACGACGGCTTCTGGGAGGTCGAGGTCTCGGTGGACTTTGCTTCGCTGGAAACCACCGCACCGCAGCCGGGCCACCGATGGGCGCTCGGCCTGGGACGTATCGAGAAGAACGCCGGCGAAACCAGTTCGTGGAACCCGGTGACAAGCGGCTTCCACGAAGCCGACAGCCTCGGCACGCTTCTCTTCCTCGCCCAGACCGGCTCCGCGCAGGTGTCGCTGCCGGAAACGATCCGCGGGCGGGCAAACGCCGTACGCGCCGAGCGCGGCGCCGGCGCCTCGCCGATCCTCGCTCAAGTGACGGTCGAGCAACCGGAGTCGCTGCCGCAGCGCCTTCAGGCCCTCATCGGCCCCGGAAGCAGCGCGGAGATCCGCTTCGATCCGCGCGCGGAGCCTCGGCTCACGCTAGGCTACAACCTCATCGACGCCGGCGCCCTCCGGCCACTCTATCTCTCGCCGCCGCTGCGACCGACCGTGTCCGCCGCGGATGCGACAGTCCGCCTGGCCACCGAGGGCGCGTACACCGTGTTCCTGAACGGCACGCGCGTGGCGATGGGCGCGAAGGCCGACGGCAGCCGGCCGATCTCCGTGCCGCTCTCCGCGGGCGTCAATGCTTTCGCGTTCCAGGCAGAAACCGGCAAGCTGGCCGCGGCGATCGATTTGCCCGGCTCGCGCGTCGTCAGCGACGGCTGCTGGCGGTACGCCGCGGGCGATCCCAAGGACTTTGTCTCGGCCGCGCTCGACGATTCTTCGTGGGCAAAGGCCGCAGTCCTGGGCGATCCGACCGGACCGGCGACCGAGTTGGGGACCAAGCAAATCGGCGGCGACGGCTCCGGCGTCTTTCGCCGCACGGTGCTGTTGGAGCATACCTATCTTTGGCCGCAGCCCGACCCGGCCCAGCATGTGCCGCAGAACGCGGCCCAGCACCTCACGTTTTCCGCAGCCGGACTGGAGGGCCGCCGGCTGAACGGTTTTGCGATGCACCTAGCCGTGCCGCCGGAGTTCGAGGTGATCGGCTCCACCGGCTACTACGGCCGCAGCCGCCCGGAGAGGCCCAAGTTCGTCACGTCGGGACCGGCTCATGCCACGCGCGACGGCAGAGAGATGCTCGTCTACACGATCTCCGCCACGCAGCCGCTTCCCTACCGGACCAAGGTGGGCATCCTGGAACTGTTCAACGTCCTGGTCCGCTATCGCGGGCCGGAGAAGCCGGCCGATGAGTACCGCTTCGAATACTGGACCGAGGCGGAGGGAGGAAGCGTGAGCGAGTGCGTGCAGTCGCTGCCCGTCCGGGTCACTCCGGCGCTGCGCGGCAAGCAGCCCAAGAGGCTCGTCTGGCAGCTTTGGGGGAGCTACTTTTCCGCGATGGACGACCCGGCAATGAAGGAGGCAACGCTCGCCACCGCGCGCATGACAGGGCTGAACAACATCGTTTCCGGGGAACTGGAAGACACCGAACTCGGCGCGAAGCACGGCCTGACGAACACGATGGGCATTAATTTCGAGCCCTGGTCGCTCGACCGGGCCAAATACCTGCGGGAGAACCCGGCCGACGCCCTGACTGATCTCCACGGCAAGCGCAGCACAAAGTACGTGTGCACGACCGCGCTGTTGGACCGCGGCTGGGACGACGTTGCGCGCGTGCTGCGGGCGAAGATCGAGACGGAACGTCCGCACGTGGTCGACTGGGACTACGAGAGCTCGCCGCTGGAAAGTTACCTGTCGTGCTTCTGCGCGCGGTGCCTGGAGGCGTTTCGCAGCGAGGCCGGGCTGGGCCGCGAAGCGGAGCTCACGCCCGAGATGATTCGCGAGGGATACGCCGGGCCCTGGACCGACTTCATGACCACGCGGAATGCCGAGGTCGCCGAGCGGTTCCAGAAGGTCGTCCGCGAGGCCGGCGCGGTGTTTTCGATGTACAGCGGGTATCAGAGCCGGGACACGCAGGACCGTTACGGGGTGGATTGGCGAAAGATCGGTCGTCGGGGCGCCGCGGACCACGTGGGCTGCGGCTACGGGCGCAGCCGGGAACTGATCGATGCCACGATCGCTGCGCTAAACGGCATCCCGCTTACGATCGGCATCCTCATGCATCCTTATGATCCCAACCTTCGCCAGCCCGTCTTGCCACTCAGCAAGGCCCACGTGCTTCGCAGCGCGGCGGATTCGACCGGCGGCATTCTCGTGTACGACCGCATGCCGATGGACGGCCGCGCCTGGTGGGCGCTGGCCGAGATCTCCCGCCTGGTCAGCGATTACGAAGATGTCTTTCTGCAAGGCTCCGCCGCGACGGAACTGGCCGGGGTGGAGCAGGCGGAGGAGCCGGATTTCGCAATCAAACGGCACGGGAAGACGGCCTTGGTGCTCTTGATGAACCAGCGGCGAAGCGAGAAGACGTACCGGATCACGCTCAAGCCAGGGACAGTGCAGTCGGCGAAACGGTATTACGGCGGCGGGGAATTCGATCCGACAGCAAGAGTGGAGATCGTCCTGCCTGCGGGCGACGCGGAAGCCATCGTGCTGACGCTTGCCCCGTAAAACGGAATTCATTCCGTTCTTTTTCCGGCTTCGGTCTTTCCCTTCCTCCGTTTCCTTTTTCCCCGCGTGCAAGAGGCCGCAGTCTCCCATCCGGTCTCGCAGTCTCCGAATGACCGCCGGGCTCCGTTGATTGGATCCCGTCGCGAACACGAATGAATTCCCCACTCCCCACTCCCCACTCCCCGCGCTCCACGCCTCACGCTCCACGCCCCACGCCTCACGCTCCACGCCTCACGCTCCACGCCTCACGCTCCACGCCTCACGCCCCACGCCTCACGCCTCACGCCTCACGCGTCGCCTTTCTCCGGCACCTTCTCCAGCACCTCCAAGAGCACCTGGTCGGGTTCGATCCCTTCGGCCTGGGCCTCGAAATTGACGATGATGCGGTGGCGCAGGGCCGGAAGATAGACGCGGCGGACGTCCTCGAAGCTGACGTTGTAGCGCGCGTCCAGCAGCGCCCGCACTTTCGCCGCCAAGGCGAGCGTCTGCGCGGCGCGGGGGCTGGCGCCCCAGCGGATGAACTGGTTGGTGATCGGCAGGGCAAACTCGCCGCCCGGATGCGTTGCCAGCACGAGCCGCACGATGTAGTCCTGGAGATGCTGCGCGAGGATCACCTCGCGGACCAGCGTCTGCCAGCGGAGGATCTCTTCGCCGTCCATCACCTTGCTCGGGTGAACGACCTCGTGGCGCGTGGTGCGGTCGATGATCCGGGCCAACTGCTCGCGGTTCGAGTAGCCGACCAGGAGCTTGAAGAAGAAGCGGTCCAACTGGGCCTCGGGCAGCGGATAGGTCCCTTCCTGCTCGATGGGGTTCTGCGTGGCCAGCACGAGAAACGGCTTCTTCAATTCATAGCGGACGCCGGCCGCGGTGATGGCCGCTTCCTGCATGGTCTCCAGCATGGCCGACTGCGTCTTGGGCGTGGCGCGGTTGATTTCATCGGCCAGGCAGATCTGGGTGAAGATCGGCCCGCGCTGGAACTCGAAGAAGCGGCGGCCATCGGGGTTCTCCATCACCATGTTCGTGCCGAGGATGTCGGCCGGCATGAGGTCGGGCGTGAACTGGATGCGGGAGAAGTCGAGGTCGAGCACCTGGGCGAGCGTGCGGACCAGGAGCGTCTTGCCCAATCCGGGCACGCCTTCCAGCAGGCAGTGGCCGCCGACGAAGAGGCAGGTGAGCACGCCGTGGACGATTTCCTCGTGGCCCACGATCACCCGGCCGATCTGCTCCCGTATTGCGGCATACCGGTCGACGAACTCCTGCGCCCGCCGCTCCATGGTGTCGGCAATGGTCATGGATGATGGTCCTTTGTTGCTGAGGGGCTGTGTGGGTTACTCTTGTCGGTTCTCACGGTCCTTCCAGGCTTTCTTCTTGGCTTTCAGAAGCCGCGCGGTGTAGCTCTCTTCTTCCTGGCCCGGGGCGAGGCCGGGCTCCTGCCGGGGCGGCGCAGGCCGGGGCGCCGCGGACGGCTTGAGTTCTTCGACCTCCGCGGCCGTCGCCGCGGACTGCTCCGAGGTTTCAAATCGCGCAGCCGCGCGGAGCTGGTCGACCTCTTGGCTTACGGCCGCCTTTCGGCTTCGCAGACGCTCGATCATCTCGGGCTTCGGCGCCTCGGGGGTGCGGCGGAGGATGCGGTCGCGGACGCGGCCGGCCAGCGACGGCACCCACGCGAAACTCACCTGCACGCGCCGGACAAAGACGTCGAAGAAGAACAGGCAGCTCGCAAGGAACACCAGGTGGAACCAGATGTCCTGGCTGCTGGTGGCCTTGGGCAGGTCGTGGCGGAAACTGTTCACGGCGAGCATCGGTTCGATTTCACTTGGCTGCCGCGGCGACGGAACCAGTTTGCCGGCCGTGCCCCCTTCAGGGGCGAGTTGGGCGAGTTGTTCCAGAAGACCGAGGTTGGTCGGCTTCGCGCGGAATTCGTCGGAATAGGGCACGCTCACGCCCGTCCGGATCGGCGCCTTGCCGCCGCCCGGATTGACCATGAGAAAATAGCTGCCGGAATCGCGGGCCGGGAAGGCCCCCTCGTAGCGGCCCGGGGCGGTCTGCTGCATCTTCATCGGCACCGGCTCGAGATTGGGCCCGACGACGGTACCGGACATGTCGAGGAAATTGAGGAACTCGTCGTCCTTGTCGAGGGCTGTGACGACGAGGCGGACCTGGCCGTCTTCCACGTCGGTGGCCACGACGAAGTTGCCTTCTTCGCCCACCGGGCGCATCGACCAGCCGACCATTTGGCCGAAGAACTTGTCGTAGTTTTCCCAGCCGGTCCACCCGGAGGCCCAGCGGGCGCCGCAGTCGGAGGTGAAGGCCACTGACTTGCCCAGCCCATACGTCCAGCTTGCCAGGATCGTGGCGTTCTTTTCGTTGACCGGCTGGGGAGAGACCAGCGAGACCTCGACCAGCGGGTTCTCCTTGACCGTGGTCATCACGAAGCCGTGAATCGGCTCGAGCGGGTCCTCAATACCGCTGAGCATCTCGTGCGGAAAACGGATCGTGGGTTTCACGCCATTCTTGCTCTCGAAAATCAGCGGCTGGGCCACGCGGCGGGCCTCGCGCTGGAAGATCCGCGGCAGGGCCTTGGGGTTGTTGACTTTGTAGAACTTGCCGCCCGTCGCCTTGGCCAGGTTGTCGAGCACGCGGCTTTCCGCCGGGCCGTGCGCCCCGACCGCCACGGTGGAGACCGTCACCTGCTGGTTCACCAGGGCGGCGATCACTCCACGGCTGGGCGGCGAGGGATCGCCGTCGCTGATGATGATCATGTGTTTGATCGCCGCGTCCTGGATGCGGGAAAACTCCTTTTGGGCCATAACCATCGCGGGGTCGAAGTCGGGCATGTCGCCCGGGGTCATGCGGTCCATGCGGGCCAGCATCTGCTGCCGGTTGCCTCCGACCACCTTCAAGCCGCCCCAGAGCCACTGTTCCTGGCCCATCCAGTGGACCACGCCGCAGTAGTCGCGTTCCCCCAGGGCCTTGAGGGCCTCGCGCGCGATCACCTTCTGCCAGTGGTTGCCTTCGGGGATCTCGCAGGCGTGCATCATCATGACCAGCGCCCCGCGCGGGACCACCTTGGCGCTCTTGATCTGGAAGTCGACCGGCATGGCTTTTTCCAGCTCGGTGTTCGTCCAGCCGCCGGCCCCGAAACTGTTGGGCCCGCCGAGCATCACCAGACCGGCGCCCATCTGCTGCGTGTTGCGGACGAGCATCTGGATCTGCTCGTCGGTGAAGTGCTCGCGCGGGACGTTTCCCAGGAGCACCGTATCGAACTGCTGCAGTTCGGCCAGGCCGGTGAACGGCTGGTCGCTGGCCCGCAGGGTCACTTCGAGGTTCCGCAGCCGCAGCGCCTGGACGAGCCGTTCAAACTGACCGGGGCCCTGGAAGTCCTCGATCAAGAGTACCTGGCCCTTGCCGCGGATGTGGGTGAAGGCGGTGGCCCGGTTGTTCTGGCGCATGGTGTCGTCCTCGGGCCGCTGGGGGACGAACTCGGCTTCGTAGGTGTAGAAGCTGGGAGCGTCGATCTGCTGGCGGACGGAGTAGACCCGCTTGCCCGGCGGAAGCGTCACCGCCTCGTCGCTGATGACGCGGGCCTGGTCGCCGGCACGCTGGCGGATCACAAGCCGCCCGCCGACCGCTCCGGAGTCGGAGCCGGAGGGAGTTTTCGTGTTGGTAACGACGACCTTCATATCGAAGGGCTGGCCGCGGCGGATGTCGTTGGGGATCGTCATGCGTTCGACGATCACCTCTCCCTGGCGGTCGAACCGGACCGGGACCACATCGATGCCGACTCCGGCGCCGGTGAGTCCGCGGGCCTGCTCGACGGCGTCGCCGATGTTCTCGTTGCCGTCGCTGACGACGACGATCCGCCTGGCCGCGTCCTCGGGAAAGGACGCCTGGGCCAGGCGCATGGCGCCGGCGAGATTGGTGTACTCCGGGTCGAGCAGACTTTCGACCAAGAGCGGCATCTTGACGTCGTCGTCGAACGGCGGGATTTCGATGGCGGCGTCGCGGCCGAAGACGATCACCCCGGCCCGGTCGAGGTGCTCCCGGTGCTTCTCGATGGCGGCATTCACATAGAGGATCATTGCGCGGCGCTGCTCGGCGGGAATGCTCAGCGATTGGTCGAGCAGGTAGATGACCGTGAGCCGATCGCTGGTGTGGACCATCTGGGCGCCGGCGAGCGCAAAGATCAAGAGGACCATCACCAGGGTCCGCAGTCCGAGGGCAAACCACCGCCTCCAAGGCCCCAGCACTCCCATCCGCCGGAAGCTCAACGCCCAGAGCATCGGCACCAGCAGCAACAGCAGCAGGTACCAGGGGGAATCGAAGCTGAGGGAGTAGGGCAGCATGGAGAGGGTTCAGGAATGGGGCGTCAGATCGGCTTTGATTGAGGGGCCGTAACAGAACTCCGAGTGCCCTCACCCCCTGCCCCTCTCCCGAAGCGGGAGAGGGGAGTTGAGCCAGGGCCTCGTCGAGTCCCGAACCCTCCTACATTCTCACGGTTTGTATCCGATGATTGTTGGTATCCAGCACATGGATATCACCGCGGCTGTCGCGGACGAGGGCCCAGGGGTTGAACAGTTGCCCTTCTCCGCGGCCGTTGGTTCCCCAGCAGCCGAGCGAGCGGCCGTCGCGGGTGAATTTTTGCACGCGGTGATTGCCGTACTCGACGACATAGACCAGATTATCCGGGGCCAGCACCAGATCATAGGGGTAGTAGAGTTGTCCCGGCCCGCTGCCTCGGCTGCCCCACACCTTGAGCAACTTCCCTTCGCTGTCGAAGACCTGGATACGGTGATTGCAGGCATCCGCGACCCAGATGTGGCCCTGCTCGTCGATTTCCAGATTCTGAGGGCGGGCGAACCGGCCGGGCTCGGAGCCGTGGCCGCCCCATTGCAACAGGAACCGGCCTTCGGGCGTGAATTTCTGGATGCGGTCGTATTCGCCGTATTCGCCGACGTAGTAGTTGCCCTGCGGATCCTGGACGACGTCGGTCACAAGGCCGAATTGGCCCGGCTCATGCCCTTGGATGCCGCCCATGGTCTTGAGGAGCTTTCCATCGGGCGAGTAGACGAGTACGCGGTAGTAATGGGTGTCGGCGACCAGGACGTTTCCATCGCGGCCGATCGTCAAACCGGTCGGCTTGCCGGTTGTCCACTCCGGCGTGTGCCAGCCGCGGAGGAAACCGCCGTCGCGGTCGAAGACCTGGATCCTTGCGGTCATGTCGACGATGTAGAGGCGGTCCTGGCCGTCGATCGCCATGGCGCGAGGTTTCTGCAACCGGCCGTCGGAGAGACCCCGCCTTCCCCAGACCTTCTGCAACCGTCCGATCCGGTTGGGGTCGGTTCCGCATCCGCAACACAGCAGCATCGCGGCGGCGATGGCGGCCACCGCCAATCGGGCGCGGCCCCACGTCCGGCGAGCCACACTGCCGGCGTCGCCGCAGTCCGGCCGAGTTGCCGGCAAGATTGGACCGCGCCAGAGCATCGCTCTTCGGAGGATCGAAATGGGCGATTTCACGGCGGTACCCGCACGCCTGGTCTGCAAGGGTGTTCCGTTTTCCCCTCTACCGTGAGCGTACTCGGATTTGCCCGGCGACGCCAGGGTTGGTATGCGGCAAGGTTTCACTTTCAGCAATCCAGGCCCCGAGGTGAAGGTCCTCCGCCTGTGGCTTCATCTGCGTGAGGCTGGCCGAACCGTCCGGTCCATAGACTCGTTGCTCCGGCTTCTTCACGAGTTTTCCGGCCCAGCGGCGCCCACCTGGGCGAGAGGGATCGCTTCATCGACCAGCATCACGGGGATTCCGTCGATGATCGGGTACAGGAGTCGCTCCTTTTCGCAGACGAGTCCGCCTTCGAGAGAAGCCTCGACGGTTTGTCCCGCCATGTTCTTCAGGGTCTTCGCGGCCGCCTTCTTGTTGAGCGTGGTGATAAGCGATTCCTCCGCCACGCTCAATGGCTCGTGCGACTTCGGACAGACAAGGATTTCCAGCAATTCCTTTTCGATCACTTGCCTCCTCCAGAGGATATCAGACCTGCTTTGTTCCCGGCGGCCCAGCCTGCCTTCTCCCTGCCGCAGGGGTGGTTGCTGCAATCGCTCCACGGAATCTTAGGATGCCGGATCGGGACGGCTTTCGCAAGGCCCGGCGGGGACGGGAGAGGGATGCGGGCGGTGAAATGATGGGGTGAGGACACGCGGGGAACCGCGGACCGAGACCGTCCATACGGCCGTTGTCCCACCCGTCAGCGAAGATGGGTCTGCGCCGTCCCCACCGCGCATTGACTGAGCAGGGCGCTTCTTCCACAAATCGCGAACGGCCTACACATACCGGCCCGCCAACGCCTTTTTCTTGACATCACGGCCCCACTTCGGCCAAAATACGGATAATCCCGCCTTTCCACTGCACCCCACCCCGCCTTGCAGCAACCAAACCCCATGCCGCGCACGGTCCCCCTCACTCTGATCCTCTGCGCTTTCCTTTTGCCGAGCGCACCCGCTGGAGATCTCGACGACTTCCATTGGCGGGAACCGTTCGACCATGTCGAGGCATGGTCCGCGCGCCCTGATTGGCTCAGCGAACCGTCGGCCACGGCCACGGTCTCCGGCGATGGTCAAACGGCCTGCTTTCAGGTGCAGGAACCGCGGCGGGGCATGAAGTGGTCCCGGCCGATTCCCGTGACCTCGCTCAAGGAACTCCCTTATCTTGTCGTCCGTTACCGCGCGGAGAATCTCGACACGACTTCGACGGATTACCTCCTCTATCTCGACGACCGCAAACAAGAGCAACTCAGCCCGTTGCGGCTCTGCGATGCGGCGGCCGACGGCCAGTGGCACGTGGCGGCCGTCGATCTGGGTTCGCTGGCCGATTCCGACGCGGTGTACGCCATGGCCGTTCACGTGCGAGCCGGCAGCGAGGGCAAGGCGAAGCTCTGGCTCGACTCGATTGCGCTGACCGACGACGTCCC
>JABWBD010000190.1 GCA_013360685.1 Pirellulales bacterium
GCCTCCGCCGCTGCGGCGGTCGACTCTGGCCTGCGATGGACGCCCGCGGCCGAGGACGGGCAGGCTGTCGCCGCCGGCGCTGCCGTTGCGCGGATCGAGGGGCCCGCACGCGCACTGTTGACCGCGGAGCGACTGGTCCTGAACCTGTTGGGACGGATGTCGGGGATCGCCACACTGACAAGAGAGTATGTCAACGCCGTCTCCGGCACCAAAGCCCGCATTTACGATACGCGCAAGACAACGCCCGGGTGGCGGCGGTTGGAGAAGTATGCCGTCCGCTGCGGCGGGGGGCGCAATCATCGCACGGGCCTGTTCGACGCCGTGTTGATCAAAGACAACCACCTGGCCCTCGGCGTCGATCCTGCTTTGGGCATCCCGGTTCGATTCACGCCGGCCGAAGCGGTTGTGCGGGCCCGCCGGTTCCTTGCTGAAAGTGCGGCGATGTCGCAAGGCACCCCGATCGTCGAGGTCGAGGTCGACACACTCGAACAGCTCGATGAAGTGCTCCAGGCCGGGCCCGATATCGTGCTGTTGGACAACATGAGTCCGGCCATGCTGGCCGAAGCGGTCCTGCGGCGCGATCGGGCCGGTTCGGCCGCCGAACTGGAGGCATCCGGCGGGGTCAACCTCGTTACCGTTCGCCAGATCGCGCTGTCCGGAGTTGACCGGATCAGTGTCGGTGCGCTCACGCACTCTGCGGTCTCTCTGGACGTGGGGTTGGATTGGATGAGTTAGCGGATCGCGATCCATCCTGAGTAGTGCTTGACGCTTCGGGGTTGTGTGCGCGGGCCTGCGTTTGACACGGCCCCGGGGCGTACTAGAGTTCAGGTGAACCTGCGCCTCGGGGAGGGGCGCCGGTCGACCGACGCAGCAGGGAAAGCTGGGAAGCTCGAGGGGACCCTGCTGCGTCTTTTTCCTTTAGGGACCCAAACTCAACTCCCCTCGCCCGCTTCGGGAGAGGGGCAGGGGGTGAGGGCAGTCGGAGTCTTGTCAAGGCAGGTTTGGCAGAAACTCCAGCGAGGTGCCCCTTTGCGCAGGCGCCGAAAGCACCGGCTCGCACGCGGTTTTACCTTAGTGGAAGCCTTGGTGGCTTTAGCCATCACGGCGGTGGCCGGCTCCGCGCTTCTGCTGGGGGTGGCCAGCTCGCTGCAGACGACCGGCGACTGCCTGGAACAGACCATCGCCGCCGGCATGGCGCAGCAACTCATGGATGAAATCGCCGGCGCAGGCTATGCGGAACCCGGCCCATCGCCCTATGCCGGTAGTCTCCAGCCCGAAGCGGGCGAGACGGCGTCCGGCACACGGGAATCGTTCGACGACATCGACGACTTCAACGGGCTCCGGCAGCAGCCGCCCACGGACCGCCGCGGCGTGCCGCTGGGGGCAGACGACGGCGAGGGCAGCCGGCGCCACCCCAATTTCTGCACGCCCCCCGGATATTTCGACCGCTGGCGACAGGAAGTGGATGTCGACTACGTCGATCCGGCGGACTTCACCAAGCCGATGTCCGGCACGCAGGTGAGCGACTACCGTGCGATCGAGGTCCGCATCGTCTATGTGGATCCGGACCGGGGAAGTCGAGTCCTCTCCACGCTTCGGCGGGTGGTTGCCTATGTGCCCGCGATGTAGAACACTCCCCCCTGTCCTGCCAAACATCAGGATTTGCACACAGCGCGCTAGTTCTTACTCTTACTCTTACTCTTACTCTTAATCTTAATCTTACTCCCAATCTTACTCTTGATCTCTTCCCTTCGATTGCTTCCTTCGGCCGTACCAAGAGATAAACATGCTTCCCCGTCGCACACCCGTCGGACAACAACGTCATCGCCCGCCGTTTCGCGCCGGGCTGACGCTCTTGGAACTCCTGGTCGCGCTGTCCGTGATGGTAATGGTTGTCGGCACTCTGGGAGGACTGGCCCGCGCGGTGCAGTCCGGAGCGGCCTACAGCGAGGGGTGCGCCGACGCGACCCAGCACGCGCGCGTGGCCCTGGAACGGATCACGCGCTCAGTCGATGAGGCGTTTGCCAACCAGCGGTTTCCGGGGTTCATCGTGGTGGCCGAACAGGAGGGCCGGTGGCGGTTTCCCGACACGCTCGTGGTGTGGCATCCGGATCCGGGTGTCCTGGCGGCCTATCCGGGGCGGCCGGCACTGGACGATCCCAATCGTCTGCCCTACCACGATGAGGTGGTCGTGTATTGTCCCGACCCGGACGCGCCGGGCCGCCTCGTCGAGATCCGCAGCACGCGCGACGTGCCGCTTGGCGCCGATCCCGCTGCCTGGCCCACGGAGATCCAGGTCTTCAAAGACTCGATGAGCCTCGACGCCGCGATCTTTTCGAGCGCAGGCAGCCGCTCACCCGACTACCCGGCCGTAACGCTCACCGAACGGATGCGAACGGGCCGTAGCGGCGATTCCGGGCCGGCCGAACCCCGCGGCGCGGTCCGATTCGAGTCGCTATTGCGGCCGTCGGACGAGCAGTGGAACGACAGCAGCATTGCCTGGGAATCGCTTCCCTGGGTGCAGGGAATGTATGGGGCAAAGACGGCAATGCGGCAGGCGTGGTTGCGTGTGGAACTGCAACTCCTGTCCGGGGACACGGCCGGGCAATCCGGTTCGACCGGATCACAGGCGACCGCGTTCTTCGCTTCGGCGGCCGTCTACTACGCCATGCACCGGGAGCTCCGTCCATGACGATGCCCGTCGCGAAAACCCGGCGAGGTCGCCGCCGCGGCGTGGCCGTGCTGGTGGTGCTCCTGTTGATCTCCGTCACGCTGGCCGTCTCCTACGTGAGCATGCGGTCCCAGACGACCGCATCCATCGTGGAGCGAAACGCCAACCTCCGCGACGCAGCCCGCCAGGCCGCCATGACCGGCTTGGCGGCTGCACTCAAGAAAATGCAGAGCGCGAGTTGGGGCGGCGTAGGCACGATGCTCGTCCAGTCGCTCGGCTCCGGCCAGCGGTTTGAGGTCAGCTTTGCGGCCGGCGATGCCCGGCTCGCACCCGGCGACCCGGACTACTCGGAATATCCTTATCGCGTTACACTGCTGGCCACTGGCTATGCTTCCGATCCGTCGGCCGCCGGTTCCCTGTCCTCGCACGTCATTCGTGCCGTGGTCCGCCTCGTACCGAGAAAACTATCCGACGCGCCGGCCGGATGGAGCGAGATCACCAGCCAGACGTTCTGCCAATGGGAACGGGGGGATTTCTCGCTCACGGTTCCTTTCCGGATTGAGGGGCCGGTCCGAATCCGCGCCAAATTCGATTTGAGCGATGATCAACTGAACTGGTCCGACGACGTGCTGTGGTGGTATATGACCGGACTGAACTGGCTGCGGCTGGCCGGCCAGCCCGATTGGCGTCCCTTGACCGGTCCGGTCTGCCTCAACCATTCCGGCCAGGACTCGGATACCCTCGCGCTCATGCGGACCGGCCTGGGGCTCACGACCCAGGATGCCTCGAACAGCGCCGTGTTTCGCTGGTCAGAGCCGGTTTCCTCCAAGACCTACCGCCTCTATCCGGGCGGGAAGTCGTACAACGTCGTGGACTTGCCCAGAGAGTTGCGTGGCGTCAGCCTGGAACCGGACCCGGAAACGAATCCGCTGGGAATCTTCTGGCGGAACGGAACGCTGGCCATGCACGAAGACGTGACCATACGCGGGACGGTGATGACGGCCGGTTCTTCCAATCCGGACATTCACGTGTACGGCGCCAACGTCCGCCTCTTGCCGTTGGACCTTCCCCCGCTCGAAGACCTTACGGCAACCGCCCAGAGGCCGGTTCGACTGCCGACGATTGTCTCGGCGGACGACATGACCTTCCACGACGCATCGCGGTCGACGATCGAAGGGCTCGTCATGGTCGCCGACAACTTCAACATCGACGAGGCCCCGCAGAGCGATACCTCGATTTCAATCCGAGGGAAGGTGGCAGCCAAGGACGTAGACATCAGCCGTCGCAGCCCGTGGAACCAGTTGCGGCTATGGTGGGACATCCAGTTCAACCTCTTTCTCGCCCAGTACCAGAACGCCGGCGGGATTCCCACGTTTCCCATCTGGCTCCAGAAGCACTGCGGGCTCGACCCGGAGCCCCGGATGGTGATCCGCCCCGACGACAAGGAAATCCTGTATCATTGGCAGAATGCGAACAACCCGATCTATGTCCCCCACCCCGACGACGCCAGCCCGCTGGAGCCGGGCAAGCCGGGGCTGCGATGGGAGCTGTTGGATTGGGTAGACAACCCCCAGAGTTAGCCAAGGAGGTGTGCTGTGAAGACCAGGACGAAATGGGCCGTTGCATTGGCCGCGGCCGCATTGTGCGGCGTGCTAAGCTTGTATCGGGCCACGGATGCCGCGCCGCGAGGCGAACCGCCTTTCGGCAATTCCGTGGAGCAGCGGATGGACCAGATCAACTACCTCAAAGAGATCAGCGAACTGCTCAAGGAGCAGAACCGTTTGCTCAGGGAGCAGAACGCACTGCTGAATTCCGGGAAGCTGCAGGTCGTCGTGACGCTGCCGGAGAAATGATGTTCCACGACCGGACGCACGTCGCAGCACGAATCGTGGCGAGCAACCGCCGCACTCCCGGAGGGTCGCCGCTTGGATACGCGTCTGCCACCCGCCGGCCTGCATTCACGCTCATTGAACTCTTGATCGTGATCTCGCTGATGGCGGTCCTGGCGGGTTTGGTCCTGCCCAAGAGCGACGCCACCCTGCGCGACCAGTTGCGGTCGGCCGCACAGGTCCTCTCGGCCGAACTGGCGTATGCTCGCAGCCTTGCCGTCACCTACGGCAGTCGTTACCGGGTCACCTTGGATTTCGAGAAACAGCAGTACGTTCTTGAGCACGCGGGCACAAATCCGAGTTTAGAGCAGTTACCGCCTTCGCCGTTTCGGGACCCGAACGATCCACCGGACAGGCAGATCGTAAAGCTCGACGAATTGCCACGAATCGGAGTGCCGGTCCGCCTGGAAGCGGCGGCCACGTACGCCGCCGCCGTTGCGCCGGTCGGCTACGTTGAGTTTGAACCACTCGGGGGGACATCGGCGGACGGCTACACGCGCATTTGGCTCTCCGCAGGCGAGGGGGACTCCAAGAGGTACTTCCTGCTTGCGGTCAATCCGGTCACCGGACTGGCCACCTGGGACGAACAATCCAGTTTTACCGCCACGGGCCCGCCCCGTTCGCTAGTCCAGCGGTAGCCATTTGCGCCCTATGATTGAGCCAGAGGGCGGTGGTTTGACCGCATGCCAAAGAGGCTTCTAAGTCCCATAGGTCCTGTAGGACCCATAGGACCTATGGGCCGATTACCCCACGGTACTCCAAGGATTCTCAGGTCTCCTATGGTTGGCTTCTTCGGCGGCCCGCGCTGCGGGCCCATCGGGATCGACATCGGCAGCCGCTCCGTCAAACTCATGCAGTTGACAGCGGATCACGTGCGGGTTTGGGAGGCGGCGCGGTGGGACCTCGCCACTGGGCCTACCGCCGAAGCGTCCCAGCGCGACGCCCAGATCGCGCTGGCGATCCAACAAGCTCGCGAAGGGAGGAACTTCCGCGGGCGTGACGCCGTTTTCTGCCTTGGTCCCGGACAGCTCTTCGTTCAGAACCTTCGTGTGCCGCAAGCATCCGGCGACGAACTCAATCGGGTCGTCTGCGCGGAGGCTGCCGGCCGGCTGCCGTTCGCCCGTGACGAGGCGGAAATCCGTTTTCTGGAAGGCGCCGACGTGCGGCAGGGCGATACAATCCGGCGCGAGGTGATCCTTCTGGCGTGCCATCGGCCGGTGCTCGACGGAATCGTGGCGCTTGCGGACATGGCCGATCTGGCCCCGGCGGCGATCGACGCCGAACCGAGTGCCCTTCTGCGGTGCTACGCGAAACAGTACCGTCGCGACGACGACCAGCAGCAGTGTGCGATGCTCGTGAATCTCGGCGCTTCGAGCACCGCCGTGGTCATCGCGCGGGGGGCCGGCGCGGTCTTCATCAAGTATGTCGACATCGGCGGACGGCAGTTCGACGAGGCGGTGGCCAGGCATTTGAAGCTGTCGCCGGCGGATGCCGCCTCGCTGCGCCGCCACAACGGCGACCGCCGCAGCGAGCAACGCGATCCCGAAATCACCCGCAGCATCACCGAATCGATCCGGCCGGTCCTTGAACGCCTGGCAAGCGAACTGTCGATGTGCATTCGCTACTACAGCGTTACCTTTCGCGGTCAGCCCCTGGCGAGAGTGGTCCTGGGAGGCGGCGAGGCCACACAATCGCTCGCCGAATGGCTCTCCAAACGGCTGGACATCGGCTGCGAGTTGGGCGACCCGCTGCGGAGCTTCCAGAAGCCGAATTTTCCGGGACGCATCGGACAATGGGACGTGGCCGCCGGCCTTGCACTTCGCGAGATCCGCTGAGGGGGCGAACGAGACAACGCCATGCACAATATCGATTTCCTGCCGGCGGAATACCGGCAACGCCACGCCCGCCGCCGGCGCCAGTCGCTGCGGAACTCAGCTTTGGGCCTCGTCGTCCTACTGGTAGCCGCGGCCGCGTTCTACCAGCAGCTCGCCCACCGCCGGTTGGAGCGGGAATTGGCCGCGGTGACGCCGCAGTACGAACGGGTGACGAAACAGACGGCCGAACTCGGGCGTCTCCAAGCGGAACTGGCGGCGGCGCGACTTGATGCGGAACTCTTCACATACCTCCGACATCCTTGGCCGCGAACGCAGATCCTGGCCGCGCTTCTGTCAGCGCTGCCCGCCGAGATCGGGTTCACGAAGCTTGAAATCCGCCGGGAGGCGCAAGCCGTGCGCCCGCTTGCGGAAGTCCCGACCCTGAACGGACCCGTCCCGCCAGGCGATGCCTCAGCCTCCCAGGCCCCGGCATCGGCGGACTTGAGCCGGCTCCGCGCAGAGTTCGATCACGCGCAGACCGCCGTCAGCCTCGAAGGTCTCACTACCGATAGCGCCGCCCTCCACCAGTATTTCGGCGCGCTCAATCGATCGGGATTCTTCACTCAAGCGGAACTCGATTCCCTGGAGGCAGACCGGTTGGGCGAGCAAACGGCGTTGCGGTTTCAGGCAACGTTGGTCGTGTGTCCCGGTTATGGACTTCCAGGGGGGCCTTCGGGGCCTCCGAAACCCTCCGTCGCGGCCCTCCAGAAATGAAGGAACCGGCATGAGCAGCAAGATTGCGACGAGCAGTTGGACCATCCCCTTCCTCGTCGGCGCCGCGGCGGCCGCCTATCTAGCCGTGGTCTTCCTGCCCGGGCAGCGAGCCCTGGCCAGACTGCACGCCGACCTGGTTTCCCAAGACGCATGCGTCGCCCAAGCCGGCGATCTGGCTCCCGCGATCCAGGCCACAGAAAAGGAACTCGAGGACACCGTTCGTTTCAACCGGGCATGGCAAGAAGCCTCACCAACCCCGCAAGCCCTCTCGGGGCTTTTTGGCCGCATGAACCAGTTGGCTAAGGACGCCGGTGTGTCGATGACGCGGTTCGATCCGGAACCTGTCGAGCTCATGCAGCGGATCCGCCGCGTCCCCGTTCTGCTGGGATGCACCGGGACGTTTCCTCAAGTGTGCGAGTTGCTCCAGAAGTTCGAACATCTTCCCCAGGCCATCTGGATCCATGGCCTCCAACTTGAAGTGGATGGGAAGAATAGCAAGACTGTTAAAGTTGAGGTGGCTTTGAGTGTTTTTGCCGATAATTCGGATACTTCCGGTCAGGTTGACCGCTCCGAATAACCGATAAGGGAGGAGACGGGCAGGATTGGGGGCCAACCCACTGAACTGCCCGCCAAACGAGCGGTGACGAAAAACAAGTGGATCAAACGGCTACGCCGCGAAATCACGGCAAACCCGAAGAAAGCAGCCATCCTTGGCCTGCTGCTCTTGGTGGCGGTTTACTTCTGGCTCCCGCTTGTCTGGGGATGGGTGTCGGAGGGCGGAACCACGGCATCCGTCCCGTCGCCGGGAGCCGAGGAACAACCGTTGCTGCCGGCAGCGGTTGCCCCGCAACCCTCGGGGGAAGCCTCGTCTCCGGCAATCCCGGCGTATCCGTGGCAACAGTTGGTTCAGTGGATGAATGCAGACCTTCGCGCGGTCTCCAGCGACAAACTGGGAGCATTGCGGGACCCGTTCCACACGCTTGGACTCCTGGTAGCGGAGAGGGAGGAGGAGCCTGAAGCGGCGGCCTCCAAACCACCGGTGGTCTGGACGCCCGAAAGCCTCGGGCTGCAAGTCTCCAGCACCGTGGCCGGGCCGGCGCGCGGAGTGGCATTGATCAACGGCAGGATCTACGAGGCGGGCGAGACGATCGACGTGTCCAAGAATGGCCAGACAATGACCCTGACGCTCGCCGAAGTCCACCCCGGACGGATCATTCTCCAGTCCGGACAAGAACGTTTCGAACTGGCAATACCGCAGCGAGCGATCTCCGGCAGAATCGAACTCGTGGGCAGCCGCGAATGACAAGGACGGTTTACGACATGGTTCAAGAGCGGAAACTGCCTCCCAGGCAATGATCGGCAATCGCCTGGAAGAACGCGCATCGGCGAGACGCCTGCCCTCGTTTCTTGAACCACGCCCGATGGACGAAGTGATGGTCACGGAAGACCCATGAAGCTCTTTTGGCGGATCACGTGGTTTGGGATGTTCGCAGCCGCTGGAGTCGGCTTGGCGGTGGTAGTCGGGCTTCTTGCCGCTCCGTCGCAACAGGTGACGGCCGGGCTGGCAGAATATCCGCCTCTCCGTGGGTATGGATCCCCGTCCGGCCCCAGAAGGTCTTCGCCGGAATCCCACCTGGTCTCCACCAGGGTCTCTGAAATCCTGGCGACGGATTCTGCCGGTTGCGAGGCCGAGACATCGCCAGGCCAACGCTCGCCCCAATCGGCAGCCACTGCGAGCACGGGCGGGTACCCGCGTGAGCAAGTGGTTGACCCGCTGCTTGCACCCCCTGGGCCGATTGCGGCGGAGCCGCATCCCTTGCGAGCGAGCCAGGCCGAGGGCAACGCTTCCGAGGACCGCATCAAGAAAGCCCTGGAGTACCTGCAGGAACGGCTGAAGCCGCAGGAGAACGGTTCGCGGCCGGAGAGTGTTCCGGCGCCGCTGCCCGAGGCCGCGCCGGCGCCTTCGGCGAATCCCCCGGCGCCGGCCGGAGAGATTCGCAAGCGCATCCGTCGCTCGGTGGACGGTGAGGGGGACGACCGGCTGTCGATCCACATCCAGGATACCGACATCCGTGAGGTCCTCGAGATGCTCAGTGAGCAGGGCAACCTCAATATCCTGGCGAGCAACAGCGTGCAGGGAAAAGTCTCGGCCACACTCAGCGGCGTCGACGTCGACAGTGCGCTGGGGGCGATCCTCAAGTCCACCGGCTACGCGTCGCGGCGCGAAGGCAAGTTCATCTACGTCGGCACGCCCGAGGACTTCGAGACCATGGAGCAGTCGCTCGACGTGGTCGCCACGCGGGTCTACCGGCCCAACTACCTGACGGCCTCCGATCTGCAGACGTTGATCACTCCGCTCTTGACGCCGAAGGTGGGGGTCTGCAGCGTCACCGCGCCGGCCGAGATCGGCATCGGCACGGACGACGACCAGGTCGGCGGCATGAGTTTCGCCGGCGCCGACGTCGTGCTCGTCCGCGACTACGCCGCCGTTCTCGCCCAGGTCGATCAGGTCGTGTCCGAACTGGATGTCCGGCCGATGCAGGTCGCCATCGAGGCCATGATCCTCAGCGTCCGACTCAACGATACCGACAAGTTCGGCATCAGCTTTGAGCTGCTCCGCAATCATCCCAACGTCAAGCTGGGCTGGGGAACGCCGCTGCAAGACCTCGCCAAATTCGAGTTCAAGGACGGCGGCCTCAAGTTTGGGTTCCTCGACAGCAGCCTCGGAGCATTCCTCGACGCCTTGGAGACCATCGGCGACACGAATGTGATCGCGACGCCCCGACTGCTGGTGCTGAACAAACACCGCGCCGACATCCTCATCGGCAAGGAAGAAGGCTACGTCAGCACGACGCAAACGGAAACCGCCCGGACCCAGTCGATCGAGTTCCTCGATATCGGCGCGCAACTCCGGATTCGCCCCTTCGTCTCCAGCGACGGCCTGATCCGCATGGAAGTCCACCCCGAACTCTCCGACGGCCAGGTCCGGGAACTGGCGGGCTTCACCGTCCCGCAGAAAGACGTCACCAAGGTCACCACGAACATCATGGTCCGCGACGGATGCACCGTGATCATCGGCGGACTGATGCGCGATCAGCTCGAGACCACCACCTCTCAGGTGCCCTTGTTGGGAAACCTGCCGCTGGTCGGCGCGGCGTTCCGCAACAAGGAGGAGAAGCTGAAGCGGGAGGAGGTGATCGTGCTGATCACCCCGCGGATCGTCTACGAGCCGAACACCTGCTGCGAGGGAGAAACGGCGGCTTGCGAGTTCCAGCGACGCCAGGCTGTCTATGCCGACAAGATGAGCCCGATCGGCAAACGCTCCATCGGACGCCGCTATCTGCGGCTCGCCCAGGAAGCATGGCAGCGCGGCGACGTGGCCCGTGCCATGCGATTCGCGGACTTGTCGGTGCACTTCGACCCGCTGAACCGTGAAGCCATCGACCTGCGGAGCCGGCTCTGCGCGGGCGGCCATGAGACAACTCAAGTCATCGTGCAACCGCCTGGTTCGGGGCCGGGAATGCCGCCGCTGGACGCCTCCGGCCCGCCACCGGCGGGCGCCGAAACCGTACCGATCGCTCCGTTCCCGCACGCGGAACCGTTGCACCCGCGTGATCCGGGCTTGCCGGGAACTCGCAAGGACATTGAGCGACCGAGGGTGCTGCAATGAGCTCCCTCTGTGTTCGACGGATGCCTCTTTGGATTACCCTGGCGGTTGCAGCCGCCGTGGTCGGGTGCCGGCCGGTGGAGGTCTTCCGCCGCGGGGTCGACGACGTCACTCCCCCGCGCGAGCAACGCAAGGCCGAACTGGTTGCCCAATTCGAGCAACGCAGAGACCTCGCCGAAATGCTCGCGGCGGAAGAGCAAAGGCATCGCGGAGACCTGGCCGGCTGCGACGCGGCGCTCCATCGGCTTCTCCAACGTAACCCCGACCATTTCGAAGCGAAGCTGCTCCAGGCCGAACTCCGCCTGGAACAAGGGCGCGGCCGAGAGGTCCTGCCGGATCTCTATCCGCTGGCCGAGGCCCGTCCCACCGACGCACGTCTCCAGTACACGATCGGCCTTCTGCTGGATGCCTGCGGCGACACGCAAGCGGCCATTGCCTACTATGCCAAAGCCGCCGAACTGGAGCCGGGCAACGAGTTGTACGCCAGGAGCCATCTCTCCGTAACCCAGCCCGCCGTGAGTCTCGCCTCCGGCGTCTCCGAGCACACCACCCCGCCGCGCCGGTAGGACCGCCTTCCCAGGCCGTCTCGTCCATTAGTCCACGGTGATCCAACCGCACGATCCCGCAAGCCGAGATCCCCCAGGACGGCACATTCCACCTCGATCATCTCGGCAAATTCGCGATCGAGCCGACCACGATCCTTTGGGTGCATTGGACCTGGCTGCTGAGCATCGGCATCGACTCCGCCCACCTCCCCGAAGCCGACAACCAGTGGAGTGTCTACGCCTCCATCAAGCTCGTCGGCAGTCCGTACCAGAAAGACTCCCCAGCCAAGCCCCAGGTCCTCGTGGATCGCGTCCTGCTGGTGCGATAAGGTGAACCGCGGCGACGGTCGGTGCGCCGGACGCGGCGGAGATGGGACTGGCAGATGCGTAGCACTGCTTGCCTGCCTGAACCAGCTCGAGACCTGCTGTCATGAACGAGTTCGAATGGCGATCCGGCGGCAGGCAAGCAGTGCTGCCGGTTGCGGCCTTCGGAAGCGGAGGTCGTGAGGAAAAGCTGTCGGAGAACATAGGAGTCAAAGCTTGCCCTGACGTGCAGGGTCAGTAAAGGTCTTTTTCCCGAACTTGCATGTGGACGTCTCCCTGGCCTGTGTTGATCCAGAAGACGCCGGGCTCAACTTCGAAGAAGACGGTGTAGGCGATCCATACCTTTTCGTCGTCGGTCGAGGCGACCACCACCGGATCGGTCCACGTCTTGCCATCGTCGGCCGAAATGGCGAGCGAGAGCTTGTTGCGCCGTTTGATCCAACTGTAGCTCTGTTCTTCCAGCGGCCAGTCTTTCGGATCGGGGGCATAGCCAAACGGCGGATATTTATCATCGCGGTTCCAGACGAGAACGAGCCGCCCATCCTGCAAGCGTGCGAGTTCTCCGAAGGAGTTGTTGTTCTGGATCCCGCTCGACTCGGGTTTCGACCAGGTGAGGCCGCCGTCCTTGGAGAGCGATTGGAAGAAGGTCCCTTTGGTGGTTCGAATCAGCATGAACAGCGAATGATCAGCACGTTCGATCAGTTTCGGCTCCATCGCGCCGTCGTGGTCGTTGATCTTTGAACCTTCCATCGTGATGGTTTGGGTTTTCGTCCAGCGCTTCCCCTGATCGTCGGAGTAGTAGACGGGGATCACGTGTTCCCATGGCTGGATGGCCATGGTGGCAATCACGATCCGGCCGCTTTGGAGGACTACCATGGCACGCAGAGCGCCCACCCAGTCGCGCTGGATCGCCAACGGAGCGGACCAGGTCTTTCCGTTGTCGGTGCTTCGAATGGAATAAACGGGGATCTGCCATTCCGCGGGCGTTCCCTTGCCCCAACCTTTTGCTCCAGAGCGAACCTCTTTTTGATTGCAGAAGATCGCCACGATCACTCCGTCTTTCGTCCGATCGATCGACAGATCGCCAAAAGCGAAGGTCGCTGCCGGAATGGCGGGATACGATTCCCAGGTTTTCCCCTTGTCGAAGCTGGCATGTGCTTCCGCTGCGGACAACGTGAGGATCCCACCGTTGGGAATGTGGACAAAAGGTCCGCTAAACTTCGAAGGACAGGCTTCAGCTTTCGGATGAATGCGGATCGGGTTCTGTCCGAATGCCGCGGTGCCGTTCATGAACCAAACGATTCCGAGCAGAGCGAGATAGTTTTGCATTCCTTATTTTCCTTTCTCCATAGAACATGTACCTTGCATGGTCCTTCATCGGCTTGGCCGGGGCGGATCGGCGGGCAGAGCTCGCGGCACGAACGCCCAGTCATCGGCCGCTGCTTCCCACTGCCACGGGTTTTAACTCATCCCGCCACCCACTGCAATGTCGGCGGGCAAATTCCTTCCTTTCGGGGCTGGCCCGACGGAGGATTGCTTAACTGGACGGATAGGGACGCCGTGCCCCATAGTACCGGTAACTGCCCTGGCCAATGGCGGTTAGACGCAAGCGGGCACTCGCCGACGGCACTCACCGCTGTGGAAAACTTGTTCATCAACGACCGCGTCGGAGGCAACGTGGCGGGTCGGCCGCGTCGTAGATGAACAGGTCGGTTTGGAGGGCGAGGTGGCCAGGAATGCAGCCAGAAGCGATGCTCGAATGAAAAGAACCGGGGCAAAGACTACTGGAAGAAGTAGGCCGGTTTGAAGCCGGCCCTATCGTAGCGTTCCCCTGTCGTCCGCCGCTTGACACGGCCCGCTTGGCCAACAATACTCAGCTCTGTCTGGTCATCGCCGTGCGGTCAAAGCGGCCGAAATACGAGGTGCAGACCCTGTGATTCAGAACGGGAATTCTTACCAGGAGCCGATTGTGAAAACCCATTTTATCGCTCTGTGCAGGTCACATGGCACGTTCTCTCCGGCAAGGCGCGCCGCGCTGGCCGCCGCGATGGCGGTGAGCCTTTGTTCCGCGCTTAGCTTCGCCGCGGACGACGACGCCCGCTGGGTTCATTCGCTTTGCCAATCGCTGACGATCGACACAAACGGGCCATTGGTGGAGTTGCCCGATGGGAGTCTAATGACCATCGGCCGCGAGGGAACTCGCATCAGCAAGGACGACGGCATGACCTGGTCGGAACCTCGTCCTGCCATTGAAGGAATAGGCGGCCTGCGCGACGGTCAGGAGCCGGCGACGGTTTACCTTGTTCAGACGAAAAAGGGCGCGCTGGTCGCGGTCTATCTTGAGTCAAACACCTTCAACTTCAGTTGGGACGCCGCCACCAACCAGCCGAAGGACGATTGCCGGCTGGCGGTGTGGGCGGTCCGCAGTCTCGACGGCGGGGCTACTTGGGTCGATCGGCAGCAACTGCTGGACGGCTACAATCCGAATTTCTTCGGATTCATCCAGACCAGCAGCGGCAGGTTAGTAGCCACGGTGCCCCACATCGTTCTTCATCCTGGTCGCTACGCCGCCTGCTCGCTCATTTCCGACGACGACGGCAAGACGTGGAAACGAAGCAATCTGGTGGACCTCGGCGGGCACGGGCACCACTCCGGCGCAATGGAGCCAAGCGTGGCGGAGTTGAGCGATGGACGTTTGCTGATGTGGATTCGCACCCATTGGGGCCGCTTTTGGGAAGCGTACTCCGACGACGGTGGGATGGCCTGGCGGACGATCGTCCCCAGCCAGATCGAATCGACCACCGCGCCGGGTTATCTATTGAAGTTGCGGAGCAAACGGCTGGCTCTGGTGTCGAATGGTAAGACAGGGCGGCAGGAACTGCTCCTGCGGTTCTCCGAAGACGACGCCAAGACATGGACGCAGCCGGTTGTACTCGCCCGCCAGAAGGGCGGCCAGTTGAGTTATCCGTACTTCCTGGAGCGGAGGCCGGGCGAGCTGTGGGTGATCGCCGGATTCGCGTTTAAGGAAGACTGGAAGAATCCTGTGCCGCTGCGATTGAAGGTCAACGAAGAGGATTTCGTTCGCG
>JABWBD010000191.1 GCA_013360685.1 Pirellulales bacterium
CACTGGTGGCCCTGGCAGGCTTCGTTGCCGTCGCGGCCCCAGGGCATGTTGCGGAAGTTGCTGCCGTCGTCGCGGACCACGTGGATGTCGGCCCCCTCGCCGCCGACCAGCCTCGTGATGCCGCCCCGCGCGTCGGTCTCGCAGCCGTGGTTCTCCTGGATAAGGATGTCGTGCGAGGCCTCCGCGTCGGTCGAGCGGCAGTATTGCGGGTGCATGTTGCACCAGGTCTGGCCGTGGATCACCAGCCGAACGCTGCCCTTCTCCACGTCGAAGACCATCAGGCCGAACGGGCCGTTTGCCGCCTGGCCGTCACCCAAGAACGCGGAGATCGCCAGACGCTTCCCGTCGGAAGAAATCGTCGAGAGAGGGTAGAGCTTGCTGGGACGGAAGCTCGTCTCGGGCAAGGGGGAATCGATCGCGACGATCGTCCTACGGTCCGTGCCGTCGAGATTGACCCGCTTGAGCGTCAGCTTGCCGCCGCCCGTGGTTGTCTCGTCGACGAAGTAGTAGAGGTAGCGACCGTCCGGCGAGACGGAGGCGGCCGTGGCCCCGAGTTCTTCGGTCAGCGGGTGGAGGGAGTAGTCGTCTTCCAGATCACAGAGGAGGTACTGATGCTTGGGGTCGCTGCGGCTGCCGCCGTGGGCCGAGGCCGAACGGTGCAGCACAAATCGCTTCGAGTCGGGCGCGAAGATCTGCGCTTCCATGTACAGGTGGGAACTCGGCACGTCCGGCTCGGCGGTCAACTGGACCACTTCCAGGCCCGGCGGCGATTTCTCGTCGATCAGGTCCGGCCGCCGCTTCGCCTGTGAGCGGATCGGCGCCGTGAGCACCGCGGGAGCGGAAAAGGCGCGGCTTGACGCGAGGCCCGACGCGGCGAGACCTGCCGCGGTCAGTCCGGTACGGTGGAGAAACGTTCGGCGGGTGATGCGGTTGGAGATGCGGTGCATGGCGGGGTTCCAGGTGGGGTTGGTCAACCGAGCTCGGCAGGAGTCAATTCATTCAAGAGCGGCTCGCCGGCGAGGTAGCGATCCACGTTTTGCAGGAAGATGTCCCAGACCCGTTCGAGAAAACGGGGGCTCTGGTCGGAGCCGGAAATGTGGGGAGTCATGATCACGTTGGGGAATCGCCACAGAGGATGGTCGGCGGGCATGGGGTAGTAGTAGTGCGTATCCAAAGCTGCCCCGGCGATCCAGCCCTCGCGGAGGGCTTTCAACAAGGCTGCCTCCTGGATCAGCGGTCCGCGAGCCGGATTGAGCACGAAAGCGGTCGTCGGCAGGGCCCGAAGCTCACGTTCGCCGATCAGCCCGGTGGTCGACGGCGTGAGCGGCATGGCGAGGATGAGGAAGTCCAAGCCGGCGAGGAAGTCCGGCTCCTGCCCGACCAGGAAGACGCGGTCCGGAAGGCTTCCTTCCGGATCGCCGGCGCCGGGGACGCAATACGTGTTCTCGCGAGGACCGACGCCCGAGCGCGAGAGGACGTGCACCGTCATCCCAAGGGGCTTCACCAGCCGGGCGGTGGCGCGGCCGATCCCGCCATAGCCCCAGATTCCTACGACGCGGCCGCGGACCTCGGTCTGAAACCGGGCCGAGCGGTCCCAGATGCCGTGTTCCTGGTTGCGGATCATTCCGCGGAGGTCCCGGGCAAGGTTGACCATCATGGCGAGGTTCCATTCGGCGATGGTCACGTCGAAAACGCCGCGGGCGTTGCAGGCGCGCACGCCACGTTCCGGCAGGCCGAGGCCGTACAGTTGGGAATACCCGACGGACGAAATCTGGACGAATTCGATGGCGTCCATCTCGCGGAAGTTGGTCGGTGGATACGTGCAGAACAACACGTGCTTATTGCGCAGGAGATCGGCCGGGAGCTCTCGCGTCGCGCCGGCCGGGGCGACGGTGGCGACGGCCGCTTCCCGAACCGTTCGAAGACGCTCCAGCGCCGGCGCGTAGGGGGGCATATCGATGAGGATTTGTTTCATCAGGACTCTCCCCGGGGACTCGGATAGGCTGCTCTCCGGCAGGATCGCATGGTGTTTCGACGGGCGCCTATCAGGATACTGGTTGTCCCTGTCGCCTGGCAACACGTTTCCCGCAAGACGCCGCGATCGATGCCGGGGAACTCGCCGCACGTCGGCGGATTTCCCTCCGTGGATCGACACCGGGAAAGATGCTTCCATTTCGGTACCATGGATGCTTTGCTGCGGCTTCCGACTCGATAGCCGAGCCGCAGATTCGTGCGGAGGAGTCGCCGTCATGCCCCGCCCGTGCGACGGCTCTACTCGGTCGCTCCGTTGCGCGAGTGAAAGACGTCGTGAGTCGCAACTTCGCTCATTTTCTCATTGTCCGCATTCGTCCAACCATCCCAGCGGCCGAAATCCAAAACCTAGAGTCGATCGAGCTCCAAGCGAGACCACTCGCTGCGGATCCTTTCGAGCTTGCGGTCCACTGTGCGGCGCGCGCAGTCGAGTTTGTCGGCGATTTCCACGGGCGTGTAGCCCTCCAGGGTCCACAGGGCGATTTGCCGGCTCTTCTCGTCGAGGCAATCCAAGAGCCTGCGGCAGTTTTCCACCACGAGGTTTGCCACTTCCGGCGTTGGTTCGTTGCCCAGGATCTCGGCAATGCCGCCGTCCTCCTCGTTCGCGTCGCCGGTGCCGATAAAGATCGACTCGCCCCGCACGCGGCCTCCTCCCCGCTTCCGCGCGAAATCACGCCGTCGCTGGGCACAGGCCTTGCGGGCCGTGATCGTCACGAGCAGTTTCCAGAGATCGTCGCTGCCCTCGAGCCTCCCGAAGCGGCCAGCCTGCATTCCGCGGCAAAAACTGTGCATGGCGCTGATGGCCACGTCCTCCTCGTCGAAGCTTCGCAGCGGCATTCCTTCCAGCTTTCGCTTCGCAACCTGGACCAGCCGCGTGAAGTACATCTCCCAGATCCGCTGCGCCGCCTGCTCGTCTCCTTGGCCTAGTTGGTGCAGCCACTGTGTTACTTTGGTCGTCTCCATATCGGGTTTGCCCCGCAGGTCTTCCGGAAATCCAACAACTTACCGGGCATTTTGACACAGCCAGGACAATTCTACGCGGTCCAACGGTGGTAGCCAGGCAAGGCGCCCGCTGGAGATCTCCGCGATTGCGGCGAATTGCTGTGATTTGTGCTGCGGTAGCCGAGAACCAGGCGAAATACGCGAGCTGTACAGTTCGCGGCGCGGCGACGCAACGGGCCCGCCGGGGAGTGGCTGCGATCGGACCTGGCCAATCGGCTGAAACACGAACACCCATGGAACAGCTTGGCTGGAGACTGCTGAAAGAGCCCTGTCTCCAGCGTAGGCGGGACACTCCGTGGCCCGCTTTGCCCTGCCTCACTGGGCCACGGAGTGTCCCAGCTACACTTCGTCAGCAGCCTCTGCAGAGGTGCTAGCAACCCGGCTGTTTCGTTTTCGGCGCGTCCTTGAAGAGAAGCCTGTCTCAATCGGGCGGCGACTTGCCATATCGTTGGTAGAGTGTTCGGCGTGAACACGAACGTTTCCGATTCCCATATCCCTGCTACCTTCCCCTAAGGAGGAGTTCGATGATGACCACTGCTGAGACCATCGGCACGAAGTCCACGGTTCGTGAAGTGACGAAACTGCGTTCGGGCCAGGGCCAGCCGGCCGCTCGCTGTTGTCGCTACTGTCGGAGCTGTCGGAGCTGCTATAGCTGCCGAAGCTGTCGGAGCTGTCGAAGCTGCCGTAGCTGCGGATGCCATTAGAGGCATCCGGATGCAGCCGCGGATTCCCATGTCCTGCCCTCGGGCGATTCGAGGGCAGGACATTTCAGGACTCTGGATCTGAGGTCTTCGATCTTGGACCTTGGAACTGGGAGCCGAGAACTAAGCCCCGCAAAGAAGGAGAAATCATGTTGCCAGCCATCGGATATGCCGTACGCAAGGAAAACCGCACGATCCTGAGCGACCCGGCCCTGAATGCCGTGGAGATCACATTCGAGCACGCCGACGTGCCCCTGCGAATGGCCCGCTTTCTGGGCGACGACGAGTTTGACTACGTCAGCGTGCATGCGTTGAAGCTCTCGGTCGGAAGCCCCGACCGGCCCGGCCTTCGTTATCTCGACGCCCTGAAGAGAATCAGCCTGGAGAACCAGGCCACGGCCGTCAGCGACCATCTCGGGTTCACCCGCGATAAGGAGCAGGGCGTCGAGATTGGGCACTTCGCTCCGGTGCCGTTGTCCGCGGCGGCCCTGGACGCCACCAGCCGCAACGTCGAGTTTGTGCAGAACTACCTGGCGCCCATGCCTTTCTACCTGGAAACAATCGCCTATTTGTTCCAGTTGGAGGGAACGATGTCGGAAGCCGAGTTCTTGACGCAGCTTCTCAAGCGGACCGGCTGTGGCTGGCTGCTGGACGTAACCAACGTCTACGCCAACGCCCGCAACTTCGGGTTCGATGCCTATGCGTTCATCGATCAAGTCCTCCCGGCGGCCGATCGGGTGCAGATGCACCTCGCCGGCGGCTATTTCGACGAGGAGGAAGGGCTCTATTTTGACACGCACTCCCAGCCGGTGCCGGAAGACGTCTGGAGCCTGTACCACTTTGCCCTGGAGCGAGGGCGCGGCAAGATCGACGCCGTATTCATCGAGCGCGACGCCGAGTTCCCGGACGATTCGGGTTGGCGGTCCGAACTGCATCGGATGCGCCGGATCGCCGAGGAAGTGACGGGGAAAGGATGAGAGATGATGAAGATGAAGAGGGTGCAAAGTGACCACGAGGTCTTCGGAGCAGCCGACAGCGAGCGGGAATACCGCCTGCTGATCGAAGGCATGGCCCGGGCACTGGCGTGGGGCCGCACGGACGATGTCGTGCCGCATCTCGCGCGGACGTTCGGAGCAAAACACGTCGAACTGTTCGTCGAAGGAAACCTATCCAAACGGCTCGATCTGTTGACCGACATGCTTTCCTTCGTCGCCGAGGACGAGGACTTCGCCGAATTTGAAGCGTGGGTCCACCGGTTCATTGAAGAGGTGCCCGTGAATGCCTACGAGAACGGGGCCGGCGAATGCGACGCCTTTCTGGCGTGGATCGAACAGACGCAGCGGTTGTCGGCCCGGCAACGCGACACCATCGATTGTCAACGTGCACGTTATCGGGTAGGCCGCTTGGCGGATCAGCGCCGCGCGGAGCACGTGCGGTTCCGGGAGTTGTGCAGCCTGAACGGACAGTTCACCGCGGTGCTGGAAGACGATCTGAATCTGGAGATCCGCCTCAACCCATCCCGCTGCTGGTCGGAATTGCTCTCGACGAAGTACCTGGACGAAGGCGATGCGCCTCCGGTCGAGGTCTTGCACTACGCCGTCGGCTTTGACGTGCGGACCGTGGTCCTGGAGGAAAACGCGCGACGGCTGATCGACGAACTGGCCGGCCTGCAGCCGTGTACGCTCCAGCAGTGGATCGCGATCTCACGGACCGCCGACCGCCACTCAATTCTGGCCCTCGCGCGCGATCTGGCGGGGCTGCACCTTGTAGCGTTTGCCTGAACCCGGAAAGCGAGCAACTGCAATGGCGTCTTCCCTCTCTGCGCCCCTTGACTTTGGCCCGGTTGCCGCTCCCGCGATACCGGAGGACGACGCGCCGGAGTCTTTGGAGACGGCGGCAGCGCGGTCCGGGCCGGCGTCAGCGTGGAGCGAGCTGAGAGGCTTGCTGAGAGCTTACCCGGTGGCACTCGGTTTGACCTATCTGATGCTTTTCGCCGAGAATGTGGTTCGCCTCGGGCAGCCGCTTCTCCTGGGATGGGCGGTCAACGACGTGATCCGTGGACAGCGCGCGGGCCTGGCGGCTTTCGCGGCAGGGCACCTGATGCACCTGGTCGTCCGCTCCTTGCGACAGATGTACGACACGCGAACGTTCAGCCAGATCTACAACGACCGCGTGATCCGACTCGTGACCCGACAGCGCAAGCGAGGAGTGGACGTATCGCGCGTGGCGGCGAGGGCGGAACTCTCGCGGCAATTCGTCACCTTCTCGGAGCGCCAGGTGCCCGCAATGATCACTGCGATGTTCTCCTGCCTCGGGGCGCTGGTGATGCTGGGCTTCTACGACGCGCTGTTGATTGCAGCCTGTGCGGTACTGATCCTGCCTGCCGTGGTGCTCAACACGGTCTATGGCCGTCAGACATTGCGAATCAGTCTCCACCTCCACGACCAATTCGAGCGCGAAGTGGGGGTGGTCGCCCGCGCCGAGGAAGGCGAGGTCCGCGGCCACTACGAGCGGATTGCGAGGCTGAACGTCCGGCTCTCGGATTTCGAGGCATGGACGGCCGGGATCATGGAATTGTTCGTGCTGGCGCTTCTGGTCTTTGCGCTCGTGCATATCGGCCGGCGGCCGGACTTTCTGCCGGGCGACGTTTTTGCCGTGTTCCGTTATCTGCTCATGTTCGTTACGGCCGTTGACGCCGTGCCCCTCTTGGTCGAACGGTTCAGCCGCCTGCGCGATGTTGCCCAGCGCGTGCAATCGCCGGGCTGAATCCGTACGAGGTACTACCTTACGGCGGCCTGCATCGCCGCGGCCAATTCCGTCCCGGTCTTTTTCTCCGCCAGCACGAAGAGCGGCTGGATGCCGATCTCCCACTGCTTTACGCCGTCGCGGCGCGGGTCGTTCCCCATCACGTCCAGCACGGTCAGCGTGCTCGGGATCGCTTCGAGAGACAGGTGCTTGCGCCCAGTCACGGCGCCGTCATCGAACACCGCCCACGTCGCTCGCCCCTGGCCTTCAAACAGGCCCTGCACGACGCCTTCCACCGGCGGGCAGGGCAGGCATTTCAGGCCGTCGATCGAGTAGGCGGTCACGGCGGCGGCGACCGCGGCGGGCGTGGGCGTGCGGTCGTAGTGGATCAGAAGCGACTGGTAGCCGCCGTAGTACATGAGCGTGTCCGCATTATGCATTTGATAGGGAAAGAACTTGCTCACGCCCGCCTTGGCGTGCTCGATCCAGACCCGCGAGGCGAAGGCCGTGGCCCGCGCGTTGGTGTCGGGCGTGGCGAGCGACAAGTGGGTGTAGAACCCGTTGCCGCACAAGGCGCCGTTGGTGCCCTCCGTGTTCCAGCACTCGCTCACGTGCGCCGGCCACAGCTTGCGGTGGTCGGCGAGTTCCGCGGCGAACGGCAACGTGCCGCCGCCGGAGAGATTGTTGATGTAGTGGTGGAAGCTGAAGATGTCGATGCCCCGGCGTGCGTCCTCGGCAATCCCTTCGCCCCACCGCGGGTTGCCGACGTCGGCGCACCAGCCGATGACTTTGCAGTCAGGATTGCCGCGCTTCAACCCCGCGGCGCCGGCCTTGAGCACGTCGCCGAATCGCTGGGCGCCGCCGGTGTAGAAGCCGCCCATGTACGGCTCGTTCCATACCTCCCAGTGGTCGATCTTGCCGGCGTAGTGGCGGGCCAGTTCCTCGCAGTACCTGCCGAACGCGGCAACGTCGACCGGGTTGGCGCCCTCCGCCCCGACCCGGGCCCACTCCGGCTCGTGGTCCGGCAGTCCCAGGATGTTCAGCCCGCCCTGGCGGACGCCGTCGACGACGGCGTCGTGCCAGACGAATTGGCCGGGTTTCGGCTCGGTGGCCGACCACTTGGTCAGCAGGCTGCAGTCGTGAAGCCGCGTCCAGGTGAACCCCAACCGGCTTACATAGCGAACCAGCTCCGGCCGCAGGGCGATGTGGGTTCCGAACATGCCCCGGACGCCCGTGCCGCGGGGCTTGGGCACCAGCGCCATGATCATCTCCTGCGGCGCGGCCAGCGAGGGGTCTTTCGTGCGCATCTCCACGCGGATCAGCCCGCGGCGTTTGAGATCCAGGTCGAAACGATGTTCACGGCCCACCGGCAGAGTGAGCGTTTTCCGCCACACGATCACGTCGGGGTAGCCCACGATCGTGACTTCGACGGCGGCCTCCTTCATCGGGGTCGTGTCCGCCGCGGCGGCAAGCAAGTTGAGCGGCACGGCCTGGTCCCAGTCGAGCAGATTGCCGCCGTCCTGGCCGACGTCGGCATACAATTCCAGCGGGTAGGCGGGGCGGTAATCGTTGGCCTTGTCGCCCGGCTCAAGCTGCAATCCGTCCGCGTACACCGTGCCCTTTTGGACGGCCGACGGCGAGATCTGCAACATCACCTGCACGGGAGCCGTCGTATCTTTGGCGTCGGGGGGCGCTTCGGGCGTGGTCGCGAACGAGACCCGCTGCCACTCGGACGTCAGCTTCGGATACACGGCGCCATTCTTGAGGGACTGCAGGTGTCGGCCACTCCAGTAGTACACGAGCGACGCACTCGAGGGAAAGCCCGGCGGGTCGGACTTCATCCAGAGCGAGACGGTATAGGGCCTGCCGGGCAGCAGGTCGTAAATCAGGCTCAATGTCCCGGCCTGGCCGGCGTGGGCAGCGCTGGGCACGGCCATGCAGTACCTGCCGACTTTGCCCCCTTCGGCGCGGTAATGCTGCGGGTCCTCCCAGTCGCTCTCGACCCCTTCCCACACGCCGTTGCGGCTCCATCCAAAAAACATCGTCGACCAGTGATGGTCGCTGCGGCCTTCGAACGACGAACGCGGCAGCAGGTTCCCGGAGGTCGGCAGGTTGACGGTCTTCGCCGGCTCGCCGGGCAGAGGGGAGGTGGACTGCTCCACTTTCAAGTCATCGAGCCAGATAGTGCCCACGGACCCGTGTTCCCAGCAAACGCCCACATCGTCGGGCACGTCTTCCGCACACCTGCCGGTGAACGAATACTGCTGCCACTGGGCGGTCCAGGGCTTGAAGTCCGCCCAGACGTACACGGTCCAGGGATGGCCGATCTTGCGGACGTAGCAGCGGACCGGTCCTTCCAGCCCGTCGCCTTTGAGCCAGTACGAGATGCGGTAGTAATGGTTTTTCTTCAGCGCCAGCCTGGTGTAGAAGAACTGCATCCCGCCGGAGGCGATGCCGCGGACCTGGATCCGCTGGGCGGCGCCGGGTCTGCCCGCATTCTTGTCCGCGGTGACTTGCATGTCCTTGCGGCCCCACTGCCAGTTGTTGCCGCAACCCTCTTGGATCTGTTGATCGCCGGCGGTATACGGCCCCTCGAAGTCGCAGGCGGCGACAACCTGCGTCTGGGGCGGCGCAACCTCGGCCGCAACCGCCCGGGCCGCTGGAGCAACGGCGACGGGATTGATCACGGCCAAGGCCAAAATGGCAAACTGTCTGAGGGGCTGCATGGATCGGCTCCTTTGGGCAAAACCCCGGCTCATGTCATGGGCGCCGGGGCCAGGCAATCCGGAATGCCGGCCGGTCCCATTCCATGCCGTACCGATTCTCTTCTGGGGACGCGGCTCTCATTCTCTCCGACTTCCACGCGCGGCCGCAAGTCCGCCACGGTATTTGTGGCATCCGGAACGTCCATGCCGGTCTTGAGCGATTCGGAGAGCAAAGCCTGAAACACCTTGCCCCCCGTTCGACAGGCGCATAGCACGACCGCCCGCCGGCGACTCCCCGCTAAGGCCAGCGGCAGAAAATGACTTACCCGTAGCCCAAGTCGTGAGACTTCTTTTTTCGTTTATCAGCGATGGTTCGACAAATGCGGGCGGGCGCCGGACTCGTTCCACCGCGAAGAAGAAGATGATGAGGAGGAGGAGGAGGAGGATGGGTGGAGCCCCGGTCGATACGAAGAGGGCAAAGACGATTACGAAGTCGATTCCGAAGAGAGTGGAACGGAGTGGTCGAACACTGCCAAGGCGAGATGTCGACTTCCTCCGGCCGACACGGAAAAACACTCCCGACCGGGTTGGCGATCCCGGCCGTGGAACCGCTGCAATCGTTATCGTCGGCACCGCGTTTTGACCGGGACAACCCCGTATCCTATAGAAGTATAGACAAGCGTGCCGGCGAGTCTGCCTCGGGCCTGATCCACCCTGGGGGCAGCAATCGGTCCCGGTATGCGCCTTGGCTCCGCTTTCCTGATGCCCCTGATCGGCGACCATGGAAGACCCGTCCTCCCCGACATCTCTCGACACGGCCTGGGCCGAGCAGTTTGCCGAAGCCCTCAGCCGGCAGCGAGCCAGGGCCCGGCAGTTTCTCGATGCGCAGAACGAGCGTCTGATTCGCGTGCAAGCCGAACTGGCGGAGCAGGCGGAGCGGATCACCCAGGAGTTGGACCGCAATCGCTCCGCGGCGGCGCGCACGCGCGAGGAACTCCAGGAACGCTCGCAGCAACTCGACCGCCGGGCCGAGGACCTCGCGCGCCTGCAAAACGAGCTCGAGGCGCGACAAGCCGAGTGGGAGGGAGCTCGGGAGCGATCGGCCCAGCAGTTTGCCGCGCTCGCGGAGCACGCCAGGAACCAGCGGGAGCAGATCGACGCCAGGCTTCGGCAGATCGACGCGCGACAAACCGAGCTCGACGAGACCGCCGCCGCCCTGCATCGCGATCGGCTGCATCTGCGGCTGGCCGAGGAGGAAGGCAAGACGCAGTCGGAGCATGTCACCCGGCACCGCGAGGAGCTCCGGGCGAGACTTGCGGAACTCGAGCAGCGCGAGGAGCGCATTGCGGCGGAACGCGCCGAGACCGAGGCGCAACGCCGCCGGATCGCGCAAGCATTCCATTCGCAACGCGCTGCGCATCGAAAGGAGTTGGATCGTCGCCGGGCGGAACTGGACAACCTCGGGACCAGCCAGACCGGCCAACTCGAGCAACAGTTGCGGGGCGTCGAGCGGCAGCGCGACCGGCTCCAGGAAGACCTCCAGCGTTCGCAGGAGGAACTGGAGGCGGTGCGACGGGATCGCGCCCGGCTCGCGGCGGAACTGGGGGACGCCGGGCGCCGCGAGGCGGAATTGTCGGAACAACTCGACGGGCTCCGCCGACGGCACCGAGAAATCGTCGCTGAAGCCGAGACTTCGCGCCAGCGGCTGAATGAGACCAGCACCAGGCTCGCAGCGGTCGAGCAGCGGGAAAGCGGGCTTCGAGGGGAGCTTCATGCGGCCAGGGGACGGGAGGATACGCTCGCGGGCGAACTGGACCACCGCATCACCGAAGTCGGCGAGCGGACCGCCGAGCTGGAGGCTTTGCGGCGTCGCCATGCGGACGTCTCCGCGGAGTTGGAAGCTTCGCGATCCGCCCAAGGTGAAGCGGCATCGGAACTCCAAAGGCTTCGCGCGCGTCATGCCGAGTTGGCAGGCAGACTGGAGGCGGCGCAACTGTTGTCGGGAGAGATGGCGGCGGAGCTGGAAGCGGCACGCATGCGGCACAGCGAAATCGCCGCCGAACTGAAGACGGCGGGGGTCGACGGGGCTGAGCGGACCGCCGAGTTGGAGGTCCTCCGGGGGCGTTGCGGCAAGCTGGCCGCCGAGTTGGAAGCAGCCCAGAGCCGGCAGGCTGAATCGCTGGCGGAACTGGAGCCGGTGCGCGGCCGGTGCGCGAGACTGGCGGACGAGGTGGAATCGCTTCGCAGCCGGTGCTGCGAATTGGAGAGCCGGCCGGCAGGCGGCGGAGCGGACGCGGCCGAGCTTCAGGGGGCGTTTGCGGAGCGCGACGCGCTGGCCGGGCGCCTCGCCGACATGGAGCACCGCATGGCGGCGATGCTGGATCAGTTGTCGCGGACCGAGGCACAACTCGCCGAGGCGCAGAAGCGGCTTGCCGCGAAGACGGCCTCGTCCGACGATGCCGACGACTACCGCCGCCGCTATGAGATGGTGCTGGAGGACCTTCGCGAGTTGAAGGCAAAGAACTCGCAACTGGAGAAACAGGCGGCGAAAGGAGAGGGCGGAGCGCCGCCGGGACGCAGCGGCGGCGGCCTGGACTGGGAAGCGGAGAAACGGCGGATCCTGGCCGCGCTGGAATCCGAGTACGACGAAGACGACGAAGAGCAGGCGGAAAAGCGGCTGCGGATCGAAGAGGTGATCGTGCGGACCCAGCAGGCGATGGAGGAGAAAGACCGCGAGATCGGGGAGTTGAAAGGGCTGCTGGAAACCCAGAGCAGCAGCCTGGGATCGGTCGCCGTCGGGGCAGCGGCTTTGGGTGAAATGCTCGACAAGGATGCGATTGTCCGGGAAGAGCGCGAGAACCTCCGCCGGCTCCAGGAGGAATGGGAAGAAAAACTCCGCAAAGCGGAAATCGACATTTCCATCGAGCGGGCCAAGCTCGCGCGCGAGCGCGCGGATCTCGATGAGAAACTCCGCTCGGGCGTCGCGGCCGGCGAAAGCCAGGCGGATCCCGCCTGCTTGGAGCCGGGCCAGAAGCCCACGCGAGGCCGATGGCTGGCCCGGCTGGGACTGAAGGATGAGGAAGGATAGTTGGGAGTTGGTCCGATGGTTTGGCTCCGGACTCCCGGCTTTCGACTTCCTCCGGCCGACACGGAAATAGGACTCCCAACCCCCTCCAGCCTCAATCCTTCGCGGCCGGCCTCTGGATCGCAGCGTGGTTTCCTGTCCCACCGGCGTCCCGTCAGCCTGCTGCGTGCCTCGGTTGTTCCCGCCGGCCCCCCTCTGGTACAATGGGCGTTTCGCCAGTTCCCCCTGTGAATGGAACATCGATACTCATGAAACTCTCGGTCGCACAAGCTCGCCGCCCTGAATCCATCGGCCAGGAAGTAACGCTTCAAGGGTGGGTCCGCACCCGGCGCGACTCGAAAGCCGGTTTCAGCTTCCTGGAACTGAACGACGGCTCCTCGCTCGGCAACATTCAAGTAATCGCCGAAACGTCCCTTCCGAACTACGAATCCGACGTGAAGCGGCTCACCGCCGGCGCCAGCGTGACGGTCACCGGCGTGGTTCGCGAGTCGCCCGGCAAAGGTCAAGCAACCGAGGTCCTGGCCACCGGCATCACGCTCCACGGCCTGGCCGACGTGGATACCTACCCCCTCCAGAAAAAGCGGCATTCGTTCGAGTTCCTTCGCTCGATCGCCCACCTCCGCCCCCGGTCGAACCTCTTCGGAGCGGTCTTCCGCATCCGCAGCCGCATGGCCTACGCGATCCACCGGTTTTTTCAGGAGCGCGGTTTCGTCTACGTCCACACGCCCATCATCACCGCGTCCGACTGCGAGGGCGCGGGCGAGATGTTCCGCGTCGTGACGATGGACGGGGAGAAAGTCCGGAGCGGGGCCGACGAGTTTTTCGGGAAACCCACCTACCTCACCGTGAGCGGCCAGCTCGAGGGCGAGACCTTCGCCTGCGCCCTCTCGAACATCTACACCTTCGGCCCCACCTTCCGGGCGGAGAATTCGCACACCTCGCGGCACGCGGCCGAGTTCTGGATGATCGAGCCCGAGATCGCCTTCTGCGACCTCGAGGGCGACATGGCCCTCGCCGAGGAGATGGTGAAACATCTCGTCACCGACGCCCTCGAGTCCTGCGCCGAGGACCTCGATTTCTGCAATCGCTTCGTCGACAAGGGACTCATCGAGCGGCTCCAGTTCGTCCGCGACCGCGCCTTCGAGCGCGTTTCCTACACCGAGGCGGTGGCGCTGCTGCAAGGCTGCGGCCAGAGTTTCGAATTCCCCGTCGAATACGGCCTCGCCCTCCAGTCGGAGCACGAGCGCTACCTGACCGAACGCCATTTTCGCTGCCCCGCCACGGTCTACAACTACCCGAAGGGGATCAAACCCTTCTACATGCGCCGCAACGACGACGGGAAAACGGTCGCGGCGATGGACCTGCTCGTTCCGGGCATCGGAGAGATCGTCGGCGGGAGCCAACGCGAGGAGCGGCTCGAGGTGCTCCTCGCGAACCTGCGGGAGCAGGGCCTCGAGGAATCGGCCTACGAATGGTACGTCGATCTGCGCCGCTACGGCACCGTGCCGCACGCGGGCTTCGGACTCGGTTTCGAGCGCCTCCTCATGTTCGTCACGGGGGTGGGCAACATCCGCGACGTCATCCCCTTCCCCCGCACGCCGGGGACGGCGGAGTTTTGAACCCCGCTCACCCGCGCGGCATCGCGACCGTTCCGGCGTCGCAGAACATCGACTTGTGCTTCGATCCACCGGTGCCGAGCGAGGCGCTCTTCCGCATCTCGAAGACCTGGCCGTCCTCGCAGAGGAAGATCAGCTCGCCGCGCGGCCCCTGGCGAAGCCCCGCAAAGCGCTGCTCGCCGAAGCGGCCAAGATCGACCTTGGCGAGGCGTCCGGGATTCCCCTGTTCTCCGGCGCGGAGGGCGAGGAGCTGGCCGTCGTGGCTCGCGAAAAGGAGCGTTCCCGCGAGCGAGGGGAACTGTTCGCCACGGTAGACGAGGCTTCCCTTCGTCCGGGAAACGAGTCCGGAAAGCAGATCGATGGCGACGGTCGGACGGGTCACAACCTCGTCCAGTTGGGCGAGGGCGGAGCGTCCGAGCTTGCCGGCGTTCTCCGCGATGTCCCAGCCGAAGTGCTCGCCGCCGCGAAGGCTGAGATTGATCTCCTCGCGGGACTCGTTGGCGCGCTCCGCGATGCAGAGCCCGCGGAGGAAGGGGTCGTAGGAAAGGCTCTCGGGCGCGCGGAGGCCGAAGACCCAGATCTCCGGGAGGGCTTCGGTGACGAGACGGAAGGGATTGCCGTCCGGAATCCCGTACTGTCCGTTGAAGGAATTGCTCCCGAGCGGGTCGATGCGCAGCACCTTCCCGTAGGCGCTGGTGAGGGACGAGGCGTTGCGCGAGGGACCGTTCTTCTCGACCCCTGCGACGGCGCCGTCGCCCACGCCGAGATAGAGCAGCCCGTTCGGATCCATCGCGAGGCCCTTCACGTTGTGGTCCGGCCCCGGCTGGCGGAAGCGCATCAGCTCGCGCCGCGACCCCCGGAATTCGGTGAG
>JABWBD010000192.1 GCA_013360685.1 Pirellulales bacterium
AGCCGACGGAAGGGAAACTGAAGGTCCGCGAGGTGCTCCAGATCGATAATCCCGGCACGACGACCTATGTCGGCAAGTCGCCGGACGGGAAGGGCGAACCGGTCACCCTCGAACTGTCGATCCCCTCGGATTTTGCACGGGTTACTTTCGACAAGGAGTTCTACGGACGTAGGTTCTGGGTGCGCGGGGGCAAGTTGGCGACCAGCATTCCCTGGACGCCGGGCGTGCGGGAGTTGGGCTTCACGTACTTGTTGGGCAATGAGAAGCAACACTACACCTGGGAGCGGACCGCGGACTTGCCGACGTCGCGAATCCGCATCGTCGCGCGGACGGAAGACCCGGCCGCCGTCACCTGCAACACGGGGATGCGAACGACGGCGGAAAAAGGCCAGGTGGTCTACTCGGTGGACGAAGCACTGCCTGCCGGACGCGTGATTCGGCTTGATCTCGGCCGATTGCCGCTGCCGATCATGGCCTACGCGCGATGGGCCGCTCTGCTCTTTCTGGTAGCGAGCGTTGGTGTTTCCTGGGCCGTGTTCCGAAGGCGACGCGCCAAGGCTTCGCTTGGGTCACCGGCCGGCACGGTTGCGCCGGGGAAGACGCCTCACCAAAAGCGGCGAGCAGGCCGCGCGGCGAAACGGTAATCACGTCAAACTGTAAACGCCATCGCCGATCTTGCGTCGGCGCAGCGATGTTTCTCCACTGCGACTGCCCCGATTTCGACGGAGTCTGCGTTCGGCATGCCCGTTCTCTGGCGCAATGGAGAGGTCTCATTTCACTTCGCCGGTCTTCCCCAGCTCTTCGATCGCGCGAGCGGCGGCGGCGCGGGCCTGTTGCCAGTGGACTTCGCTCACGCTCCAGGTGGTCGGCGTCCGAAACGGACGCCGCAGCGCCGCCAATGCCGCTTTTCCGGCGGCGGTGGCCGGATCGTGCGGTCCGCGCACTGAAAGGAGCCGCTCGAGAAGGACTGCGTACTCGTAGTCCTCAATGCCGTCGCGAGTCAGGACGAACCTGAGGCTGGGCACGACCGTCATGTCCTTTTCGGCCAGTTCGATGCCTTGGGGGTTGGGTGGATAGAAATAGGCCATGACGCCGTTTCCCCAGGGGCTGAACGGCTCCACCCAGGGGTTCTCCAGCTTGAGCGACGGGCTCTCCTCCCACCAGATCGCGATGGCCCACGTGGCCATGCCTTTCGCGCCCATCCACCATACCTTGGGCGCCCAGAGACGGGCGGCGATGTTGGGCGCATCGATCCACTGGTGGGCCGTATTCGTCCAGTAGCACCAGACCTCCTTGTTCTTCGGCCATCGGGCGATTCCGGCGAGCGAGGCCGCGTTGCCGCCGTCGTTGTTTTCCGGCACCAGGATGTCCACGCAGTCGGACAGCGCGTCGTAGCACTGGCCGTCGTAGACAAAAGCGAACATCGGAATGTCTTTGGCATGGGGCTGGCGGCGAAACGCGTCGATCCAGCGGCGCACGCCGGCAAAGTGGGGCGGCTGCGGTTCGTCGATCTGGATGTAGGCGTCCTTCATCCAGCCCTTCTTGCGGAGCATGGCGGCGAGATCCTCGTACTGCCGGGCGGTCGGAGCGGCGGTGTCGACGGTCTGGCTGCCGAGCGTCGGGCCGCTATGATGGCCGATTCCGAACCCGCTGACGTGCAGCGTCTCCAGTGCCCAGGAGAGCTCCTTCTCCTCGGAGCCGAGCGGGCCGAGCGACTCCTTTTCCGCGTCCCAGACGCCCGCCGACTGTGGCGAGCGGGCGCTGACCTTGTAGCGGGCCATCTCGGCCACGTAGGCTCGCGAAAGCTCATAGCGGTCCTCCTTGCTCTCGCCGACCTTGTGGAAAGGGAAGAGGAAGGTGTTGGCGTATCGCGAGAACTGGAAGGCGGTCCGGCAGGTCGGCCGGTCGGGCAATGTGAAATCCCAGACCTGCAATTCCCACGGGACGCGAATCAACCCGCCGGACGTTTCGAGCGTGATCTCGCCGCGCGACCATCCGGCCGGCGCGTCCTTGGGAACCGCCACGTCGATCCAGATGATCACGTTGGGCCCGCCGGGCGCGAGGGCCGCGGGGGCGAACTTGGGCAGCGGGTCGGGCAACCGCCCGGTGAAGGCCGAGCGCGACACCTGCTCGTAGCCGGCGCCGGTTTTCGAGGGTGTGTGAATCCGGACGAATTCTGCCCGCCGAACGTCGAAACTCGCTTCGGGGAACGTGTACTTCCGCGGCCCATTCAGGCCGGCCCGGACGGCCCGGATCTCCCCGGCGCTTTTCGGGCGGAAGACCAGTTGCAGGGCCTCGCTCTCGTTCTTGGCGGCCGACAGGCGAATGGGCTGCGGGGCGGCGGCGGGCGGCGGCTCGTTCTCGAAAACCTTCTTCAGCGTCGAGCAATACCAGAGATCACCCAGGGGGCCGGAGGAGAGCGGATAGCACAAGAGTGCTTCGTAATACTCCGTTTCGCCGGTCTTCTGCACCGCGAGCGCAGCCGGCGGAGCGGCGGCGATCTGGTGCGCGGGCACCTCCGGGGTAATGCCCTCGCTCGGGCTGTAGTAGAGCCAGAACCGCCGCCGGCCGGGCTGGTCGGATTTCAGCACGAAAACCACCCGGCACTCGCGGACCGAGACATCGTCGGCCGCGCCGGTGTAGCGTTCCATGCGGACCTGGCCCGTTTCCCAGTTCGATTGGTCCGAGGTGTGGAAGTAGTACTCGATCGGGTACCAGCCCTCGGCCGGGATATACGGATCCAGGTAGGTATGCGGCACGATGCACCACCACTGGCCTTTGGGGCAGTAATGCGGATTGACCGAGGCCGGCCCCTTGGCTCGGCACGAGAAGCGGTACCACGTGTCGGGCGCGGTCTGAATCGCTTGGACGCATCCGTGGCGGTCGGCCCCGGCGGCCGTCATGCACCAACTGCCGTCATGAGACTTCTTCTCCAGGCGAAACTCCGCGTGGCCGATCTGCCAACCGACCGGTTTGCCGCTGTCCTGCTCTTCAAAACCTCCGTTGGCCACCAACTCGCGACCCAGCAGAATTCGATACCCGCCTTCGACCCGGCGCGGCAGCGGATGTCCCTGGCCGTCGATTTCGATCAACAGGACCCCGTCGTAGCTGAAGTATCGCGGGTCGAACCGGAAGTCGGCCCTCTCGTTGATCCATCCCGTGATCTCTTCCGGCGACAGCTCGAGCCGATAGTCTCCGGCCGCGGGAATATCGACCGCGATGGGGACCCGATAAGGGTAGAACGGATCCTCCCAGTCGGCCCTTGCCCGAGGACCGATAGCCACTGAGAGAAGGCAGAGCGGCAGGAGAAGCGGAAGCTGGCGTATGCGCGTCATGGTGGTCCTCGGTGAGCGAGCGGGTTGAAGCATGCCGGCGGTGGATTGAACGGGCGATGTCTTGGGAGCGGCGTCACGGAAGCAGGGTTCCTTCGATGCGCGGTCCGGCAAATTTGCCGTAGATGCCATCGCCCCACCGGATCGGCTTGAGCCGCGACAGGCGGCGGAGCTTGTCGGCCAAGGGGCCCGTCACGGTGGCGGCGGCCAACGGTTTGCCGTCCTGAGCGATCGACATTTCGGCGCCGCGGATCGACAGCTCGATCTTCGTGGGGCCGTCGGTCCAGGCAGTCCTGGCCCCGAGGTGGCCTGGCATCGTCAGGCGATAGACCGACCCGTACGACTTCCACTTGTCGGGGGCGAGGAACGGATACCGCTCGGGCTCCCAATCGCAGGGGCTCTTGGCGGAGGTCGAGACCACCAGCGCCGGGCCGCAGGGAACGAGGCTCGTCACGCGCTGGCCCCATTGGTTGCTGACGGGGTTGCCGCGGTTCTCGACATCGTAGGGATGCACGATCGTGTCGGACAATTCCGGATGGTCGAACATCCGCTGCATGAAAATCCACTTCTTGGCATCGGGGCTGTAGCGCCACAGTTCGCCCCACGGCCAGACGCCGGCAAGCAATTCGCCTGCGAAGATCACGGTCGTCTGGGCCTCGCGCGAGCTCGTCGAGACTCCGGGCAGGACCGGCGGCCAGCCCGTCCGATCGGTGATGGTCCGGCCATCGTACTCGAACAGGCGACCGGTGGGATACTGGCCCATCAACAGCCGGTCGTAAAATGCCACCGTCGAATAAAGCTGGTAACTGACCTTGAGGTTCGGCTCCAGCAGCATCCGCCAGCGGCCGTCTTCGAAAACGTAGAAGCCGCCGATATTCGAGCCCGTGACGATCTGCCGGCCGAACTGTCCCCAGGCGAAGGTCGTTTCGCCGACCACCGGCAGCGTTTGCACAACGGCCTTCGAGAGATCAACCTCCGATTCTTGCGGCGTCCAGGGGCAGGCGTAGAGTTTGCTGAAGCCGTCCGCGTCGTCCTGGTACGGGCGATAGCCACGATCGCCCCGATCGACGTGGTAGAAGCACAAGTGCCCGAGGGCATAGAAGAAGAGCTGGTAGCCGCCTCGCTCCGGGCTCGCGAGGATTATCCGCCCCCGGTACTTGACCGCGCTGTCGCCGAACTCCAGCAACCCGTCGCCGACGCGCATCCGTTCCTGCGTACCGCCGATGTCCGTCTCGCCGTGCCACGTCTTGGATTGCGCATCCCAGGACTTCAGCCCGCCGCAGATCGAGCGGACGACTTCATCGCATCCCAAGAGATAAGTGCCGCACAGGTCGTTGGGCCGAGGAAGCGATTCGACGGTGAACGTACGGTCGCCGTCGGTCGGCCGGACAAAGAACTGCACCGCATGGCGATCCGCCCGGCACCGGGTATTGTAGAGATTCTGAAATCCCGCCCCGATTACCAGCGCCCCGTCTTCGCTGGTCACCTCGAACAACGAGCCAAAATTCTGCCCGATGTCCGGCCCGCGATCCAGCGTGATCGTAAACTTCGTGGTGCGGGGGTCCTCCGCGGTTCCCACGGACACGCAAGTTGCGAAGATCAAAAGAGACAACGTGAGCACGATTGGTTTCCGACTCGCTGGAAAGGCCATCATGATTCCTCCTTCCTGGCGACGCGTTGGACGGCGTCGAACATGGCTGCCACGTTGGCGGCGGGGGCGTTGCACATCACGCTCTCGCCGGTGTTGAAAATGTACCGTCCTGCCGGCAGGTTCTCGCGGACCATTTCCGCGGCGGACTGCGCCACTTCGTCGGGCGAGCCGTCGCGGAGCAGGATCGGGTTGAAGTTGCCCATCAAGCACATCCCGGGGCCAACGGCCTTCCGCACGTCCGCCAGGCGGTATCCTTCACCGACGTTCACTGCGTGGACCGGCAATTGGGCCTGCCGGGCCAGGTAGCCGGGCGAGGCGTCGCCGGTGTGGTAGATCACCAGCGCCCCGGAAGCCTTCAGCGCGGCGGCCACCTCGGCAGCGGCCGGAAAGGCAAACCGGCAGCACATGTCCAGGCTGCAGAATTTGGAGCTTGCGCAACAGTCTCCGAGCCAGAGCAGATCGGCCCCGGCTTCGAGCTGGGCCTTGCCGAATGCGACTTGATGGTCGATGAGGAACCTCAGGTTGTCGTGGATCAACTCCGGCTCGGCGAGCATGCCGACCATCAATTCCTCGATGCCGTAGACCAGCGCGATCGCGGTGAACGGCGCGGCGACGCGGCCCATCACCAGCACGCGGCCGCCGAGCCGCTGTTTCAAGCGGCGGAGCATCTCGAGGTGGATCGGCAGCCGCATCTCGGTGGTCGCGTCCGGAATCCGCAGCCGGCCGAACGTTTTACGGTCGAACGGAAGGTAGGCCAGCGGCATGGTGGGGTGGTCTTCGCTGTCGCGCATCGGCATCCCCAGAGGCTCGAATTCGATATAGTCGTCGGGGAAGACGATCGCCCAGTCCTCGTCGTACCTGCCGACGCCTTCCACCTGGCAGGCGACCGCCTTGGCCACGTCGAGCCGGGCCTCGCGGTACGTCACTCCCGCCTGGCGCTGATGAAATTCGTTGGCCAGCGCAAACACCGGCATCCGCGACGGAGCCCGTCCCTCGCTGCATGCCAGGAAATCATCCCGCACGTTGTCGTATGCCATCGGACTGCCTCGCGTGGATCCTTTCACAGACTGCAGACGCCCCGCCGACGCAACGTCGGCAGCAGCGTTTAGAGCCTCAAGTATTTTGCAGGAGCATATTCTCGGATATTTTGGAGGCAGGCGTGTCGCTTGTCAATCGTAGCCCAACGGGCCGTGCGAATGCAGTGAGCCGCGAATAAGATGGTGGAGTATACCGATTCGCGATTCCTTTCCTTCGCGCGGCCATCTTTACGGCACCCAGCGGAATTGACATGGAGCCGTCCGCGGGTAAGATGAAAGAAAAGGGAGATGTGGCGTGGATAAGACGCAAACAAACCTTGCAGCATTCGAAGCTCTCTTGCTCCCCCAACCGCAGGTGTCGGAAGCGACTTGCTCGATCCGCCTTTCGGAAAGGGATGCGGCCGAGGTCATGGCGGCAGCCGAGACACCCCCTGCCCCGAACGACGCAGCCTTGCGAGCCGCGAGACGGTTCCTCGAACATCATGGATGAGACTCGCATTGAGCCGCTCACGGCGAACCACGCGACGGGAGCCTTTGACTGTCGCAAAGATCCCATTCATCTTCCTTTCGCGTTTTCGCCCTTTCGCGATTCGTAGCTCGTAAGACTATCCAGGCCGCAAAGACGGTCAAGTGCAGGGGGGCTCACGATGCTCTTTCGCCACCAGACAGATCGCAAAAACGCGAAAGAGCGAAAACGCGAAAGTATCAGGATGGTTACGAGTTTACCGCATCGGCTCGTTCTAAGGGGTCCATGCCAGTACGTTTCAGTTCTGTGCTCGTATCGGTATTACTTTCTCAACTCTTCGAGCTTGGCCTTAAGCGGGCGATCGACGTATTCGGCCATGGTCGCGATGGCGCCGCGATCGGACTGGTCCTGGGCAACGCGGGCATAGGCGTCCAGGGCCGAACGGGCGTGGTCCAGCGCGGACTGCGCATGCTGGATCGCGTCGGCCTTCCGGCCGTCGTGATTCGCCTTTGCCGCGAGGCGGAAACTGTGCACTGCATCGAAATAGCCGATGCCGAACTCCAGACGGCCGGTCCAGTAGTCCACGTACGGCCTGCCCTCGGCGGAAGATGTCTGGCCGGCGCGGCGGGCGGCCGCCAGCGCACGCTGGTAGTGGCCGCGGACGGCGGCGAGTTCTTCGGCGAGCGGCTCGGGCTGCCAGTGTTTCGTTATCATGCCGGGGACCGGAAACGTGAAGCCCAGGCCATGCCACTCCAGGGCGACGGTGGCCGTTTCCACTTCACGGAACAGTTCGAGCATGTCGTTCACGCTCGCTTCGCCGCATCGCGCCGCAACGAGGTCGCGACCGACGGACTCGGGTGTTGCGTCGGCGTGCCATGCCGTGCGGGCCAGATAGGTCACGCAGGGATCGTGGTCGCCGATCAGCCAGTAGCGCGTGGAGAACCCGCTCCAGCCGCTGCGACGGATGTCGCCGGTGATCTCGGCGAGCGTGCCCGTCGCCAGCATCGGCACGAGACCGACATTGTCGTCGTGCAGCGTGTAGATGAGACTCGTCGGCAGCTCGCGCGCGGGAATCTGTCCCAGCACGCCGCGGCGTTTGAGGATCCGCGCGGGAGTGTAATCCACGAAGTTGAGCGTTTCGCTGCCCGGAGGCAGAATCCGCGGCAGGATGGGAAACAATTCCTCGGCGGCGCTGTTGATGATGATTCTGACGCTGCGGCGGTCCGCCGTTTCCAGGGCCTTGAGGTCCGTCAACAGCCTGTCGTAAAAATAGAGCAGTACGATGTCCCCTTTCACTTCCTGCACGGCCCGCGCGGCCCCGCCGGGATAGTCGGTCCGCTTTTCCGCGGCGGCCACAACGTCCTTGAGTTGAACGCGCTGGCTCAGGCGGTACTTGCGGTCGAGGGCCTGCCACGCGCGCTCATATTCGCCCACCCACTGGCGATGTTCGGGCATGCCGAGCAGCACGTAGTCGAGATCGCCGTAGGTGGTGACCGTCGCTCGCAGGACGGCCACGGCCAGTTCGGCCAGCGCGGGATCGTCCACTCCGGTCCGCGGACCGGGGACGATGCTGAGCGAGCCGAGCTGGTGGACCTTTTCGCAGTCGGCCAGAAACGGCGCGAACTCGGGAGGAAACTCCGTGATCGTGGCGTTCATCGCGCACTGCATCCCTCGGCGCTTTGCATGGGAAAGGATTCCCCGGACCAACCGCTGGCCGGCGGCGGCGAACTCCTCGTAGCGAGCGCCTCGCGGCGGCAGGTCGGGATTCCAGAATTCCGGCTCGTTTCCGAATAGGGCCCGCCCGGACATGTCGTCCGTGATCGGGTAGCGGAAATCGTACCACAACGTCGCGGACTTGCGGCCAGTCCCCTTGAACTCCAGGTCGAGCAGCGGCTGGTAAGGCCAGATGCTGACGAAGATCCGGTTGAACTTGAGTTTGGCCAACTGATCGATCACGCGCCGTTGCTCGTCCAATCCCCACGATTCCGGACCGCAGGCGAAGTCGTTCACGGTTCGCCATTGTCGGACACGGAGGTTCGGCTCGAGCACCACGTCGCTGTCGGGCAGCCGAAACGCGCGGGGCGTCTTCGGCAGCACGTCGCCATGCAGCAGGTAGCGAACGCCCCACTGTTCGACCAGTTCATAGACCGCCCACATCGTGGCCGCTTCGCTGCCGCCGCCGATCACCAGCGCGGGTTTGCCGTCGAGCGTCGCCCTCTTGAGCACGATCCCCTGGTCGGTGACCTGCGGCCAGCCGTCCTTGCCCAGCGCCTTCGCCACGGCGGGATGCGACCGGGGAGTTCCCACGAGCAAATGCACGTCCGCATCCGCTACGCCCGCGGTTTCCGGCGCGGCATCCACATCGAACAGCCTCTTGAGATAGCTCGACAGTTCTTGGGCCGCGAAGCGCTGGAGCTCACCGGCCTCGGTTCCGATCCGCAGGGCGACTTTCGGTTTCTGGGCCGGGCCCGCATCCCCGTCGGGCTTCCACTTGATCAGCACGGCGCCCACGGGATAGTTGCCGTAGACCGAAAGCGCGTGCCCGTCGTTGAGGACAACGGCCGCGACGTGCCCGCAAACGCCATCCACCCAATAGCCGTCGGCGCGGAGGAACTCGAAGCCATCGAGCTCGTAGCGACGGTCGAGGTTCCACGTTCGGCCGTGGTCCTTGCTGACCATCGCGTCGCAGCCGCGGCGGCGGCTGGTCAATGGGCCGTCGGCGAGTTTTCCGGCCTGGATGTCGTCGCGGACGATGAGCGTGCAGACAAGATCGCCGCCCGGCATCCGTTGGAGATTGGCGTGATGCCGGCCGGCCTCAAACAGGAATTGCAGCTCGGACCATGTCTTCCCGTCGTCTTTCGAGATGGAGATGGCGGTGCCTTCGAGGCTGTCGTCGTTCGGGCCGTCGAAGTACTTGGGCGGCATGTCGGTCCGCAGCGCCGCCACGAGGTCGCCATTGGCCGCGCGGACCACCGACCCTTCGCTGACGCCGCGAAGCCACTTCTTGCCGTTGTGTTCGACCGTAAACTTCCATTGAGGCGGCGAGACCTCGTCGATCCACGTCTTTCCGTCGTCCAACGAGCGGCGGAATACACCGGTGAAGTCGCCCGTCGGATGGCTCTTCCCCGCTTCCAGATAGTATCCGATCTCCAGGATCGCCTTGGCGGCGCCCGACGCATCCCGGTCGACCCAACCGTTGCCTTCGATGCCAAAGCCGTGGCCGTCCTTGGTCGGGGGCTGGTCGATGCTCTCGTTCCAGGTGCGGCCGTAGTCGCTGCTGAAGATCCGCTGCGGCTTGCCGCCGTCAAAGGTCTCGGTGATGAACGAGAGCCGCCCACCGCCGAGCCAGAGGAGGAACTGGGGACGGCCTTTCGTCCCTGGAACGGCCTTCAACGGCGACCAGGTCGCGCCGCCGTCGCTGCTGAAGGTGATGTTCGGCTCGAAGATCCTGCCCGCGGGAGTTGTCTTCTCGCGGCTGACCACCAGAGCGATCTCGCCATTGTCCATCTGGGCCAGCCCAAACGGCATCGTGAATTCAGAATCAGGATGCTTGAGCACCTGCCGAAGCGCCGGCTGGGCCACCCAAGCCCCCGATCCGTCTTGTTGACGCACCTGATGCTGCTGCCACTCGGCGAGAGCTTGTTGCGGCGCTAGGACGCGGCATACCCACAGGCAGCCGACCGCAACTGCCGGCAAAGCCTTGAGAGCCGCCAACGCAACTCCCCTCGCCCGCTTCGGGAGAGGGGCAGGGGGTGAGGGCATTTGCGATTTTCTTGCCGCATGGCCTCTCAGAGTCTGTTCCAAAAGGGGACTGGCTCCGAGCCCAACCAAGTATTTTCCCCGAAAAATGGCGACCTGGCGAGGTGCCTGTCCCCTTTTGGAACAGACTCTCAAAAGAATCCGCAGGCTAGTTCTCATGTTCTCAGCCTCCAAAAAACCTTTCCTCCGCGCGTTCCCGCATCCGCCACCCCAAACCGATTTCACGGGCTCGGCCCCGGCTGCGCGGCCTGGCGTGAAAGGTCCACCAGCAGGCGCTGCGCATCGCGGACCACCTCGGCTGCCGGGGTCGTCTGGGCCGCGTCGTAGGTGAACCGGGCGAGCATCTCGTCGAGCCGTTTCAACGATCCGGTGGACTTGCCGTCGCCCCGGTCGCCGAGCACCCGGCGAACGATGCGGACCTTCTCGTAGTCGGCGATCCCTTCTCGCATCCGTTCGAAGCGGATCGAGCTCCGCGGGCCGGGATAGATCATGAAACAATCACCGGCGGGCCAGCGGACGTAGCGGGTGTCGTAAAGCGGGTTTTCCACCCAGCTATCGTAGGCCCAACGCAGGAAACCGCTATAGCCGCGAGCGGCGGCGTGCCATCCAAGCCAGGCGGCCTCCGCGGGAGGGCTGTAGGTGAACGTGTTCGGCTGCGAAGGACCGCAACAGACATAAAACGTAGTGGGCCGCCCTTCTTTCACCCGTCCGGCAATGATCGCCTCGTCGACCTGCGGCGTGATGAAAAAGCACCAGTCGTCGATGTCGTCCTTGAGTTGCTCGTGGTATCTGCCGGCCCAGGTCACTTTCAGCCCCGGGGCGGCCGCCTTCAACAGATCGATCGAATGGCGCCCGTCTTCCCAGGGAGACTCGTTGATTCCAATGTACGTCCGGTCGAACCAGCCGCGCTGTTGGAGATGGGCGGCGAAATCTTTGAGGAATACCGTCCACGCCGCTTTGTATTCCGGCGAGTCGGGCTTCCAGACGGGCCAGACACAATTGCCCGTCGACTCGTCCAGGTAGCAGTGGCGATGCCCCCAGGGGAGCATGGTGTAGCAGGTGATGGCGTCGGTGATTCCACACTTGCGGGCCAACTCGACGTACTGATCGAATCGCGTGTAGTCGAAGACGAAGCGGCCGTCGCTCTTGCGAGTCCATTGGATCATGGTGCCGTTGTTGATGTAAGTGCTTTCACCCCACGCCTCGGCGATGCAGTAGGTGGTGATGAATTTCTGTCCGGTATCGGCCAGCAGGCGAAGGTGTGGTTCGAGGATCTTCCAATGGGCCTCGGACCACGGCGCCACGCCGTGATACTGGGCCACCGACCAGGGATCCTGCCAGATGTCCAGGCGGAATGCCCACTTGTCCGGCTGCGGCAGCACCAGCGGCAAGACCTCCAACTCGATCGGAAACCGCAGCGGGGGCCCCGTATCGGCCGCGGCGAGGACGTGCCCCGTGTAGCGGCCCGGAGCGGAGTCGGCGGGAACGTCGATGGTGAGCCATACCGGTCGCGCCGTGCCGGCCGGAAGGCTGAGCCGTTCGCGGGTGTCGAGCACGTCGGCGACGGGACCGCAGGAGCCGGGCGAACCGGGAGTGCCGTCCCCCGCTACGTGATCCGAGAGCACATAGCGAACAAATTGGGGACGTACGCAGCCGGCGGGGATCTCCTGGCCCGTCGCCGTGCCCAGCCGGCCGGCGCCGAGGCGGACATTCTGTGCCCCGCTACTGGTCCAAAGCACGAGTTGCGTAGCGACCCGCTCGCCGCGCCAGGCCGCGGCCGACCACGTGGCTTGGCCGTCCTTGGCAGGGACCGTCTCGCGCGCGTAGCGATTGTCCTTGGACGCAAATGCTCCGTGCAGCCCCGGCGGTACCATTTTCCACGCCTTGTCCCGCGCGGCCAGAAGCTCGCTGAGCTCGGGCGGCACGTGGTAGCCTTCGATCTCCACGATATGGCCGCCCGTGCCGCTTTCGGAATTGCCCAGGATCGTGGTCCGCACGCAGCGGAACTCCGCCGCGGGAAACGAGAGCGTATCGCCTTCGGCGTTGGCCGGAGACGCATTGCGGCGCCGATCGGCCAGCATGCTCCAGGCAACCCCGTCGGCCGAGCCTTCGACCACATATTGGTACGCTCGCTTGCCGTTCCAGAAGGTCCACAGCCGGATGGTGTTGAGCATGCGCGGCTGTGGCAGTTCGACGGTCAGATGGACCGGGGCACCTTCACAACCCCAATGCTCGCCAGGCTGGTCGTGCCGTCCATCCACGGCCAGGGTCCCAACGCGGTCGCTCCAATGCCCGGACACGGCGACCTTGCTCCCGCGAAAAAAATTCTCCAGGCCATCGAGCGCGGAAAACGGCTCCGGTTCGTCGATCGGATGCATGCGAATTTCCGCGCCGGCCAGGCTGGAGCCCGCCGTCAAACTTGCCGCCAACAGGGAGCGCGAGGCCCAAAGCACCAGTCGAGCAGAAGTCGTACTTACCTGGTTTTGTGCCTGTGGCATGGTATTCAAGCTCCTCGAGCGAGTCCGAGCAGATTCGTTGCGAACTGCTCCGCCGCATTGTAGCTGGCTCACCAGCGTCAATCCACCAGCCAGCTCTTCACGCGTGCGGCCACTTCGTAAAACACGCAGGCGACTTCGATGTGGTTGGGCTGTCTCTTTTTCCTGGCGTAGTGCAGCTCGGTCTCGATCGAGGTCATCCACACGTCGTTGTACCCGGCCTGGCGGAAGATTGCCAGCGCGCGACGTTGGTGGAGCTTGCTGGAAACGAGAATCAGCCGGCTCGAATGGTCAATGCCGCCGACCGACAGGATGGTTCGCGGGTGGTCCATCGTGCGCCGCGGGGCCGTGTCGAGTCGCACGACGCAGCGGGGAACCATGCCCGCGTCCAGAATCGACAGCGCCTCCTCGGCCTCGCCGGAGAGGATGATCATCGGGGCCTTGCCGGCCCGGTAAATGCGAAGCGCGTCGGCCGATCGCAGCGGATCCCCGCCCAGGACGACGATCGCATCCGCTTGCGGCAATTGGTCCAGCGGAGTCGCTGCCATCAGATACTCGGCGACCCGCGTGCCGACGGGAGTGAACCTCAGGGTGAGACCGCTGAGAAAGAACAACAGCGACACCGCCGCCACAGCCCGGCAGCCCCAAGCAACGAACCGCACCAGCCACTTGCCGCTTCGCCGCGCGCCGGCCCGACGCGCTGGGGAACCAAGCGGTACACCGAAACCCGAAACAGAACGATCTGGAGCATCGGTTGAGCGAGTCATATTCATCTTTTCGTAGGAAGCCCATAAGAGCCATTCTATCTTACGCCCCGATTGACTCGTCCGGTAGGTGAAGGGCCCTCGACTGGGCGGTCTTCTCTGCACTGCAAACGATCTGTATTTGCGCACGCTGCGAGAATTTCCTAATCTTACTCTTAATCTTACTCTTAATCCTCTTTCCTTTGGCTGTGGCCGAAGGCCGCGCCAAGTCTTTCGCGTCTCCGCGGTGCTTTTTCTTTGCTCTCTTTATGGCCTCCGACGGCTGGAACCTCGCGAGCCGCTCTGTTATGTTGGGAAATGCGGTTGCCGCTCGGAGCCGATCCGGGCAGCGTGAAAACGGGAAATTCCCCCTCAGCACGAGTTGCCCCATTCGAGAAAGGAAATACCATGCGACGACCCCTCCTCACTTGCGCCGCGGTCCTTTTCCTGTCAGGCGGCCCCGTGGCCTTGGCAGCCGATCCCCAGTCCGTCCCGTTGCCCGGCACAAAACTGCTGGACTGGAGCGATGACTTGTCGGCGCGGATCGTCGACGAAGCCCATCGCTACCTGGACCGCAAGACCGCCGAGTCGGTCGACGCAAGGCAGAAACTTTGGACGCGGGATTCGTCCTCGCCGGAGGCGTATGCGAAGTCGGTCCAGCGAAACCGCGAGGAATTCCGCAAGTGCATCGGCGCCGTCGATGAGCGACGGACGGCGGTCATGGAGCGATTTGGCGACGACGCCAATCCGGCGCTGGTCGCCGAGACTCCGCGCTACCGCGTGTTCCAGGTCCGCTGGCCGGTGCTGGAAGGCGTCTGCGGCGAAGGGCTGTTGTTGGAACCGACCGGGCAGGCGACGGCCAACGTCGTCGCTCTGCCGGACGCCGACCAGACGCCGGAGCAACTCGTCGGCATGGCGCCGGGCATTGCAGCCGAGTCGCAGTTTGCCCGCCGCCTGGCGGACAGCGGCATCCGCGTGGTCGTGCCGGTGCTCGTCAGCCGGGCCTGCGACGACTCGGGCAACCCCGAGATCGCCATGACCAATCAGCCTCACCGTGAGTGGATCTATCGCCAGGCGTTCGAAGTGGGCCGGCGCGCGCATCGGAGGGCTCGAGTGGCACCACGCGCAGGCAGCATTCATGACGGACAGTCCAACTCGAGATAACCTAACCGCGACACCGCTGGGAGCGGA
>JABWBD010000193.1 GCA_013360685.1 Pirellulales bacterium
AAGAGCCGCACGGCGTCGGCCAGGACGTAGCGGTCCGGGTCGCCGGTGGCCGCGGCCGTGGCGTCGTCGGTCAACTGCACGACCAGGGCGGTGGAACCCTGCTGGGGTGCAAAACGGCCCAGCGACTGCCAGCCGGTCCCGAAGACGTTATCGCCGATGGGGCTTGAGTTCTGGTTCACAACCAGCGTCTCCAGTTCGTTGCCGCCGCTTGCGCTGTCCTTGTAGACGGTGTAGGTCGCATCCACCGCCGAGACGGCCGTAACCTCACCCGATCCATTGTAAGCCATGTACGGCGTCCAGGCCACCAGCAGCTCATATTCGCTGCCGGCGGTGAGCCCCGAGAAGGTCCAGGTGGCCGTGTTGCTGCCGGTTCCGGTGAGGGTCCGTTTCCGGCTGTCGGAGTAGCCGCTGCCGGCGGCCGAATCGCTGGTCCATGTCCCCGCCGTGGCAAAGCCCGAACCGGAGGAATCGTCGATCGTCGTGCCGCTGTCGGCGTAGAAGAGCGATTGGCTCACCCGTCCGATCTCGTCGTAATCTTGCGACGTCAGGTGCCCGAGGGCGTCTTCCTCTCCGCGCACGCTCGGCGCAGGTCTCCCGACCTCGCCGGACCCGTAGTAGCTCTTCGTCACCGGCGCGATCTGCGACCCGGCCCCGTCCGGATCGGGCAACGTCGTCTGAATAATCCGGTCGCTGGAATCGTAGGTATTGATCGTTGCGTTGCCGAGCGGATCCGTGCTCGTGGTCAGGCGTCCGGCGTCATCGTAGTCCGTTTCCGTGGTCGCGCGTGCTTGGAGGACCTGCACGGCGTCGGCGACGACCCGCGACCCGGCCACGCCGCCGAGCTTCACCGTCAGATTGCTTAAGGGAACGCCGATCGTTGTTTCACGCCTGTCTTTCGCATGGGTCATGGCGGTATATCCTCTTGCGAAAACGAGCTGCGTCCTCCTAATTGTCCAGCGAAAGACAAACTCCTTCTTCAGCCATCCTCCTTGTTGTGCACAAGGATGCGATACGCCTCCGCAACCACCGGTATATCCCGCGCGGGCTGGTCCAGCTTTTCGAAGAATTTGACCAGATCCTCGCGTGTACCGACGGGCGACTTCGGGAACAGACCATCGCTCCGAAGGGCCTGCTCAAGGAGATCGATGAATCGCCTAGGGTTACGCTCGTGCAGCTCAACGACGTACCGTGCGTAATCAACGGCCGCTTCGGAAAGGAGTCCGAGCTTTATTAAGACTCTGGCGCGCTCGATACGATGGTCCGTAGCGGGGGAGTCATAATATGCAATCGCAACGGAATAGTCGGCCGCCGCTTTCTGATAATCACCTGCCAGCTCCTGCGCCCGTCCGCGAAGCGCATAGCCCAAGTCATCCTCCGGCTCGTTTCTGATGACAGAATTGGCCCACACCAACGCTCGTTGGTAGTCTCCCTCCGCAAGAGCCTTATATGCTCGGTTGGTGGAACCCCAATAGCCCCACCCAAAAGCGTCGGACAGGTAGTTTACACTGTACCACATCACTAGACACGGCGGAAACAGGACACCAACCACAAATCCGATGAGGAAGGTCGGCCAACTCCACTGTCGCTTCATGACTTGCTGGTTCGATCCCATTGCGAGGTGCTTTCGCGAAGAAGAATTGACTACGAGGGGGCGAGTTGTGCTCAGTAAGGAGGCACTCCCGTCATTGTCGTGAATGTGTATCCTCCGCTCAGCCCAGGTCTCCCGACTCGCCGAAAGGCCTTGCGACCCCCACCAAGAAATCCGTCAAGAAAGAAGTTGAAATTGAGCCACCGCGTATGCTATACATGCGTACATACTCGCGCGACACCCGCCCTGCGTGCAGCCAAGCCACAGGACCACTGTCCGAAAACAAGAACTCCCGCGGACGTCCGATCCACTCCGCCACGCCGAAGGTAAGCCACGGATTCCCCAGCGGCAATAGCCCGCCGCCCACAAGATCGCAAAAACCACCCCACAATCATGAACTCGCTGGATCCAAGGATTATCCGCTGCCCAACCCGCTCCATGGTCGGGGCTCGACGCCGATTTTTGCACCACCCCCGCTACCGGACGAGGCCCACTTACGTAAATCCCTCAAGTCCTAAATACTTTCTCGCACACGATTTGGAGCTACCCCCTTCGCCCGAAATTTTGCAACGCCAACGAAGCACGGTGCAAAATTCGCGTCCGCCCCGGTTTTTCCCCCGTCCATTCCTTCCCCTGGGCCTGGCTGAGGGATGCCCGGATGATTGGAGGCGGGAATGAACCTCGAACAGGCACGCGACATCGTTCTTCATCTCCTCAAGACCGAGGGCCGCGTCACCAACAGCCGGATCGAAGACGCTTTGGGCGGCGATGCCGGGCTGGCCAGACGGGTCCGGGAGGCCCTCATCCTCGAAGATCTCAAAGACTTTGACACGTCCTTCGTCGTCACTACAATGGGTTGGCAGGGAGGATCGGACATGGCTCCAGCAATAACCGCAATCAAGACGCCGCTCTCAACCTTGCCGCGCGGAGCGGCGGCCGGCGGCGTGGGACTGATTCTGGCGATGGTCGTGGCCGCAGGGCCTGCCGTCGCGCGCGCGGCAAACGCGGAAAAAAGGACCGCGGCAACAGGTCCTAACGTCCTCTTCATTGCCATCGACGACCTGCGCGATTGGGTCGGCTACCTCGGCAACCAACAAGTCAAGACCCCGAACCTCGACCGGTTCGCCGCGCGCGGCGTGTGTTTCACCCGCGGCTACTGCGCCTCGCCCTGCTGCAATCCGTCGCGAACCGCCCTGCTGACCGGCCTGCGGCCGGGGACGTCCGGCGTGTACAACAACAACGACGATTGGCGGAAGATCGTTCCCGAAGGCACCGTCACGCTGCCGCTGCACTTCAAGAACAACGGCTACTACGTCGCCGGCGCCGGCAAGATCTACCACGGCGGTTCGGGCGGCTTCAACCGGCTGACCGATTGGGACGATTACCTGACCGAACGCGGGCTGGGCAACGAAGAGGACCGCGAAGCCGGCGCCGGACGCAAAGCCGGGACCAGGCCCAAAGAGGGCGCGGACGGCGTCGGCGGCATCCGCTTCGGCCCGCTGGACTGCGAAGACCGGGACATGGTGGACTATCAGTCGGTCAGCTACATCCTCGAGAAACTCGCCAAACCCCAGGACAGACCGTTCTTCTTTGCCTGCGGCCTCCACAAACCGCACATGCCCTGGTCGGTCCCGAAGAAGTATTACGACCTGTACCCGATCGAGAAGATCGAACTGCCCAAGGTGCTGGAAAACGACCTCGACGACGTGCCGGCCGCGGGCGTCGCCATGGCCAGGCCCGACAAGGACCACGCCGCCATCCTGGAATCCGGCCGTTGGAAGGAAGCCGTGCAGGCGTATCTGGCGACGATCACGTTCTGCGATGCGATGGTCGGTCGGCTCATCGACGGTTTCGACAAGAGCGACTACAAGGACAACACGATCATCTGCCTCTGGAGCGATCACGGATGGCACCTCGGCGAGAAGCAGCACTGGCGCAAATTCGCGCTCTGGGAGGAAGCCACCCGCGCGCCTTACATCTGGCTGGCGCCCGGCCTGACCAAACCGGGCGGCGTTTGTCACCGCACCGTGGATTACATGCAGATCTACCCGACCCTTTGCGACCTGGCCGGCCTGCCGAAGCCGGAGCAGGTCGAAGGGGTGAGCATCCGCTCGCTGCTGGAGAACCCGGACGCCGCCTGGGACCAGCCCGCCGTCAGCACGTGGCTCTACAACAACCACGCGGTGCGGACCGAAAACTGGCGCTACATCCGATATGCGGACGGCGGCGAGGAACTCTACGATCACGCGAGCGACCCCTTGGAGTGGACCAACCTTGCGGACAAGCCTCAATACGCCAGCCAGAAGGCCGCAATGGCGAAATGGCTGCCGAGGGTGAACAACCAGTCGCCCGGCGGCAAAGGGAACGGTCCCGACACGAAGCCGAGAAAGGACCGCAAGAGAGCAAGTCCAAAGCAATAAATCGAGCAAAAGCCCGATACTGCGAGGTGCGTATGTCCGAGAAACCGTTCCGACTTGCGGTGCGCGCCGTGATTCTCAACGAGCGCGGGCAATGCCTGCTGCTGCGGCGGTCTCACGTCTGCAAGGGCTTCGTGGGCACTTGGGAATGGCCCGGCGGCAAGGCCGACGCCGGCGAGGCATTTGACGTGGCCGTGCGAAGGGAAGTCGTCGAAGAAACCGGCCTCCAGATCGAACTGACCGGCGTTGCCGGCGCCTTCCATGTCGAGATGCCCCAGCAGCATCTCGCGGTGCTCTGCATGGAGGCGAGACTTTCCGGGGGCGAACTTCGCCTCAGCGAGGAGCACGACCAGTCTGCCTGGGCGCCGCTCCCGGAACTCCTTCAATGGGACCTGACCGGCGGTTTCCGCCAGTTCGCGGAGGCATACGTCCAGCGTACCGCGGGGCGCGCGTGATCGCCGCCCCGGGCCGCCAGGACCGATTGTGAAAAGCGGTTGCGCCGTTCCGGCAAGGATGCCTTCTCAGGCGGCCCTGCAAAGGGTCTCTTTCCCGGCCGACTCCAGCGTGCGGATTTGCGACCAGTGCTCTTCCGGCATGGCCATCGCCAATCTCAGGGCGCCGACGGCGCCGGCGAAAACACAGTCGTAGACCTTCCGGACATTGCCGCCGCCGTACTGTTTGAGCGACTCTTCGAGCAGACGGTCCAGCCCCCGCATCTGGCTTCCGCCGCCGCTGAGCAGGATGTTCTGCAGGAAGCTGTCCTGGAAATCGGGGTCGAATCTGGCCACGATCTGCTTGAGGCCCTCGATAATCGGTCCCGCAATCGAGGAACACGCCTCTTTCAGAGGTTTCGTCACGTCGTATTGCTTCGGCTCGCCGTTGCTCGGCAGTGTGACAAGCACCTTCTCGTTCATGTTGTGCACGAAGCCGTATTTCTCTTTGATCTCCCGGGCCCTGCGTTCCGAAAGCTTGGCGTCGGGATACAGCTCCCGAACGAGGGCAAGAAACCGCTCGTCGACCACGTCGCCGCCGATCGGCAGCGTCACCTGGTCTTCGTCGGAGGGAAAGGAACCGCACATGGGGCAAATGTCGGTCGTTCCGGCCCCGATGTCGATCACGACCGTTTGGGTGAGGCAGTTCATGCCGAAGGCGACCGTGAAGGGTTCGGGCGCGATGATCACCGCGTCGAACGAGTCCTTCGCCGCCTCCAGCACGGCTTGCTTGTTGGCCACGCTTGCCCGCGACGGCACCCCGATGACGCCGTAAACCGGGCATCCCGCCGGCGCGTCCACGAGCGAGACCGCATGCGCAACCAGGAGCCTTGCAGCCTCCTTGTGACGTTCCAGATCCGCTCCCGGCATTCCGGCCGCCTCTTTGCCGAGGTACTTCAGCACTCCCTTGGCAAAGGGACGGACGACGTTCAGCGCCAGCCGCTGCTCGAAGATCTCCTCCCCGAAGATCACGTCGCGCCCCAGCATTCCCCGGGCAATATGGTCCTTCGGCCATCCGACCGCGCTGAGCACCACGTCCCGCTTGCCGTTCGAACAGCTCACCGAGGTCTTGAAAGTCCCCAGGTCCATGCCGATGTACGTGATTTCTCTGTCAGTCATCTTGTCTCACCTCGTCCTTGTTCTCAGGGGTTCGTAGGGCGCCGGTCAAGCCGCCTTGTCGGAGGTCGTTCGGATCTCTCGCAGGCACTCCAGGTTGTGTTCGAAAAGCGCCTTGAGAAGATCCTGGTCGCGCCGTTTGTGCTGTTCGGCTTCTTCGGCCTTGCGGTCGGCGTAGGTCGGCCCCAGGCTCACGGGCGCCATCTTGGCCAGCGCCGATTCCAAGCTCGCCGGATCGATGGTCCACGCCGAAGACGTCTTTTTGCTGCCGCGTTCCGCCTCCGCCGGTTGGGCCGCAAAGCGGACCGATTCACCGGCGATGCGAAACCCAAGCTGCTGGCCGAGATCCTTGGCGTTGATCAGTTCGATCTGCATGACCGCCGGATAGGGGCGCCGGACCTTGGTGATCAGCATGACCATTGCCAAGGCCATGCCGCCGAGGCAAAAAACCAGCGATCCCATCGTCCAATGGTTGCCCCCAGGCCCGGAGGCTGCCGCCGCGTCGGCCGCAGCCTGCCGTTTCACCGGCGCGGAAACCTCGCGCGCGAGACTCTCGACCGAAACGCGACTGCCGTCGGCTGGTTGGACCGGCGAGGAGACGCCCTGTTCGGAAATACCTGCCGGCCCCGGAGTCTCGTCGCGGCCCGCGAAAGGACGGTTCGCAAACAACCGCAGGTGCTCGTCGGCGGTCCACGAGGAATCCTCCAGGAGGGGCCGTTCGAGCAAGGGCCGCATGCGAAGAGGGTTGGGGAAAACAGGATTGAACCGTGGCCGGAACTCGCCGGGCCACTCCTGGAATTCGCCTTTTCCCGGGACAAACCCCGGCAGCGATCCCTCGACCCCGTAGGCCCTCGGGTTGCCGAAGGCACTGCGGAATTCCTGAAGCCCCTCGGCCAGGTTCGGTTGTTGTACGGCCCGCTGCGACTGTTCGCCGGGCAATGACAGGGTTTGCGGATCGGCAGGACTCACGGGACCCGGGTTCTCTTGCGGAGCAGGCGTGTGGCCGGATGGGAAGGCCGTTACCGTGTCGCCCGGCCCTTCCTTTGCCCCGGTATTCGGGCTCACGCGTTTGCCGGCATACCAGATCTCAGCAAGCGCAGGCGGCCCCTCGGAGAACCCCAGCGCCCCGGTCGGCTCTCCGCAAGCAGTCGGCGTCTGCCCAAGAACGGCAATCAAGATCAGGGCGGCAACGCGGCGGCAGGCGGTGCTTTGTCGACCACGGAACAGCATGGAGAGAGGCCCGCTCGTGCATTTCATGCGCAGCACCCGGTTCGATGCCCTGGCGGGGCGTTGCGATCAGATACCATGTAGGAGCCTGGAAGTGTTCCGGCAAGCTCGGCCACGCGTCGACCAGGCGAGCGTCCCAAATCAGGGGATCCAGAGGCCCGGTTCCAAGAACGGCTGGTTCGAGCGTCCCGTCAAGACCTACCCATTATTTCGACATTGCCGGTTGGAGCACTTGAGCAGGACGTGCCGTGAAGTCGCAAGAAGCAAGGATTGCCGCCGATTCGGCCGAAAAAAGACCCGCCGCATGGCTCGGCTGGGTAATCCGGGATAGGTGCCCGTTCTTTGCGTCCGAGCAGCCCGGCGACTCCCGGAAGCGGCTGGGTGCTACGGGGGTGGGGGGGTGTAGCTGTCGACTCGGATCAGTTGCGGCTGGGTGATATTGCAGCCGGACCTTGCGTAGGCGACCCCCGAGACCTTCAGGGGCCCCACGGGAATGCCCAACAGCGAGTTGCACAGCGGCACGACATCAACACTCGCCTGCGCCCGCACACCGAACTCTCCCGTGGCCGGAATAATGATCAACAGCGACTTGCTCAGACCGGTCGGGGTGAAGGTCTTTCCGGCGGTGGTTTGAATCGCCGGATCGTCGCCGTTGATGTCCAGGCTCGCGCCGTTGCTGAACTCGATCGTCAGCCGGAAACGCGACGGGGGAACGGGAGCCTGCGAATCGCTGAAGTCGGATCCCAGGTTCTCTGTGTCTCCATCGGCGGGCGAGGAGGGAACCTCCGTTCCCACTTTGTCGGTATCGACGCCAAACACGAAGGTATCGCCCGGTGCGAAATCATTGGCCGCAAACGTCATCTCCAGCTTCGTTGCCTGCGAAGCCGAGGATCCGTCGGGAACAAAGGCAACCGCTCCGGCGATCCCCGAAGACGCCCCGGAATTGAAGTACGGTCCCCATCCCTGCCTTGTGCCGTCCGTGAGGTTTTCGGACAGAGCGGGGGCAACCGTATTCACGTCGAACTCCCCATCATCGGCCCCCGTCACCTGCAGATCGAGCGTGATCTTGGTGATGTAGACTCCGGCCGGTGGGTTCGGCTGATTGAGGAATTCGATCGAGAATGCATCGGCGTCGCGGAACGTATCGCCCTGCGGGCCGGTGTCGAAAATGATCTTCAATCCGATGGTGCCGTAGTCCTGCACGAGTTCGCACTGCGGCGCGACGTTGGCGTTGAAACTGAAAGGATGATTGAGGCTGACTGCCCCGAAGATCAGCACGTTGCCGGTCCCCGTGAGGTTCTGATTGGGATTGGTCAACGGCACCGCATTCGTGTCGTAGTTTGCCAGCAGGTCGACATGGCCGTTGTTCAACCGCCGCTTGTCGATCGTGTTTGCTTCGGCGTAGTCCAACGCCACCGTGCGAGGAGTCTGTGTATCCTTGTTGGTCGCTTCTCCCCAGTGTTTGGCCCCCGCCAGGGCAGCCGCTTCCAGGGCCGTGTTCAGTTCGACGCGGGCATTCCACATGTTGCCGATTTCCAGCACGACAAGCACCAGAAGCAGCATCGCCGGCAGAAAGAGGATTGTCCAGAGCGTAATCACCGCGCGCCGCGGCGCGCGGCTCTTGGCGTGAACCGCTCCGGCGGATCGCAAGGGCGCTGTCGCGGAACGTGGCCTCAAAAGCGTCGTTTGCTGCATTTACGGACCCTCGTGCCGGTACGTGCTCGCGTGGCTGACCATCCTGCCCGAAAGGTCCAGCCCGAAAACCTTCAACAGGTTCGGCGTCATCTCGGTCATTTCCACGCAGACGGTGACTCGAACGTACTCGCCTTCGGTCGGGAACGGCAACTCCACCGGATCGGGCGGGCTGCACGTGCAGGGGCCGCCGTCCTCAAGCGTCACTGCCGGCCCGTTGACGTTATGTTCCAGGAAGACATGACACTGCTCTAGTCCGGCCGTCTCCAACTGGTCGTCGATCGCGCCGGTGATGTTGCCGGGAATGCTCCCTGCGTTCGGCAGAGGATTGGTCTCGGAGGCCGCCAGGGCCCCGATCCGGCTTGCCATCTCCAGTTGCTGCAGATTGGCAATGAAGAAGCCGAACTCGATCGTCGCCGCCAGTACGATCAGCCATACCGGCAGCGCAATGATCAACTCCAGCGTCACCCCTCCCTTGCGTCGAGAGGGGCGCCGGGCCCAGCATGCTTCGGGCTGCACCACAAGATCACCGTGAGGATTGGTTCGCGGTCGAGGATTTCAGAGAAACACTACCTTACGGCCGAGCGGGTGCAGATCACGTGCCAAGGATTCGGAGGCGGGCCCGGATCCCCGCCGGCTGCGAGTTCCAAGGTGTTGGCAGCCCCGGATTCTTCGTCACCCTTGTTACAACCGCTCGGACCCGCCTGAGTCCGGCCGTCCTTGTGCCGCGGATCGTTTTCTCGCCACGCGGTGTTTCCAATCGTAAACACTCTTTTGCCGGTGGCCGCCGACTCCTTGGGAAAAAAGGCGATTCTCGCGGTCCTGGGCCGCGCCCGGCCCTCGGCATGGCATTTGCAAATCCCGTCGGTCGGACAATGTCCGCTGCTCCGCCGGCTACGCCGCCGAACGGATCGCGGCCTGCCGTCGGCGGTTCTCGCCCGAAAACCGGCGGATTTTCACCGCCGGTTCCGCGCACCGCAAGCATAAGGTTGGACTGGAGTTCTGATGCTCGATTCCCCGCCCGTCCCGTGCCGGAACCGCCGCAAATTCCGGCGTGCCGGCGTCCAGACGCTTGAACTGGTCCTGGTCACTCCCGTGATCGTGATCGTCTTTGTGGCGGCATTCCAGTTCGGTCTCGTCCATTGGACGCAATCGGCCATCACCCATGCCGCCACGGAAGGCGCTCGCGAGGCCGGCAAAGATGCCCCCCACCAGACCCCTGCCAACCTGGTTGTCGAAATTGCCGGCGTCGTCGATGCCGTCCTCGACCCGATGGGGATCGATATCAGCAATGCATCCGGATCCGGAACGCGAGTGACCCTCGAGGTCGGCGGCAACACGGCTTCGTTCGGCGATCCCACCTTCAACTGCAACCCTCCCGCCAGTCCGACCTTGTCGTCCGACGAAGTCCGCGTCACCGTGTGCATCAAGCTGGACAAGACGCCGGTGCTCGACCCGGGGGCGCTCGGTTATTTCGGCTTCGTCTTTCCAGGAGACCATTTCCGGGTCAGCACCGTGTCTCTGATCGAATAGCTCCGCCCGCAGACCTGGCGAGCCGGCGGCAGGTAACAGGTTCCTGCCACGATTTCACCCGTGGGGAGCGGTTCTCCCCATGTCGCGACGGCCGGGAAAGTCTTGTTTCGCCGCCCGCGGCAATTAGACTAAGAAGGGTAGGGCACGTTTGCACGGCCCACGCAACCAACGTCGCCGAACCGGCGCACTTCCGCTCCGAGTCTTGTCTATCGCATCGATACTTCCTGCCGAAACAGGCAGCGCAAAGCCCGAAGCCGGCAACCGCGTTTCCCGCTCCGATCAACCCAGAGTAGCGCAACGATGATTTTGCCTTCGCGGATGCAGTCGGGCAACGACCTGCCTGCCTGCACCCTCATCGTCAGCAACGATCGTCCCGTCGCCGAACAACTGCGGTGGATCCTCGAAGAGGACCACTGCCAGCGCGTACACATCGTCGGGTCGGTTCGGGAAGCCCACGAGGCCGTTCAGAAGTCGCCTCCCGGAATGGTCTTTCTCGACTGCCGAGTCACGGCCGGCGCAGACAGTCTCGCTCCGCTCTTGGACCAACTGGGCCGGCAAGGCAAACGCCGCATCCCCGTGATCGCCGTCTCGGAAACCGGTTACGTCTGCGATTGGGCGGTGGTGGCGGACTTGATCGTCAGCGGTCATCTGCAATTGCCCTTGGACCGGGGCCAGTTGTCGAGGCTGCTGCGCGAGGAACTCAGCCGGGGCCCAGCACAAGGAGACTGCTCGGCCGATACGCCCCGCGTGGTGCGGGGCCGGACGATCGTCTACAAGACACACACCCCGGAAATGTACTCCATGCTCGACGACCTGGTCACCGTGGCGGCCCACGACGTCACGGTGCTCTTGACCGGGGAAACGGGCACCGGAAAAACAACCGTCGCGCGCCTCATCCATGAACTCTCGCCCAGGCACAATTCCAAGCTGCTGACCGTCGCCTGCGGGGCGATTCCACGGGAACTGATCGAGAGTGAGCTGTTCGGGCACCTCAAAGGGGCGTTTACTAGCGCCGACCGCGCGAAGCTCGGCAAGTTCGACGTCGCCCTGGACGGCACGCTCTTGTTGGATGAAATCGATGTCCTCGGCCCCGCCCAGCAGACCAAGCTGCTCCGCGTCATCGAGACGGGCGAGTTCGAGCCGGTCGGCGGCAACGAAACCCACCACTCCAAGGCAAGGGTCGTCGCCGCCTCCAATGTCGATCTGAAAACCCTCACCCAGCGCAACGAATTCCGGGCCGATCTCTACTACCGCCTCAACACGCTGGAACTTCACATCCCGCCCCTGCGGCAGCGGCCCCGCGACATCGTCCCCTTGGCCCTCGACTTCATCGAGGAATTCTGCTCGTCGCACGACATCCGCATCCGCCACGTCCATCCCGATTTCCTCCACTGCCTGAAGTGTTACCGCTGGCCAGGGAACGTCCGGGAACTGAAGAACCACGTCCGCCGCGCCGTCCTCTTCTGCCGCACCGGAGTGTTGACTCCCCAGATGCTCGCGCCCCATTTCCGCCGGCCGTCGGAACCGGCCGACTCCGAACCGCTGCCGGAACCGCCGCGCGTGGAACCGGAGCGGACTCCCCCCAGGACAATCGCCGAGCGGGTCGCCGGCCAGGAGCGAGAAATCCTCCAGCAGGCGCTCCAGGAGAACAACCACAACCGGACGGCCACGGCCCGTGCTCTCGGGCTCAGCCGCGTGGGCCTGTACAAGAAGATGAAACGGCTGGGCATGATCACCCCGCGCGACGCATCGGCCGACTCACCGTGAGCAATCACCGTGACCGTTAGCGCAAACGCCCTGTTAACCGGCGGATTCACCCGCTGCCGGCGGTTAGCGCCCCGGTCCCCAGTCCTGTTCCCTGCAATCCCGACCCGCAGCCAATCCCAGCGAAGCGGAGAACGGGCAATGGGGTGATGGAAGACTGGAACGATGGAATACCGGATGACCGGAAATCGGCGCCCCGCCGATCCCTTATTCCTGGAACCTGTGGATCTTCCCATCCTTTGGTCCGTTCCTCCCTCGCCCTGTTCCTCCGCCTTCGGCACAAGACATGCTATTCCTCGTGCGGTGTCGGACCGCGTGGCCGACGTCCTTGAAAAAAACGCCCCAACTGCGACCAATCCCCACGTCGCGCAACCCTTCGAAAAGGCAACTTTGCGATGATCCGAATGCTACTTCAAATCGCCCATCTGTCGAGGAAGCTGTGGACGCAGCGCCGCGGCGGGGTGTTTGTGGAATATATCCTCCTGTTGACGATCGTCGGCATTGGGGCCATCGTCGGCCTGGCCGTGCTCCGCGACGCACTGATCGACGAACTCGACCAGCTTGCCGACGCGATCGCCGCGATCATCGTTCCGTGAAGCCTGACTGCCGCTTGCGAAAAGAGGAGCTTGCGATGTTTTTCAAGAGACTATGGCGCGACGAGTCGGGCATCATTAACACCACCGACGTGGTCCTCCTGACCACGATCCTGGGCTTGGGCATCATCGTGGGCGTGGTGATGCTCCGCAACCAGGTCGTGCAGGAGTTCGGCGACCTGTCGACGGCCATCGGGAATCTCAGCCAGAGTTATGAATACCAGGAGCGGACCCTCACTTCCGCCTCCGGCACCCAGACGGTCGCCGGCAGCGATTATGAGGACGAGCTCGATCCGGGCGATGGCGACGACCCTCCCGGCGAGCCGCCCGCAGGCATCAGCATCACCAGCCCCGGCCCGACCCTCCCCAACACCACCCCAGGGGAAGACTAAGCGGCCCTAACTCAACTCCCCTCGCCCGTATCGGGAGAGGGGCAGGGGGTGATGGCGTTCGGAGTTCCGTGGACGCCTTTACCCTAACCAGCCGCACCACGCACTCAGCACGATGTTCCACAACGCCCCTCCACCCCTGACCATCCACGGGAGACCCTCATGACCACTTGGCGGAGACTGTGGCGCGACGAGCGCGGCGAGCTCACGGCTCTGGGCGTCCTTCTCATCTATACGGTGCTGGCGCTGGGGGCGATTGTCGGCCTGGTGGCCTTGCGGAACCAGATCGTCCAGGAACTCGGCGATCTGGCCGTTGCCCTGAGGAATCTCGACCAGTCGTTTTCCGTAGTCATCGGCGGAACGACCTACGAATACGACGACGACGAGACGGGCAGCCTGTTGGACGAGCCCAACGAGCCGCCCGCCGGGATCGATCTCGGCGTGCCGCCCGCCGACACCAACGACAACCCCGGCGAAGACGGCGGTCCCTGATGCCGTCGCTCGGGAGTGCGGCGAGGGATCGCCGTCTTCCTTCCTCTTTTCCCGGCGCGGTCGGCGCGCTGCTCAACGCCGACCGCTCGTCGCCAGGCTGCCGTGTTCAATACTCCCGATTCGTCACCAGCCCCGGCATCGGGACCGGGTACTTGCCCTCGGCGTTCGAGAGCAAGGGGGCCGGCGAGTCCATCGCCAGCTTGTCGACGGACGGCGCGAACTCGTGCTCGCAGTTGAGCATCTCATCGAAGGTGACGATGCGGCCGGTATGCGCGGCCATGCGGCCCATCGACGTGACCAGGCTCGCCTCGGCGCCGCGGCGGGCCTCGTTGTACGGCTTGTCCTGCCGGATCGCCTCGATGAGATGGTCCCACTCGAGTTGATACGGGTTCGGCTCGGGCTGCGGGAAGGCCCAGACGAGATCCTCATTGGCCGTGCGCTGCCCTTTGTAGATGCGGCACTTCGCCGGCGTGTGGGCGGAGGTCGAAATGATGCCTGATCCCTTGCTGCCGTGCGCGGTACTGGAGAACTGGTCGTGGCAGCCGCTGATGCAGCGCCCGTAGAGGAACAGCTTCGTGCCGTCGGCAAACGTGTACTCGACCGAGTAGTTGTCGAAATTCTGGTCCACCGAGTTGCCGCGGTAGTGGCGTCCGCCGGTGGCCTGCGCCTCGACCGGCCATGCGTCTTTCATCCAGCAGCACTCATCGATGTTGTGGATGTAAAAGTCGCTGAAGCAGCCGCCGCTGGCCCAGAGAAAACTGTGGAACCGTTGCACCTGGTAAAGCAGTTCGCCCATGTCGGCCGGCTTGGGATCCGAGGCGAAGTAGCCGATCGGGCCGTGCATCCGGTAGGCCCGCATGGTGATCAGGTCCCCGATCTCGCCCCCCTTGATCCGGTTGTAGAGTTCCGCGCGCGAGGCGCAGTGGCGGCACATGAGCCCCACGCCCACCTTCAGGTTCTTCTGCTGAGATTCCTCGGCCAGCTTGAGGAGCTTCTTCGTGCTGGGGCCGTCCACGGTGACCGGCTTTTCCATGAAGACGTGGATCCCCTTGGAGATCGCATAGCCGAAATGGACCCAGCGGAATGCCGGAGGTGTGGCGAGGATCACGATGTCGCCGGCCTTCAGGCAATCCATCGCGTTCTTGTAGCCGTCGAAACCGACGAACTTGCGGTCCTCGGGCACGTCCACCTGGTCGGCGAATTGTTTCTTCAGGTTTTCGTAGCTGCCTTTCAGCCGGCCCTCGAAAACATCGGCCACGGCGACCAGCTTGATCGGACCGCTGGTGGTCGACAGCGCCTGGGCCGCCGCGCCCGTGCCGCGTCCGCCACAGCCAACCAGGGCCACCTGGAT
>JABWBD010000194.1 GCA_013360685.1 Pirellulales bacterium
CGATGGCCGAATTGTGTCCGAATTGCCTTGGAGGGCGATTCCCTGGGGCGGCTGATCACTCCCGTTTCTTCATCCCATCCGCGTCTTGGCGGCCGACAAGCATGTAATGTGTGGTTGGGCCGCGTCGCCCGACTTTGCTGAAAATCCCTTTCGAAATCAGGCCGTCCAGGTCGCGGCTGGCGGTCCTCGCGGAAACGCCGGTCAATTGCTGGTACTCGCGGCTGGTGATGCGTCCCTGGCGACGAGCTAGCGCTACGCCATTTCGCTGCCGCTCGTTCAGCCCCATTTCCTCCATAAGAGCCTCAGTGAGCCAATCACGGGTCAGTGTTTGCACGAACATGCCGCCGTCCTGGCGGTACTCGGGCTCGGGCAAGCCGGCCTGTCGACAGAGGCGGATCATGTCCAGAATGCCGCTGCCCGCTTTCTCGATGTAGCGGGTCAGGAACAGCGGATCGGCCAGGAGTGGGTTGCGCGGCAGGGAGGCGTGCGGCAGCCGCAGTTTCTCCACGGTCAGCGCGGGCGGCAACTCGCCGGGGTTCCAGACTTCCAGCCGATCGCTGAACAGCATGACTTGCACGCTGGCGTTACTGGCATAGTCGCGGTGCGCGACGGCGTTGACGATCGCTTCGCCCACCGCTTCGCCCGGCAGTTCATACGTCACCGGAGCCTCTGGCCCCAGCGAACGGGTGCCGACTCGGCGATTGATCTTGGACATCACGAAGTCGGTGGCCTGGTCCACCAGATCGAAGACCGTGCCCTTGTAGATCTGGTACGAGGGGATCGGCTTGCTCACCTCCGTGCCGTGGAAGTGCATGCACTTGACCTCGGACGTGATCAGGAATCGTTGCGGCTGCTTGCCGAACAGGAGCACGGCGGCGTGCGTGGGTTGACCGGCGTCGAGCAAGTTCAGATGAGCGAGCACGTCGGCGGGCGGCGTGTCCTCCTCCAAGACGAACTGCCGCTGGCGACGCGCACGCGCTAGAAACCACCGCACCTTGTCTTCAGAGATGTCGGCAAGCGTGGCGCTGGGACAAGCCGAGGCATCGAAGGGCCGCGTCCGCAAGAGGCCGGCCCGTTCCAAGTGTTCGACCAGACTCGCGTACAGTGCGGTGGTTAACTCGGGCACATCGTTGAACCGGCGGCGGATGAGTTGGTTGCCCGCCTTGCGGATCAACGCCAGCATCTTGGGGTGCCGCCCCGCATCGTCCGTGCTCTTGACGAAGATGAGCCGCGGCTTGGCTTGTACGCTCGCCCGATCAAACTCGCGTTCGGTCGGCGACACCCCTTGGGCATCCTCGAAGCCATAGGCATGGCCGAAGATGCCAACGTAAACAGCACATCGGTCTACCTCGTCCAGATAGACCTCATCCGCGCGGCGGTCGCTCGCGGGCAGGTCCTCGAACACGAACGCCGTGAAGTAGCGGCGGAGCAGAGGATCGCCTTCGACGAACGCCTTGATCGCCTGCCGCTCGGCCTGCAGTTCCTTCTGCACGCTGCTGATAAACACGGACGCCGTAGCCATCGTTGTGTCTCACCTTCCATTTGGTCGGAGGCTCACGCAAAGCCGCGAAGACGCCAAGATCAACAGGCTCATAGAGCAAACACCTTTCTTAGCGCCTTTGCGTGACTACTATCCCAGCCGCTAGGATCTCCTGCCGACCTTCCAACGGGTTCCAATCCCGAAACCACTTCGCTCGCTCGCCCATGATTCCCTCCTGGCAGGTGCTAGAATCCGTACCGAACGTCCCCGGTCGCCAAGTATCCCTTATTCCCGCCTCCGCGCTGAGAGCAATCTTAAACAAACTCCTAACGATAGACCTTCACGGTCTTCACGATGACGCGGAAGTCTGCGGCGGGCTGCGCCTGGGAAGCGAGCGTGACCCGGTTGGCTCCCGGCACGAGCGTGGGGAAGGTGCCCGCCACTTGGCCCGCAGCGACCTCGGCGCCGTCGGCGCCCAACACCCGCCAGGTGGCCTGGTCGCGGCAGACGAGCCGCTGGCCTTCCAGCAGCCGCACGGGGAATCGCACCGGTTTCTCGCCGATCGCCAGCACCGGCTCGGCCAGAAAGGCCCCGCTCTCCTTGGCCCCGGCTTGTTTTTCAGGTTTGGCAAGCTGCGGAATCGCGAGTTCGACCTCTAGCACCGGTGGCTTTTCTTGGCCGCCGGGCGCATCCGATCTGCGGACGATGTTCCAGACGTTGTCGACGCCATCGAGCCGGGTGACGATCCGCGGAATGTCGTACTCGCGATCGAGCCGCTTCCAGTCGATCTCCGCCACGGGCCTGCGGCCGCCAAACGGCTGGCCCAGGGACACGACGGTGATCTCGGCCCGCGCGCTGTGGCCTTGCGATGGTGTGCAGCCGAACCGGATCGTGTTGGCGCCCTCGGCCAGCAGCGGCAGCTTTTCGACTTGCGGCCGGAAGCGGCTGATCAGTTCGCCCCGTTCGTCGTACAGGACGCAGTCGTCGATGCCCTCCAACTCGATGTACTGCCCGGATTGCAGCGTGACCGGGAAGAGCACCTTGCTGCCGCCGAGTTCCAGCGACGGGCTGGCCAGTTCGGCCCGGCGGGCGGTAAGCGAGACGATCGGGCTCACCAGGATGTCGACCTTGCCCTTGGCGGGAATCTCGTTCAAGAACAGGTTGACCTCCGAGATATGCGCCCCGTCCACGGCGTTGCGGTAGATGGCGTGGCTTCCGCCGCCACCATAGGGCCACACGTAATCCGACAGCCGCTCCGAATCGCGCTCGCGGAGCAGGATCTCCACGTAGCGCCAGCCGCTGAAATCCAGGTCGATGTAGTGGTCCGAGATGCAGTCGTGGTATTCCCGCGGCGAGCGAATCTGAATGTTCAGCAACGCGCCGCTGCCGTCGCCTTTGACCCACAGGCCCAGGGCGTCGCCCGGCAACATGCTGAAATAGGGGTGCTTGTATGTCCTGCCGATCTGCGCCCAGGCTCCGCGAGCGCTGTCGCCGGCGTTGGCGGCCTGGAGCCGCAGGCTGCGACCGCCGGCCTTGACATCGGTCGTCTCCAGTTCGACTCGGGCGGTGACCCCAGCCGCGTTGCGGCGGTTGTCCAGTAGATCGAGATCGGAGAAGTCGGCCAGCACGGTGGCCTTGGCGTCGTCATACGGCGCGACGCTGTACAGGGCTTCCAGCCGCGCGCGGAATGGTTGGGCGGAATACGGGTTTTCGGTCACCCACTGCTCCGAACCATTGCCGACCGCGCTGATGCGATGCTTGGCCAGATGGGCCGGGGTGAACTGCCACTGGCCGGCGGCGTTCTGCCGCAGACGAACGTCGCGGCCCGGCCGGCCGACCTGCTGCAACGTGGCCTGATCGAAATAACGGGCCAGGCGGAGCCGCTCATACCAGCCCAGCACGGTGAACAGCTCTTCAATTCGGGCGTTCCAGGGGCGGCCGACGGCATGCACGCCCTGGATCGACCCGGGGCCGTCGATCGCCAGGTTCTGGGCGGCGAAATACTCCAGTTCGTCGGGAAAATGCCCGCGTGCGATCGCCGACGGTCCTCGCGGCGCCCACCAGCCCAGTTGCGGCTCGAGCAGGTCGGTCATCCGGAATCGCGATGCCTGGCGGATGTGCGCGTCGTGGAACTGCTTCATGGCCCACACGGGATGGTCCCACGCGCCCAGCCGCGAGTGGATCCACCAACTGTTGTGTCCCCACTCGCTGCCCTCGGTCACGCCGCCGTGCAGCCGCTGGAAGATGGCCCAACGCATGGTGTCGATGCCGAATCGGCTCCGCATGCCCTCGGAACCGTCGAAGTAGATCATCTCCAGCTTGCAGGCGTTGTAGACGCGGGCGATCCGCTCGGCCAACTCGTCCGCCAGCGGGCTCTTGGGGTCGGGATAGAAGGCAATGTACCGCTGCTGGAGGTAATCGACCGCGGCGCCTTCCGTATGCGCGGCGGCCTGAGTTTTGAACGCGCCTCGCTCGCACTCCAAGAAGGCATAGGGCTGCTCCCGCGAAATGGCCGCATAGCGGATCAGTTCGCTTCCCACGCGCAGCGCGTTGCCGTTGCCGGAGTAGCTCCAGATCACGTCGTGGCTCTGGGCGGGCAGCTCGTTGACGAAGATCGTCTTGTCGGTGGCCGAAAGCGGCTTGGCCAACGTATAGCGGTTCGACGCGATCAGGTGCGGCGAGGGCGCCGGCGTGACCCAGGGATCGTTCGGGCTGATGCAGGCGGTGAGCGTGTGGGTTCCCGGTTTCAGGCCGGCAGCCCGAATCCGCTCCGCCGTGGCCTTCATCTCGTCCAGCCCGCCGGGGAAATAGGCCGCGCGCGGTTCGTAGTGGCCCAGCGTGAACCACCAGCCGTGCAGATGGAGGTTGGTAGAACCTCCGCGGCGAGCCATTTCGATCCAGGCATCGGTATCCTTCGCGGCCAGGTCGGCAAACAGGTAGGAGCCGCGGGTTTCTTCCGCGCCCATCGACCAGGGGCCGCCGACGCGGGATTTCGGCACCGGTTCGGTTTCCGCCATCGAGCGGAGCATGGGGATCAACTGCGGCCGCGGCCCGGCGGCCAGGCCGATGCGGTGCCCGACCAGGCCGTGCTCGGCCGTCGTCGACGCGCGGAACTGCGGAACCGGCGAGTGGAACGACGTGTCGACCTCCAGGGCCAGGCTTCGCAGGCACACGCCCGAAGCGTCGTCGGACGCCAGCCCGGCCATGTTGCCGATGTACTCCTTCGGCGCCGGCGAGAGCTGGAAGAACGTGAACCGCTTGGCGTCGGGCACCTTCAGGTCGGCGGCCGTCACGGTGAAATACTGGTCCTTGGCTTCGATGCGGATAGCCGCGCTGCCGGCCCCGCGCGGGAAATCGGCGATCAGCAGACCGTTCTCCAATCGCATCTGCCGCGCTTGCAGTCGCCGCCCCTGCTTCTGCTCGACCGCCAGCACGGGCTGCGGCGTGGCCAGCAGTTCGCGCCCGGTGCCCTTCTCCTTCATGGAGAGGAGCGCGCCGTCATCGCCGACGACCAGCGTAGCCCAGCGGGTTTCATAGCGGGCGAGTTCCTTGGCCTCGGTCTTGGCCGAGCCCAGGTCCTTGTAATCGGCCGTTTGGCGGCCCGCCGGATTGGCCAAGGCCAGCACCTCTTCGGCCTCCAGCGCCCGCCGATAGATCCGCAGTTCGTCGATCAAGCCGGCGTGGCTGGTCGATCCGGACCAACGCCCTACCTGGAGATCGCCGTTCTGCCCGACCGGATAGTCCCACCGGGCAGAGCCGACTTGCTTGCCGTTGACATAGGTGGTGATCTGCGGCCGCTTGAAAATGGCCGCCAGATGGACCCATTGCTTCAGGGGCAACTCGGAGAGGAACGGAGCGGAGGCTTCCGTCCAAGCCTCGCCGGCGGCACCGTGGCGGTGACCCGGCCGGCCCATGCGAAACGAGCAGGTGCGGTCGCGGACGAAGATCAGAAATCCCCCCGGGCTCCACGTTCCGCCGGTGAGAATGTTGGGATATTGCCCGGTTCCCTCCCAGTACGCCCAGACGGCCAGACTCATCTCGTCGGAGCCGTCGAGCTGCGGCATCGCCGGGAGGATCGCGTAGCTGTCCGAACCGGTCAGCCGCAGCGCGGTCCCGAACTCGCCCTTGGCCCATGATGCATGGCGTAGTTCGGCGTCGCCGGTGGGATCGACTGCATTGGCTGAGTAAACCCCCTGGCCTTCGTCGAAGCTCCAGCGGCCGAGCACACCGGAGTCGGGGCCTTCGCCGCCCGCCGCGGTCGAAGCCAATGCCATCATCCCTACAAGGGCGATCACAGACAAAGCAGCTTTTGCATTCATGTCTTCTCTACTTTCCAAGTTGGCCTGGTCTTTCACCTGATCTTTCACCTAACCCCCGGCTCCGAGGCAGGAGGAAGAGATTAAGTGAAAGATTATGTGAAAGATTAGGGTTTCGGGTTCCGGCGCAGCCGGATAAGTCCAGCTTTGCCCTATTTCAGCAGCCACTGGACGGCCGACGCCTCCTTGTCCGCGCCGTCGCCGGTGTACGTGGCCAGTGCGTCGGCCTTGGGGGCGCCGCGATAGGCCGCGACCACAATCTCGGGCTCTTTGCCCTCGCCGGCAAGCCAGAGGGACTGGGGAGCGGCCAGGGCGATCATGCCGGGCAGGTCGAGATACTTCGCGCCGCCGGGGAGGAACATGGGGTGGCGGTAGTCGAGCAACTTGCCGAAGCGGAAGCCGCCGGTGTCCACGGCGGCCCGGTCGATGGCTTCAGCGGCGACGGCCCTCGCCGCGGCGGCAATCGGGCCGGCATCACCCCAGCCGGCGACGGCGACCGTCTTGATCGTGGGCTGCGAGTCCGGCTTCGCCTTGCGCAGCAGGCTCACGATCGACAACACGTCGTGCGTCCTTTGGGCGAACAGCGCGTGGTTGTAGCCGAACGTGTAGCCGGCGAACTCGCGAGGATTCTCCACCACGCGAGTCTGTCTCACCGGTTCCCCACCCTGGAAGAGCAGATCGGCGCCGATGACCATCGCGCCGCCCTGAACGAGCTTCATCACGGCGGGTTTGACGCTGCCGTCGGCGTTGCGTAGCGCGGACTTGCCGTTGCTATCCAGCCACACCACGGCGCGGCCGTCGCTCCGCATGGGGCACAGCCAAGCGAGTTTCACTTCCTCGGCATACGTCCGGTTGACCAGCGTTCCGGCTATCTCGACATAGTCGCCGCGGTCTTGGCGGTTTTCGACGTTCCACTGCACCTCGCCGGCATGGGCCAGCGTGCGGCCGATGACCACTTCGACGCCGCCGCCGATGAGCTTGCGAAGCCCTTCGCGGGTGGAAACGGCGGTGCGGAGTTGCTCTTCCGCGTCCTCGGTGAACCAGCGCAGCAACTTGCGTTCGAAATCCGGGTCGCCCGCCTTGGGGCCGGGGTGCTGGTCGTCCCAGACGGTGAGCTGCTCAGGCGGCAGCGGATCGAAATCTGTCTCGATCACGGGCGCCGGAAAGCCGAGCTTGAAATGCTTGTTCAGGAAGGTGTAGAAGGCGGAACGCGTGACGGCGTTGTAGTTGTGCGGGAAGTGCTCGCCGCGCTTCAGGTAGACGTTGTCCTTCTTGCCGTACAACGCGTAGAGCTGCTGCAATTCGGGGAAGCCCTTGGTGGCCATTTCCTTGGTCCAATCGTCCGCGCTGTTCATGCCCTGCGGTTTCGGCGCGAAGAGCGCGGCGAACTCGACATTGCCCGTGTTCACCCGCAGCAGGCTGGCATTTTCGCAGGTGCAGCCGCCCTGCATCGACGTGCTGACCATGACCACGGGAAAGGAAAGCTGGATGCGGTCGTCAATCGCGGCCAGGATCATCGACTGCGTGCCGCCGCCGCTGCCGCCGGTGACAGCCGTACGCTGCGGGTCCACATCGGGAAGGCTGAGCAGGAAATCGAGGCCTCGCACGGCATTGAGCGTCTGCAAGCCCATGATGTTCTGGCAATGCGCCTCGGCCTGCGGGCTGTACAGGCCCCAGTTCTCCGTCGTGTTCAGCTCCGGCCGCTGTTTGGCGAAGCCGTGCACGACCTGCCGCGAAAACTGAATGGAATCCGAGTCGCTGAGCATATCCCACTGCCAGACCACGCAGCCCATGCGGGCGAGCTGGCGGCACTGGGACTGATAGGTGCTGCGCCCAGCCCGCTCGAAACGCTCCGCGCCGTCGGCGATGCTCCTACGCAACGTCTCCTCCGGGGTTAGGTACAGTCGGGCGTTTTCCCGGTGGCCGTGTGCGAACATCACTCCCGGCACGCGGCCCTGGATGTTCTTAGGGCGGTACAGGTTGCCTGTGACGAAGAAACCGGGTGCGCTCTCGAAATAGACCTTTTCGACCGTGTACCCGTCGCAGTCGATTCTGCCGTGGATGACCGCGCTGAGCGGCGTCTTGGTCGGCATCGGCCAGAGCCCCGCCGCCACCAGAATCTGCCGCCGCACATCCTCCTTGCGATGCTCCCACTCGGGCAAGGATCTCGGCGGGGTGAAGGGGAAATAACCGTTCAGGTTCTTGAGCGGCTGCAGGCGGACGTCTTCCACGAAAGCCGTCAACGAGAGGCCAAGCAACACGGCAAGAGCGATAAAGTGTTTCATGGTTGTGGTGGTAAGCGAGTTCGTGGTTGCGGTTGTGCGAGTGTCTCGATGGCGTAACGCAAAAGGTCAAGCTGCTCCGCGGGTCAGTCTCCGCAGCACTTCGGTTTCCCGATCCGAGAGAATCATGCGGGCACCTGCGGGGCGTGCAATCAGGTTGACCGCCCCGGCTCGCCCGACCACAGGCGGCATTGTACCACGCGGCGCGAAACTGCAACATCCAGGGGATCTTATCACCTATCACAACCACCAAATCGCTGCCCTTGAAGTTGACGCAAGCATCTACATGTGGGACTTCGGCGGCAAGAAAGAACTGAGCAAGGATTTCATGGCCAGGCAACTGGACTACGCCCATCGCCTGTACAAGGAAGGCCGGATCGAAGGTTTGATCTTCCACTGCACGCCGCTCTGCAACAACGGCCTCACTGCCGTAGACTACGCCCGGCAGTGGATTGCCAGGCATGGCAACGAAGGCCGTTGACGCGCACCTGACGACCGGTTGGAAGGCGGAGCCCGGGCAACGTCGCGCTCACGAGGATCCGATCACCCTGGCGGAAACGGAGATCGCCTTTACTTGCCACTGTACGGTTGGCACCCTCCCAGGCCTCTGTGCCCCTGTGTTTTCGGATCCTCTTCGGAGAACAAGAGCGCGGGGCCACAGAGGACACGGATGTAAGTTCTGGAAGTAGGTGAAGCGGTTCAAGAAATTACCGCACACGATGTCGAAATCGCCGTCGCCGTCCCAGTCGGCAACGCAGGGCGACGGCCAGCCGTAGGTTTCCAGGGGGCCGCCGCCGACAACGGTCAGGCGGTATGGCGTGGCATAGCGCGGCTGTTGGTTCGTGCCCAGATTTCGGGCCACGTAGACCTGGCCGCGCAGCGGACCACGCAGCCATTTTCCGCTCCTGTCGTAGGCGTTGTACCTGGTCCAGGGCTCTCCGTAGGTAGTCAGTCCAGTCGTCGATGCCGATGACAAGATCCGTCAGGCCGTCGCCGTCGAAGTCGACGTACCGCCACATGTTTCCGCGGACTTTGTTGGGGGTGGCATTGCGTAAGGCGATGCAGTATCTTGGAGGACCTGCCAGCGACTTCCTTCCGTTGACCTGTTTTGGGAGCCCACCTTCATGAGACGCCATCTGCTCGGCATCGTTGCCTGCTTCCTGAGCACCACCCTCTTCGCTGCGGACCCGCCCGCGCCCACGTTTCGCGCCGGGGCGGCCACGAGCAACATCACGCCGGCCTTGGGGTCGGCGATCATCGGCGGTTTTCTGCCCTTTCCCGCCACAAACGTCCACGACGAGCTGCACGCGCGGTGCCTTGTGCTGGACGATGGGAAGACGAAGCTCGCCCTGGTAGTCGTCGATTTGCTGGGCTTCCATTACATTGTAAGCCACCAGGCGCGCCAGTTCATCGAGCAGGAGACAGGCATCCCGCCGACGAACGTGTTGATCTCGGCCATCCACACCCATTCGGCGGCCAGCGCGCTGGGCAAGAACCACTTCGAGTTCCCGCAGAAGGTCGACGAGTACCAGATAGACAAGTACCAGGCCTTCGTCGCCCGGCGGATCGCCGACGGAGTCAAATGCGCCGCGAACCGGCTGCGCCCGGCGCAAGTCGGGTTCACCACCGCCGAAGCGCCGGAGCACGTGTTCAACCGCCGCTGGTTCCTCAAGCCCGGCACCATGCCGCCCAATCCCTTCGGCGGCATCGACCAGGTGAAGATGAATCCAGCGGCGGGCAGCCCGGACCTGGTGAAGCCGGCCGGGCCGACCGATCCGTTGGTGTCGATCCTCGCCGTGCGCGAGCCCGATGGCCGGCCGATCGCCGTGTACTCCTGCTATTCGCTGCACTACGTGGGCGGCGTGGGACACGGCGACATTTCGGCCGACTACTACGGCATGTACTGCCAGCGTCTGGAGCGTCTGCTGCAGGGCGATCAACAGGATCCGCCGATGGTGGCCATGATGGCCAACGGCACCAGTGGCGACGTGAACAACATCAATTTCCTCCAGCCCCGGCCGCCCAAGAAACCTTACGAGCAAATGCGGTTCGTGGCCGACGACTTAGCCGCGAAGGTCCAGGCGGCCCTGGCTAAGGTTCAGTACTCTGACCGGCCGACCCTTGCCGCAAGCTACCGCGAGCCGCTGATCGCCACACGCCGGCCGAGCGCCGAGCAGATGGCGTGGGCCAAGGAAATGCTGGCCAAGGGCGGCAAGCCCGACATCCCCTACGTTTATGCCCAGCGATTCGAGGAACTGGCCCGCGGTGCGGCCTCGGTCCCGACGCCGCTGCAAGTGCTGCGGATTGGCGACGTGTGCATCGGCAGCTTGCCCAACGAGATCTTCTGCGAGATCGGCCTCGAATTCCGCCAGCGGAGTCCCGTGCAACCGGCTTTCCTGGTCTCCCTGGCGCACGGCTATTTCGACTACCTGCCTACGCCGAAGCAGCACGAGTTGGGCGGTTACGAGACCTGGCTTTGCACCAACCGCTTGGAGCCGAAGGCATCGGAGAAGATGCTCGACGCCCTGCTGGAAATGGCGGCCGAGGTGCGCTCGACCGCTGCAGAATAGCCTCGTCCGCCCCATCAAACGCCACACCTTGAACGGCTACAGACTTCAGGACATTCTCGCCGTGAAACCGTCGCTGCTCGTCCTCGTTGCATGTTCCTTGATTGCTACGACGCTGTGCGCGGCCGAGCCGGCGCCCCGATTCCGGGCCGGCGCGGCCACCAGCGTGATTACGCCGCCGTTGGGGCGGCCGATCGTGGGCAATTTCATCGCCCCGCTGTCGACCAACGTGCATGATGAACTGCACGCCCGGTGCCTCGTGCTCGACGACGGCAAGACAAAGCTCGCCCTGGCGGTCCTCGATCTGCTGGGCACCGAGGTGGGCATGTGCGCCGAGACGCGCGGCCTGATCGAAAAGCAGCTTGGGATTCCAGCGAGCAACGTGCTGATCTCCGCCGTGCATACCCATTCTGCCAGCAGCACCGGCGGCAAGGCGCCCGCCCCCGCTGAGCCGGAGTACGAGAACTACCGCGCCTTTGTCGTGCAGCGGATCGTCGACGGCGTGCGCTGTGCTGTGAACCGGCTGCGCCCGGCCCAGTTGGCGTGCGTCACCGCGGAGGTGCCGGAGCACGTGTTCAACCGGCGCTGGTTTCTCAAGCCCGGCACCATGCCGCCCAATCCCTTCGGCGGCATCGACCAGGTGAAGATGAACCCGCCGCCGGGCAGCCCGAACCTGGTGAAGCCTGCCGGTCCGACGGATCCAACGGTGACGATCCTGGCCCTGCGCGAACCGAATGGACGGCCGATCGCCGTCTACTCGACCTACGCCTTGCACTATGTGGGCGGCGTGCCCAAGGGCGACATCTCGGCGGACTATTTTGGCGAGTACTGCCGGCAGTTTGAGCGGTTGCTGGACGCCAGGGATCTGGATCCGCCGTTCGTGGCGATGATGGCCAACGGCGCCAGCGGCGACGTGACCAGCACCGATCGGCGTGAGCCCCAGCCTCCGATGGAGCCCTACGCAAAGATGCGCCGCGTGGCCGAGACTATCGCGCGCAGGGTTCATGCCGTGCTGGCCAAGGCCGAGTATCAGGACCACGTGGCCCTGGCGGCCCGCTTTCGGGAGCGAACCATCGCGCGTCCCATGCCGACGGCTGAACGAATCGCCTGGGCCAAGGAGCGGTTGACAAAGCCGGGGCCCAGGCCCGACCAGGTCGACCTGTCGTGGAGCTACGCGCATCGGATCACGGACATGGCCACTCGCGAGGCGCAGGTCTCGGTGCCGCTGCAAGTGTTGCGCATCGGCCCGGCGTGCATCGGCACGATGCCCGGCGAGCCGTTCTGCGAGATCGGCCTGGAGTTCCGCCAGCGGGCGGCGATGCAGCCGGCGGTCCTGGTCGAATGGGCCCACGGCGGCTTCGGCTACATTCCGACCGCCAAGCACTTCGACTGGGGCGGCTATGAGACCTGGCTAGGCTCCTGCGCTTTCGAGCCGCACGGTTCGGAAAAGCTGCTCGACACGTTGCTGGAAATGGTGGCCGAGGTCCGCGACGTAAAGTGATCGCAAGGAGTAACTCGGCAATGAACGCTCAATGCTCGTCGGCTTTGTTGATCCTCGTGGGGATCGTGTCTTGGGCTGCCGCGGCCGAGAACGCCGAACGGCCCATCGAGCTTCTGGTTCGGGGCGACGACATGGGCCATTCGTTGGACGTGAACCAGGGATTCATCAAGGCCCATACCGAAGGGATCGTCACGTCCGCCAGCCTGATGGCCCCCTCGCTCTACTTCGACGATGCCATCACGCGCTGCAAGGCCCATCCGAAACTGGCCCCCGGCATCCACGTCACCCTCATGGCAACAACCCCCATGCGGCCGATCCTCCCGCCCGACCAGGTCTCCAGCCTCATCGCACCGAACGGGTTCTTCTACCACGGTCTGGAAGACTTCCTGAAATCCGAGCCGAAGATCGACGAAGTGGAAAAGGAGGTCCGGGCGCAGATCGAGAAGTGCCTCGGCACGGGACTGCGGTTTATCTACCTCGACTGGCACATGGCGTCCAACGGCGGCGGAAAGCGCCCCGATATCGTCGCTGTGTTCCAGCGTCTCTGCCGCGAGTATCGGCTGCTCTACACGCACGACACCCTGGACGTCGACGGCCGCTACTCGGGCGCCAAGTTTTTTGGAGTCGGACTGGAGGCCTGGGGCACCGTGCGGCTCCCGGATGGCAACCTCGCCTACTGGTGCGGCCCCGACATGCCCGAAGCAACGCGTCTGAAATTTCTCGATACACTGCGGAATCTCCAGCCCGGCACGTGGTACACGATCTGCCACCCGGGGCTTTACGCGCCGCGCCAAGCCCAATCCGTTGCCGTGCTCTGCTCGCAGGAGGTGAAGGACATCCTGCATGCACGCAAGATCCGGCTGATCAGCTACGCTGATCTGTGGAATCGCCAGTTCGGCGGCACGAGCCAATAGACCAGGCGGAGCGAACTTCCACCGAGGGCCGAAACTTTACCATACACAATTCTTTACGACGGGCACCGCCATGCATCCAGCCACCTTGTTTCCAACTTGTCTGGGACTATTTTCCTTGCTCCTCGGGCTGTCGCCGGGCGCGTTGGCCGCGGAACCCGAAACGCCGGATCCCTATGTCGTGTTTCTCGGCACCGGCGCGGCGGACATCCAGCGGCCGGAGACGGACCCCTGCGACAATTGCACCTACGTGCGGCAGCACGGGGGGCGAAACGCGCGGCGTTATTCGTCGCTGTTCGTTTCGCCAGGCGTGCTGATCGATTACTCGGTGACCGGACGGAACGGCCTTGAATCGGCGGGGATCGCTCCCGCGGCGATCGACCATCTCCTGATCACCCATTCGCACGGCGACCATTGCGATCCGGCGGCGATCGTGGCCTTGGCGCGCGAGAAGAACAAGCCGCTGTCGCTGACCGGCAACGCCAACACGGTGGCCCGGATCGAGGAGCACCTGAAGACCCTGGGCGCCGACCAACGGCCGGCGCTCACGCTGCAAACCGTGAAACCAGGCGAGGAATTTGCGCTGGGGCCGTGGCGAGCCAAGACGCTGGCCGCCAACCACATCCCCACGGAAGACGCCTTGCTGTACGTTCTGCGCGGCCAGCACAAATCGCTGCTTTACGCCACGGACACCGGTTGGTTTCCCGTCGGCACGTTTGCGGCGTTGGGCGCGGAGCGTCTCGACCTGGCCATTGTGGAAGGAACCTTTGGCGAACAGACGCAGCCCAACCTGCTGGTCGGCCAAATGAACTTTCCTTTCGTGCGTCTGATCCGGCAGTTCCTGGTGGAAAGCAAGCGGCTCAAGCCCGGCGGCCGTTTCTTCGTGACCCACCTGAGCCTGCATTTCTGCGAGCCCTACGACCTGCTCGCGCCGCGTCTGGCGGCCGAGGACATCGTGGTCGCCTACGACGGACTGCGGGCGGACTTGTGAGGGCCGGCAGCCGGGGCAAAGCCGGTTTGATTGCCTGGCAAGCCGAGCCATTCCCCATCGCCGTGAACAGCGATCGAATGGGACATCTCGGATCAAATGGGAGTGTCGTCGTCTTGTTGTTTTCCACACTGGAGAAGGAGCTTGCCATGAGCGCTCTGCGTTACCTGTTCCCTTGCCTATTAGCGATCGGTGCGATTGTGCCCGCGTCGCATGTTAATGCCGCGACGCTGCACGTCGGCGCGGCCAGTTGTGATATTACGCCGGACATGCCGTCGTTTCTCGCGGGCCAGTTTTCGCCCCGCGTGTCGCAAGGGGTCGAATACCCCTTGACGGCCAATGTCCTGGCGCTGGAATCGCGCGACGGCGATAAGCCTTTGGATTCGGCAATCATCATCAGTGTGGACACCGCCGTCGTGCGGGCCAGCATTCTGCTGCCGATCCGCGCAGCCGTTCAGGAGCAACTGCCGGGGTTCGACCTCGGCAAGCTGATCGTCGCCGCCACGCACACCCATTCCGCTCCGCCCTCCAAGGACGGGCACTTCAAGCAACAGGAGGGCGTACAAGTTCCGTCGGATTACGTCAAATTCGCCGCCGCCAGGATC
>JABWBD010000195.1 GCA_013360685.1 Pirellulales bacterium
GAGATCCCTGTCACCCAACCGGTGACCGTCTGTGCCCCTGCGTCCTCGCTGACCGTGTGGTCCGCGCCCATCGTAAAGGCGGGCACATCGTTGACTGCCGCCACGCTGACTCGCACCGGGACCGCCGTTGCCGAAGTTATCAATCCGTCCCAGGCGCGAATCGTGAATGCCTCCAACTCACCGTTGGCATCCGTCGGAGGCGTCCAGACCCACGACTGCCCGGAGGACAAGGTCCCGCCGGCCGAAACTACTACGCCGTCATTGGTCAAGGTCCCGCTCGTGAGCGATTCGATCCGAAAGACGAGCGGGTCGCCTTCCGTGTCCGACTCGTCGGCCGCGGCGACCAGCAGGTCATAGCTGATCGGGAATGCCGTATCCTCGATCCCGCCCGTCAAAGTGCTGACGGTGCTGAGCGACGGTGGGTCGTTGACTTTCAGTTGGAAATCGGCGGTCGCCGAACCGGCTGACATGTCCTCCGCGGTAACCCTGACGAGAACGACTCCGGCGTCGGAGTCGCCCGGCGTGCCGCTGAAGGTCCTCGTAAGTGGATCAAACGCCAGCCAACCCGGCAGCGGCGAACCATCGGCTCGTGCCGCGGTGTAGCTCAGCGAGTCGTTGTCCACGTCGTGGAACGTGTTTTCGGCGAACGTGTAATTCAGCGCGACGCCTTCCGACGTAACCTGAGCGGGGATCGGATTGGCTGCGGTCGGCGCGTCGTTGACCGGAGCGACGGTGATCGTGAACGTCTGCGGCGCCGACGTATTCACGCCGCTGCGCGCCGTACCGCCGTTGTCTTTCAGCGAGACGGTCACCTGCGCGGCGCCAAACGCGTTCGCCGCCGGGGTGTACGTCAGTGTGCCAGCCGGGTCGATTTGCGGCGGAGCGGAAAACAACCCGGCGTTATTGGTGTTTACCAGGAAGGTAAGGACCTGAGTCGACTCGTTTGGCGGGCCGGCCAAGATCGCCGTCGCCCATCCGGCGACCGTCTGCGGACCCGCATCCTCACTGATCGACTCGTCGGCCCCTTGGATGAACGACGGCGCGTCGTTCACTGAATTGACCGTGATCGTGAAGGTCTGGGAAGCCGATCGGTCGCCCCCGCCGTTCTCAGTTCCACCGTCATCTTCGAGCACGACCGTGACGACTGCCGTGCCGAAGGCATCGAGAGCCGGAGTATAGGTCAGCGTGCCGGTTGCATCGAGAGTCGGGGCAGCGGCGAACAGACCGGGGTTGTCCGCGCTCACCAGGAAGGTGAGCACTTGGTCCGACTCATTGTCCGCACCGCGAGAAATCCCCGTCGCCCAAGTAAGAACCGTCTGCGCCCCGGCGTCCTCGTTGATCGAGAGGTTTGCCCCTTTCGTGAACGACGGTGCGTCGTTCACCGGGTTGATCGTGATCGCGAAGGTCTCAACGGCGGACTTGTCCGCGCCTCCATCGGCCTCGCCGCCGGTGTCCTGGAGGTACACGGTTACGATCGCCGTGCCGAAGGCGTTGTCCGCGGGCGTGTAGGTGAGATTGCCGCTGGCCGGATCGATCGCCGGACCCGCGGCAAACAGTCCGGGCTGGTCGGCGCTCACGACGAACGCGAGCCCCTGGTCCGCCTCGTTGCCGGGCCCTCGCGAGATTCCTGTCGCCCAAGCGGCAGCGGTCTGCGCCCCTTCGTCCTCGTCGACCGCCAGATTGGCTCCCTTCGTAAACGACGGCGCGTCGTTCACGGGCCTGACGGTAATCGTGAACGTGTGAGCGACCGTGTCCACGCCTCCGTTGTCCGTGCCGCCGCCGTCTTGAAGAGAGACAGTCACCGTAGCCGTGCCGAAGGCGTCGGCGGCGGGTGTGTAGGTGAGGTCGCCGGTTGCCGGGTCAACTGCCGGCAACGCGGAGAACAGCCCGTCGTTGTTCGTGGTCGCCGTGAACCCGAGTGTCTGGGCCGCCTCATTCGCCGGGCCCCGGGAGATGCCGGTCGCCCATCCGGAAACCGTCTGTGGCCCTGCGTCCTCGCTGACCGTCTGGCCCGTTCCCGGCGTAAACATGGGCGCATCATTGACGGCCAGCACGCTCACGTTCACCGGGACCGCCGTTGCCGAAGTCACCAATCCGTCCCCGGCGCGGACCGTAAACGCCTCGATCTCACCGTTGGCGTCCGGCGAGGGCGTCCAGACCAGCGACTCTCCGGAGAACAGGGTCTCACCGGGCAGGACCTCCGCGCCGTCCTTGGTCAACGTCCCGCTCGTGATCGACTCGATGCGGAACAGGATCGGGTCACCTTCCGGGTCCGACTCGTCGGCCGCTCCGGCAAGAAGTTCATAGCTGATCGGAAATGCCGAGCCCTCCTCTGCGCCCGTCAACGTGTTCACGTTGGTGAGCGACGGCGCGGCGTTGATTTTCAATCGGAATTCGTCGGTTGTGGAGAACGTGTCGGGGGTAGTGGCAGTGACCCGGACAAAGATCACGCCGCCATCGGAGTCTCCCGGCGTCCCGCTGAAGGTCCTCGTTGCGGAGTCGAAACTCAGCCAGCCAGGCAGCGGCGAGCCATCGGCCTGATCGGCGGCATAGCTGAGCGGGTCGTTGTCCACGTCGCGGAACGTGTTTTCGGCAAACGTGAGTCGAAAAGCGACGCCCTCCGACGTAGTCTGGTCCGGGATCGGATTGGCAAGCCTCGGCGGATCGTTGATCGGATTGACGGTGATGGTGAACTCCTGGGTCGCAGAGGCATCGACTCCGCCCCGCGCCGTCCCGCCGTTGTCTGCCAGGGACACGGTCACTTGGGCGGCGCCGAAAGCGTCCGCCGCGGCAGTGTACGTCAGTTTGCCGGTCGCGTCGATTTTCGGCAGGACTGCGAACAATGGGTCGTTGTTGGTGCTAACGACGAACGTAAGCGTCTGATCCGCCTCGTTCGCCGGACCTGCCGAGATCCCTGTCGCCCAATTAAGGATTGTCTGTTTCCCCGCGTCCTCGTTGCTGGTCAGATCGGGTCCGCGCGTGAACGACGGCGCATCGTTCACCGGATCGACGGTGATCGAAAACGTCTGCTGCGCCGATGTGTCGGCGCCGCCGTCAGCCGTTCCGCCGTCGTCCACGAGCTGGACCGTCACGACCGCCGTGCCGAAGCCGTTCTCCGCAAGTGTGTAGGTTAACGTGCCGGTTGCGTCGAGAGCGGGCTGGGCTGCAAAGAGAGTTGGATTGTTCACGCCGATGACAAAGGCGAGGGCCTGCCCCGACTCGTTCGCCGCGCCGGTGGATATCCCCGTGGCCCAAGCGGCAATCGATTGCGCCGCGGCATCCTCGTTGACCGTAAGGTCTGCTCCTTTCACGAATAAGGGAGCATCGTTGACCGGCGCCACCCCCACGTAGACCGGGACAGCCGTCGACGAGGCCACCACCCCGTCCCAGGCACGAATCGTGAATGCCTCCATCTGACCGTTGGCGTTCCCAGGAGGGGTCCAAGAGAGAGCGCCCCCCTGCGAAAGCAACGTCACCCCCGGGACGACGGCCTGGCCGCCGTACGTCAGCGTCCCGTTGCTGAGCGACTCGATCCGGAACGCGATGGGGTCCCCATCGGGGTCCGATTCGTCGGCGGCCGCGGCCAGCAAGGCGTAGCTGATCTCGAACGCCGTGTCTTCCCGGGCGCCCGGCAGCGGATCCACGTTGCTCAGCAACGGTGGGGTCTGGATGACCAGCACAAACTCGTCGCTCGCCGCGAGACCGCCCGGATCCGTGGCGGTGAGCTTGATGACGACCGTGTTGCCGTCCGACTGCGAGGGCGTGCCGCTGAACGTTCTCGTGCCGGCCGAAAAACTCAGCCAGCCCGGCAGCGGAGAGCCATCTTGCAGTGTGGCGGTGTAGGCGAACGATTCGCCATCGATGTCCGCGAAGGTATTCTCGGCGAACGTGAACGTAAGAAAGGCGTTCTTCGACGCCCCCTGATCGGGCACCGGATTGAGCACCGTGGGAGCATCGTTGACCGACCTGACGGTGATCGTGAACGTCTGCGGAGCGGACGTGTCGACGCCTCCCCCGGATAGCCCGCCATCGTCCTTCAGACGAACGGTCACCGTCGTCGAGCCGAAAGCATCGGGCACAGGAGTATACGCCAGCGTCCCGGTAGCTGCGTTGATCGAAGGCTGCGCGGAAAACAACCCGGGATTATCCACGCTTAGCAGAAACGTGAGTCCTTGGAGGTTCTCGTTTGCGGGTCCGGCCGAGATCCCTGTAGCCCAACCCACGACCGTCTGCAGTCCGGCATCTTCGTCGATGGTCTGGTTCGACCCTTTGGTGAACGAGGGAGCATCGTTGACCGGATCGACCGTGATCGTGAACGTTCGGGCCGCCGATGTGTCGGCGCCGCCGCCGGCAATTCCGCCGTTGTCCTTCAACTGGACGGTCACCGTTGCGATGCCGAACTGATTGGCAGCCGGCGTGTAGGTGAGCGCGCCGTTTACGGGATTGACCGACGGCAACGACGCAAACAGTCCGTTGTTGTCGGTGCTCACCTGGAACGAGAGCGTTTGGGCCGATTCATCGGCCGGGCCCGCGGAGATCCCGCTTGCCCATCCCGAAACGGACTGCGCTCCGGCGTCCTCGCCGACGGTGTGGTTCGCTCCCATCGTAAATGTCGGCGCATCGTTGACCGGCACCACGTTCACCCGCACCGGCACCGCGGTTGCCGAGTTCGCCGATCCGTCCCAGGCGCGGATCGTGAACGCCACCAGTTCGCCCACGGCATCGGCCGAAGGAGTCCAGACCCACCACTCTCCGGACGACAGCATTCCCCCAGGCGGAACCGCCGCGCCGTTCTTGGTCAATGTTCCACTGCCGAGCGATTCGATTCTGAACGCGATTGGATCGACTTCGATGTCCGACTCGTCGGCTGCGGCGGCCAGCATGCCATAGCTGATCGAAAATGCCGTATCCTCGTTCCCGCCGGTTAACGTGTTTACGTTGCCCAGCGACGGCGGATCGTTCACCGGGGTGATCGCGATCGTAAACGTCTGAACGGTCGTGTTCTGGCCCCCATTGGCAGTTCCACCGTTGTCCTGAAGAGAAAGAGTCACTGTCGCCGCGCCGAAGGCGTTGGCCGCGGGCGTGAATGTGAGTGTGCCGGTTGCCAGATTGATCTGCGGCAACGCGGCAAAGAGCTCCGGATGGTCTGCGCTTATCGTCAGCGAGAGCACCTGGGCGGCCTCATCCGTCGGGCCCGCGGAGATCCCTGTCATCCATGCAGAAACCATTTGCGCTCCGGCGTCTTCATCGACCGTCTGATTCGGCCCTTTGATGAATGACGGAACGTCGTTGACGGGATTCACCGTAATGGTGAATGTCTGTAGCGCCGAAGTATCGGCCCCGCCATTGGCCGTGCCCCCGTTGTCCTGCAAACGGACCGTCACCGTTGCGGCGCCGGACTTGTCGGCGACGGGCGTGTACGTAAGCGTGCCGCTTGCTGCATCGATCGAAGGTAGCGTCGCAAAAAGAGCGTTGTTGTCGGTGCTCACCAGGAATGAGAGCGTTTGGCCTGCCTCGTCGGGCGGTCCTGGCGCTATCGCCGTGGCCCAGGCGGCGACGGTCTGCGGGCCCGCATCTTCATTGACGATCTGGTTCGCGCCCTTGAGAAACGATGGGGCGTCGTTCACTGCGAGTACGTTGACGCGGACCGGCACTGCCGTTGCCGACACGTTGTAGACGTCGCGCGCGCGGATGCTGAATGCGTCCACCAAACCGCTGGAATTCACCGGTGTCCAGACGAGCGATTCGCCGGGGTTCAAGAGCGTCGTTCCCGGCACCACTGCACTGCCCCCTTTGGTCAGCGTTCCCGTAAACGACTCAATGCGGAAGCTGATCGGATCTCCCTCCGGATCGCTTTCGTCTGCCGCGGCGGCCAGCGTGGAATAACTGATGGTGAACGGAGAGTCTTCGGTGGCTCCGGAAAGCGGATTGACGGTGGTCAGCACCGGCGGTTCACCGTAGTACGGCAAGACAGCCTCATAGAACCAGGCCGATTTGTCGTTGTCTTTGCCGCCATCGGCGATGTAGGCCGCCAACGCGGCGGGATGGTCATTCGGATCCGAAGTGGGGCCGAAGGTGATCCCTTGCGGCGCCATCGGAGCCGGTGTGAAATTGGCGAGCGAGTATTGTTCAACAAAGCCTCCGTCGAGCGTGTACTCGTAGATCGACATACCCGGAGAGGAAACGATGTACAGATGGCGGTTCCGGGGGTTGTACGCAATCCCTTCCGGATCGCTTACCCGGTCGCCGACATAGAATTTGTAAAGGAACTCGAGGTTGGAATTGAGAACAAACACGCCCTTGTAAAGGCCGTCCTTGCCGTTGGAAACATAGAGGTTGCCCGCCGGGTCCGACGCAATCCCCTCCGGATCCTCGAAAGTCGGATCGATTGCCAGCGAGCTGATCGTCAAGAGCGGAGCGTTCAGTGCGGCACCCCATCGAGCGACGGTTTTTGCCTGGTCGTTTGAGATGTAGAAGTAGCCGTCGGCTTCGTTATAGGCGAGCCCGGTCGGCTCCCTGTCGACGGTGGGGTATTCCTGGAATACCTGATCGCCTGCCAGAGAAATCTCGAAAATGTTGAATCCGCGATCGTACGGCTTTGACAATTCCTCGATCTCGGAATCGGCCACGAAGAGATGGCCGGACGGCGCATGGTATTCGATCGACGCCGGGTCGGTGCTCAAAACGATCCCGCCGTTCCACGCCTGGAAAGAGCGGATCTGGGTGATCTGGCCGGTCAGCAGCTCTCGCGGCTCGAGGGCTTCGATCCTGCACTGCCGGTTGCCGGGTCCGCGATCCGGCCGCATAGAGCGTGAACGGAGTGTCTTGACAAGCGACGATTTCCCTCTTGAGCGGCGTTGCACGACTATCCCCCGCGTGAAGATTGAAACGATTTCGACTACGCAGGGGAGGCGCGCCCGTCCGATGGGGAGAAAACACCGTCAGCGACGGAGGCCCACCGACTGGGCCTCCCTGCCGGCTCGCCGTATAGCGAGAAAGCCATACGGGCAGAGAAGATCCGCCTCGCCTGCGACAGTCCGCATTCTGACCCAGCGTTTACGCTCGTCTAGCGAAGCTATGGTGATGCTCTGGGTAGCAAGCGATTGAAGGTGATTACCCGTATCCGCCCATTCCAAAGAACAACTGCTTCTTGAGCATTCGATAGAACCAAAAATCTTCCGGGATTTCCTCACCGGCAAGATGGTGGCTCGTCCGCGGCTGCGATCCCTCCAAGTCTGCCAACGCGTCGCGGCCGCTGGAGTCGATTGCGCCCGCGTCGCGCAGAAACGCGGCCAGTTCGTGCGGGTGTTCGAGAATGACGCAGCCGCGCGTCCGCTCGCGGACGAACTGTTGGAAACTGCGGAGATACCGGCTTTCGTTGATCGTCTCGAACAGGTCGCCCTTCTGTTGGATGGTTTGGCATGCAAACGAAAGAGGTGGGCACGGCTCGATCGTGCCGCGAGGGCCGATGTGAAACCCAAGACCAAGCGCCGCCGGACAGACTGCCTCGCCTTGAGCGTTCCAATAGGTGTCGATGACGAGGATCGGATGCTTCCGGCGCAGTTCCAGCAAGCGCCGGCGGAGTTGAATCATCTGCTCACGAGAAACGCAAAACTGAGGCGATGGATCCGGGCCTACCGGCCGATAGACGTAGTACCAGAGGTACATCGCACCCCGATCGATCAGGGCGCGGACGTACGCGTCGGTGAGCACTTCGTCGAGGTTCGTGCCCGTGACCGTGGTCGCAACGCCGTAGAGAATCCGACCCATTTGCAGGCGGCGGAGACCCTCGATGGCCCTTTCAAAGACGCCTTGGCCGCGGCGCGCGTCGTTTTGCTCTTGCCCGCCATCGAGGCTCACCAGTGGCGTCACGTTGCCCGCGCGGCGGATGCGGCGGACGTTGTCCTCCGAGAAAAACATGCCGTTGGTGATGATCTGAAAGTAGCATTCCGGATGGCCCTCGACGATGTCCCAAAGGTGTGAGTACAACATCGGCTCTCCCCCCAGCAGCGTATAGAAGTAGCTCCTTTGCCGCTTGCCCGCGGCGATCAGCGAGTCGACGTCCTCCCGTGAGAGTTGGTCCACCTTGCCCTTGCTGTCGATCCAGCAGCCGTGGCAGCGGAGATTACAGGCGTTGGTCAGGGCCAGGAAAAGAAAAGGAGGGAATAGTTGCCCCCTTCGAACTCGTCGCTTGTAGGCATTCACCGCACGCATCCCCTTGAAAGCCCACAAGTACCCGGCCTTAATGGTTAGACGCGGGGAAATCTCTGTCGCGAAGCGATAGGCAAGACGGATCAACATTTCTTCACGGGAAACCACGCGAGAACCATGCGGCGGGAGACGGAATCTCAAGAAAAGTCGAAAGAGTCGGTCAAGAGTCGAGAGCCAGGGTGGGATGTGCTTTGCGGGGAGGTGTGGTCGTTGAAAAATGAGGACCAAGTTCGGGAAAGTACATCCGGGCTGGAGGCAACACGGCACGGGGGTTTCGGCTTGCGGTCGGACGGGGCGAGGAGTGGCCGGGGTTTCTATTGGAGAAACGCCTTGGCCGAGGCGGTCACACTTTCACTGATGTTCGCGTCGATAAGTCTCCTCAGTCCCGCCTTTGCCTTCTCGGGATCAAGGTCGAGAACCGTCCGAGCGATCGTCAGCACGGCGCCGGCGGCAGCGGCTTCACTTCCAGGAACATCGAGCTGACTTAAAGCGAGTTCGAATGTCCCAACGCAGGGGAAGCGGGTCATCGCCTCGATCGCGGCGTTCCTTTCGTTCGGCCGACTTGCCGCCTTGAGGGCCTCGGCGGCCATGGCGACCCTTTCCGCTTCCGGCAACTCAAATTGGCGGAACAGGCGGATGTAGCCACCCAACGCCCGGTTGGCAAATTTCCCGTTCCCCCGGGCAACCTCCAGCAGCACCGGACCTGCATCGGCGGATAGCCACTCCCCCAGTGTCTTCGTCGCGGCGTCCTGAAGGGCTTCGTCCGGTCCGGTCGCGAACCGGCGCATCCAGGCAACGGCTTTTGCTCCTCCCGCGGTTCGGACCTGTTCGAAAAGGAACTCGCGATCGGCCCCGCTCGCACCGGGGACCATCGCGCCGAGGATATCCGCACAAACGTCGGGCTGAGTGCTCCGAATGATTGCGGCGTGGACGGCCTCTTGGATCGCCGCCTTTTGAACATCGCTCCTGGCGGTTTTCAACAGCGCGAGAAGCTCGGGAAACCGGTCTTCCGCGACCGTCCTTCCGAGAGCAGCGGTTGCCTCTTGACGGACCGCCGCAGAATCGGACTTGGAAAGCTGGAAGAACAGGTCCACCGCCTCTTTCGCGCGACGTTTCCCCAAAGCGTTGACTGCGGCGGCCGCGGTCTCCGGCGCCTGGGCCGCATGAATTAAGGCCGGGTTCACGTCACTCCCTTGCAGGGCGACCAGGGCATCGATCGCCGCATCGGCCGTCTCGCCCTTGGCGGTCGACAGGAGCGTCGGAACCGACGAGCCGTCGCCGAGCTCGCCGACCGCGCCGATCGCGGCCAATTGAACCGCCGCCGACTCGCTCTTGAGCCTGGCGAGAACCGCGGGAAGAGCCCGCTTATCGCCGCGATCTTTCAAGGCAAGGATCACGAGGACCTGCCGGCCGGGCGACGAGTCGGCCTCGAGCGAATCAACGACACCTTGCGTCGCCGCCTTGCCCGGAAGAACGCGGGAGACGGCCAGTCCGACTTCGAACGAGCGGCGGTCGGACGACCTGAGTTGCTCGACCATCAGGTCGGTCCCCCGGGCGCCCCGCGCGAGAATTGCGTTTTGCAGGGCCCCGATTCGGCAGGAGTTCGGGAGTTCCGCGTTACGGAGAAGATCGAAAACGGCCACGGCCTCCTCGGCGTGTCCCGCCTTGGCCAGTCGTTGCCCGGCCTGAAGCAGCGCAGAACCGAGCGACGCTTTGCGCGCGGGATTTTTCTCGGCGTGAAATGCCTCGGTGAGCGCCGCAGCGGCGCCGGGCGCCGCAATCTCTCCGAGGGCAATGGCGGCGGAATCGGCGGTCTTTTCATCGGCGTCGGCCAGCAGCTTCGCCAGGGGCGCGACGGCAATCGGATCCCGGCGACGACCGATCGTGCCGATCACCCCGATCTTCAAGTCGCCTTGCAGCGTATCGAGCGATTGGAGAAGGGCTTGGGTTGCGTTTTCGCCCTCCATCTTCTGAAGCGCGAAACGGGCATAATGCGACCACCTCCTGTCGCCAAGGAAGCCGGCCAGCGGCTTTACGGCGTTGTCGCCCGCGAGATCACCGATCTTTTCGAAGGCATTGGCCCGGTCGACATCCGATGTTTCGGGCGATTGAATCGCTTTCAGCAGTGCCGCGGCATCGTCGGCGCACAGGGCCGGAGCGCAGAGCAGACCGGCCAAGAGGCCTGAAAGAGCGAAAATAGGGCGCATACGAATTTTCCTTTTGAGAGATGTACTTGTCGGAGACAGCGACGGTGCTTTAGTCCGGCGAAAGTGGTTTAGTAACCCGGCGTTGGCTTTTCGGGCGAACCCCTAAACGCGCCACGGCTCTCGCCACGCTCGCGAGCGCATCTTGTTTGCTTCGGAATCGTCCGGGAAGGAGTCGCTTTTGGGATCGAACTTCAGCGGACGTCCGAGCGTTGCCATGATGTACGCGGCGTGCGCGGTGACGTGCGCCTGCGCAGCGGCCAAGGCGTTTGCGCGAGTGAGCTTCCTCGACTTCACGCAGTCGAGGAAGTTCCGCACGTGCGTCGCCGGGTCGGTTCCCGCCATGGTGACGACCCTCAGTTCACTGCGGAGAGAATTGGGAGCCACGCGGATCGCGCCGCTGTCTCCCGTTTCGACCCAACCTTCGGTTCCGACATATTGGACGCTGCATGTCCCAAGCCCCTGCCAGCCGCCGTCGCGCATCACGAGCTTGACGCCGTTGGCATAGCGGCCGTAGATGACGTTCGTCTTCGGGGCGGCCATGGTCGTCCGCCAGTCGGAGTGATAGAGTCCGAAGCGGTAGTCGTCGGCCCAAAACTCGATCGGCGCCGTATCGTCCGATTTGGCCGCAAACTGGCAGAGATCGATGGTGTGCGATCCCCATTCGAGGATGCCGCCGCCGTGGAAGTCGGTGAAGCCGCGCCATCCACCTTCGACGTACTTCGAGTTGAAGGGGCGCCACGGGCAGGGACCGAGCCATCGATTCCAGTCGCATTCCTCGATCGCAGGCTCCGCTTCGGCGGGCAACCAGGGGTTTTGCGTCAGCGGCGCCAGAATGTTGGCGTGAACCTCCTTCAACTCGCCAAGCTTCCCGCTGTGGGCCAGGCGCGCTGCAAGTTGGAAGTTCTCGATACTGCGGCGCTGCGTTCCCGCCTGGTAGACACGGCCGTACCGGGCAATCCCGTCGGCGAGCATCCGGCTCTCTTCGATCGTCATACTGCATGGTTTCTCGCAGTAGATATCCTTCCCCGCTTTGGCGGCCAGCAGCGAGGCAAGGGTGTGCCAGCGGTCGCCCGTGGTGATGAGAACGGCGTCGATGTCGTCGCGTTGCAGGATGTCCTCCATATCCCGGTAGACGACGCAATCGGTGTTCCCGTAGTGCTTATCGACCATCTGCTTGATCCGTTCGCGACGGCTGCGCTGCAAGTCCGCGTCGGCGACCATTTGCACATCCGGGTTGAGCAGGAACCGCGAGAGGTCTTCGGCGCCTCGATTTCCGACTCCGATTCCGCCCAGCGTGATTCGTTCACTCGGTGCGACAGCTCCGTCTTTTCCGAGCGCGCGTCCCGGAACCCATTGTGGAACCGCGGCGGCCGCACCGGCAACCGCCGCACACTTCAGAAAGCGACGTCGAGAAAACGCTTGTGACATGTCTGTTTCCTCTTCGGAAGAGTTAAGAGGCCCTGACTAAACGGGGACAGGCGCCATCGCGTTGCCTTCTTGCCAGGCTGAGTTGGGACTCGCGGGTAGCCGGCCCCCGTTTCAGGGTGTGTAAGCCGGCTCAAGCCCGGGGCGCCGGGCAGGCAGTGCAATCGGCACAACCTTGAGTCTAGCAGGGATCTTCGGGGCTGCAACGGTCCCCGTGCCCCGCTCCACCAAGAGACCATGTTTTCTGCAAAGCAACGTGTCCGAGAGTCCACCCCCCGTTGACTTCCGACGAATGCACCGGATACCGTCCGTTCCGGCATTCCTTGGGCCGCCGCTTCGTGCGGTGTTCGGTTCGTGCAGGCATTCGTCCCCGTGCCCGCGTCGCCGGGGCGGAGCCGAATCGAGGCGAAGGAGGTCGAGCGGCCACGCGAGTTCATGCGGGGCCGGGCAACCCTCCGGTGCGGCGCCGCCGGCCGTCTCACCGCCTCGGCGGCGCGTCGTCGTTGAACCAGTCTGGCGGGATCTGGAGGGACCAGACTTCGCTATTGAGCGGCCTGGCATGGCCGCCGGCCACCCAGATCTTGTCTTGGAACACCAGCGCCGAGTGCTCGTGGCGTGGACTCCAGGCCACACGGGACTTCAGTTCAAACCACGTGCTTCCATCCTTCGAGTACCAGACGTCCACAATCAGCTTGTTCCCGTGCGTCGATCCTCCCAAGACCCACATGCGGTCTCGATAGACGACCGCGGAGAACCAGATCCGCGGCTGCCAGGGAGCGTTCTCCAGCACTCTCGTCCAGTTCACCCCATCCGACGAGCACCAGACATCGTTCCGCACTTGCCAGGCCGGCTGGTAGTTGCCGCCGCCGAGGATCCACATCTTGTCGTTGAGCACAACCGCCTGATGCAACGCGCGCGGAGACCAGCCCGCCTTGTCCGTCACGAGTTGCCACTCCTGGCCGTCGGAGGAACACCAGACATCGTTCCTGAGTCGCTGGTCATCTTTTGCGAACAGGTAGTCTTCGGTTCCTCCAAGGATCCACATTTTGTCCTGGAAGACCACCGCTCCGGAACCCATTCGCGGCGACCAGGCGGCGTCCTTGGCCTGCTCCCAACGGCGTCCGTCGGTCGACCACCAAACTTCGCGGGTGGCGGTGTGTCCGGGCAGGCGCCCGTTGTACCATCCTCCCATGAACCACATCTTGTCCTTGAAGACGAGCGTCATGGGGATATCGCTGCTTCTCCACCCCGCGCTGTCGGTGACGAGTTCCCAGTTCTTTCCGTCGGCGGAACTCCACACATCGCGTGGAGCAGGCTGGAACGAGTCGAACCACCCGCCGAGGATCCACAACTTGTCCTTGTAGACGACTTCCCCCTGGGAGTCGCGAGCCTTCCAAGCCGCGAGATCGGTGACCTTGACCCAATCGGCGACCTTCTCCTGGCCGTTGGCACTGGTAATCGCCACGGCCAACAGACCGGCAAACACGAGTTCTTTCATGGCATTTTCTCTCGATCCGATCCCGCATTACCTCAGACAACACTGTTTATTGGGCCGAAATCGTTCTTGCCCAGCGCCGCTGCGTCAGATTTCGGACCATTGGCCGGGGACCGGGATTGGATAGCGTCCCGCGGCATCCGCCCTGGCCGGAGCCGGGGAATCAGGGGTAAGGCTGTCGACCTCCGGACAGTACTGGAATTCCGAGGCCATGGCCTGATCCCAGGTGATGATCTTCCCTGAGTGCACGGCGGCCCGGCCCATGATCGTTGCCAGGTCGGAGTAGGCCGACCGCCGGACCTCGTTGTGCGGCCGGTCGTTGCGAATAGCATCCAGCAGCACGCGCCACTCCTCCACATACGGCGAGACCTGCTCCTTGGGCGGCTCCCAGGCAATCGTGTCGTGCTCGATGCGCTGGTTCTTGTGGATGCGCACCGTGGGCGCGTGGATGCTCCCGGAGAACTGTGCCGCGCATTTCGTCCCGTGCACGAAGGTTGCGAACTCCGTATGACATTCGGCGAAGTAGCGGCCCACGACCATTCCCTTCGTCCCGTCGGTGAAGGTGTACTCGATGCTGTAGGCGTCGAGGTTCTGGCTGAGATCGGCGCCGGGGTCTCGCGCGCCGATGCCGTGCGCGGCGACCGGCCAGGCGTCCTTGAGCCAGCACATCTCATCGACCAGGTGGATCGTCCGATCGTGGAAATAACCGCCGGCCACCCACAAGAACCGCTCGGGATTACAGATCTGCCAGTACAACTCATGGTCGTCGGCTTTTCGCGGGCCCAACGGCGGGCGAAACTCCATGCGGTAAGCGCGAACGAGCTGGACCTGGCCCAAGGCCCCGTCGCGTATCTGTTGAATGAGCGACTGGCGAGCCGACGAGTGCCGGCACATCAGGCCGGTGGATACCTTGAGGTTCTTCGCAGTGGCCGTCTCGCCCGCGGCAAGCACTCGCCGGATACCGACGGGGTCCGGCGCGATCGATTTCTCCATGAAGACGTTCACTTCCTTTTCCACCGCGTACTGGAAGTGTGTCGGCCGGAATCCGGACCATGTGGTCAGCAGGGCGACGTCGCCCGGGCGGAGGCAGTCGATCGCCTTGCGGTAGGCATCGAATCCGAGGAAGCGGCGTTCCGGCGGGACATCGATCCGGTCGCCGAACTCCTTCGTGAGCGTCTTATGCGATGCAGACAGTCGCTGCTCGAACAGATCGGCCATCGCCACGAGTTTCACCGGTCCGCCGGGAGCCGACATGGCGTTGCCAACCGCACCGCTCCCCCGGCGCTCCCCCGGGAGCCGGAACCAACGAGGGCCAGGCGGATCGTGTTGTCCTCGGCGGCGTGCACGGCCGGAACGGCAACTCCGGCCAGCGCGGCGCCCGCGGACAGCATTCCGCCAAATCGGAGGAATTCGCGGCGCGACTTCCGGCTGGACTCCGAACAAGACCATTGGTCTGTGCGTTTCATGTCGATCTCTCTGGTTGAAGGTGGCAACTCCCTCGGATTCCTTGGCATTTCCATTCCTACCATCCCCATATATACACGGTTGCTTCGCCTAGAGCGAGCGCCCGTTGGATCGCGACGCCGCTGGCGGCCGGCCGGACCGGCACGGCGGATCCGCGGGCGATCCACATATCGACAGCCTCATTCACCGGGACGGAGACGCGCACGGTGTCTTCCGCGGCCTCGTCCACGTTGGGATTGAGGACGCACAGGTAGCGGCCGCCGTCTTCGGCCACGCGCAGCAGCAGCTCGAAACGGCGGTTCTCGGCCCAGGCGGAGCGCGGCACCTGGCGTGCCAGCAGCTCCACCAGGCCGGCCCGGTCGGCCTCGGCGGCCAGCGC
>JABWBD010000196.1 GCA_013360685.1 Pirellulales bacterium
CGAGCGCGGGGTCGGCCTCGAGCTGCGCGATGAGCCGGTCGTGCGCCGCCGCCTCGCGGAACCCGTACCAGAGGAAGTACGGGATCAGCAGCATCATGAGGACGATGGGGATGTTGTCCGGTTTCGTGACCGTGGCAGCGAATTCCGGGTCGGTGAGCGACGTGCCCAGGAAGAGAAGCGAGGCATTGAAAAGGGACCACGCCACTCCGGGACGGACGAAGCACGTGCGCCCGACGTAGAGCGCCGCCAACAGAACGAACGTGCCTCCGGTGAAGCTCACCGGGCCCAAGGCAGCATCGAGGGCGTCTTTGGCTGCCTGCGGCATCACGAGCAACCGGCGGGCGGCGGCCAGAAACGCCAGTCCGCCGAAGGCAACCGCGACCACCAGCCATGCGCTGGCTGCAAACGTGCTACGCAAACCCCGCCGCGAATACCACGCGGCCAAAAGGTTCAACAGCGCCGCGAGGGCGTAGAACCACGCCAGCGGCATTGCGGCACGTGCGATGAAGTCTTCGGAAGCGGTGTGCATCGGGGAGGTTGGTAGGTCTTAGGTCTTAGAACTTAGAGCTTAGAACTTAGGTCTTAGAACTTACGAGCTCGCGACTCTAAGCTCTAAGATCTAAGCTCTAAGATCTCTTCATCAAGTTGGTCCGCTGATTCCTCCGTCCTTGCGCACCCGCCAGAAGTGCACCGCGATCAGCACCGCGGCAACCAGGGGAATGGCGATGCAGTGGAGGACGTAGAAACGGTTCAAGGTCTCTTCACTCACGGCCGGCGATCCAAGGAGCAGGTAGCGGGCGTCGGAACCGCTGGTGATCATGTCGATCCCCTCGACCGTGAGGATCTGCTGTCCGGGCCCTTCGTGGCCCACCAAGGGTACGGCGCGGGCCATGTTCGAGCCGACGGTAACGGCCCACATCGACAACTGGTCCCACGGGAGCAGATAGCCGGTGAACGACAGGAGGAGCGTCAGCACCAAGAGCACGACCCCGACGCACCAGTTGAATTCCCGCGGCGGCTTGTAGCTTCCGGTGAGGAACACGCGGTACATGTGGAGCCAGACGGCGATCACCATGGCATGGGCGGCCCAGCGGTGGAGTTCGCGGAGCACGCCGAAGGAGACCACGTCGCGCAGGGCGAGCATGTCGTTGTAGGCCCACTCGATCGTCGGCCGGTAGTAGAACATCAGGAGCACGCCGGTAACCACTTCGACGACGAAGAGGAAGAACGTGATCAGCCCCATGCCCCACGTGAAGCCGAACCGCAGGGCATGCTTCTGGATGGAAACCGGGTGGACGTGGAGCACGAGGTTGGTGAGCACCACCACGACACGGTTTCGGCGATCCAACGGCGCGGGGTGTCGGAAGATGCTCTTCCAGACCTGCGAGTTGCGTATCTTGTCGCGGAGGGACATGGGCGTGGTCAGGCGGGGACGTAGCAGCCGGGGTCGGTCCATTGGCCCAGTTCTTCCTGGAAGATCCGGCTGGTGTCGACCTCCAACTGCCCGTCGTCGGCGATGCGGATGGCGTAGCGTTCCAGCGGGCGTGGAGCGGGACCTTCGAAATTCACGCCGTCCATCGAAAAGCCGCTGCCGTGGCAGGGGCATTTGAACTTCTGCTCGGCTTCCTGCCAGATCGTAATGCAGCCCAGGTGCGTGCAGGCCGTCCGGAGGGCGTAGATCTGCCGCTTGCCGTTGTAGAAGCCGCTGACGAGCCAGACACCGTATTCATCCTTGTACCGGGTCTCGACGCGGCCAGCCGGATAGTCGCCGGGGAACCCGGCTTTGAAGCGGCTGGGTGGCTTCGTGATCACGTTGGGAAAGAGGAAGCGGGCCGTGCCGGCCGCCCAGAGACCGCCGGCCGCGCCCAGCGCCGTGAAACCCAGCCCCAGGAACGAGCCGAACATGGCCCGCAACAGGCCGCGGCGCCGTGGATCGGTCGCGCAGGTCTCGGCAGGCATGCCGGCCACGGCCGGCTTGGTATCGAGATCCTCGGGCATGGATCGGCCTTTCTGAGAGTCGAACCGGGAACGATGTTGAACAAGGGGCGGGCTTCGGGGGCGCTCGTGGCCCGTAAACCTACTTTATGGTCCGGATCGCAATCGATGTCAACCCTCGGCAGCAGTTTCGGGCCACCTGTGGTGAGGGTAGGCTGCCTTGGGCGGCTGCCGGTCCGCTGAGCGCTGCGCGCGAGGCCCTTCCGGTTTGCTCCGCATGGCCCTAGAATCGTTGAACGGCAGCCAGCGCGATCCATCGAACCGGCACAGGGAAGGACAGACTCCATGAACGTTCTGATCATCGGCAGCGGCGGACGCGAGCACGCGCTAGCCTGGAAGATCGCCCAGAGCCCGCGAGTGCGGCATGTTTTTGTGGCCCCGGGCAATGCGGGGACTGCCGCCGATGCGGAAAACATCGAGATTCCCGAGAGCGATTTCGTTGGGCTGATTCGGTTTGCCAAGGAGACGCAGGTCGGCCTGACCGTTGTCGGTCCGGAGGCCCCTCTTGCGGCCGGGATTGTGGACGCGTTTGAGAAAGAGGGCCTCCGCATTTTCGGGCCGAACAAGGCGGCGGCGGAGTTGGAGGCAAGCAAGGTTTTCTGCAAGGATTTGCTCCGCAGTGCCGATGTGCCCACGGCCGACTACCACACCTTTCGCGATCCCGCGCGGGCGGTCCGCTTTCTTCAAGAACGGGAGGACGTGCCGATGGTGGTCAAGGCCGACGGGTTGGCCGCCGGCAAGGGAGTGATCGTTTGCGACCACCGCGAGCAGGCCCTGGAGGCCGTCAACCAGATCGCGCGTGAGAAGGTGTTCGGCGATGCCGGCAATCGGGTGATCGTCGAAGAGCGGTTGCACGGGCAGGAGGCGAGTGTGCTGGCGATTACCGATGGCCGCACGATCGTCACGCTGCAACCCGCGCAAGACCACAAACCGGCCTACGACGGCGACACCGGCCCAAACACCGGAGGCATGGGCGCGTATTCGCCGACGCCGCTGGTCGATGACAAGACGCTCCATTGGATCGAGGAACACGTGCTCGTTCCGACCGTGCACGCCCTGAAGCGGATGCGGCGGCCGTTCCGCGGCGTGCTCTACGCCGGGCTGATGATTACCAACCAGGGCCCGAAGGTATTGGAGTATAACGCGCGGTTCGGAGATCCGGAGTGCCAGCCGCTCGTGATGCGTTTGAAGACGGACCTGGTCGACGTGCTCGACGCGGCAGCACGCGGGGAATTGGACCAGATCGCCCCGTTGGAATGGGACCCGCGGCCCGCGGTCTGCGTAGTGATGGCCAGCGAAGGCTATCCTGGCAAGTACGCGAAGGGCCACCCGATCCGCGGTCTGGAAGAGGCGGCGAAGCTGCCGGATGTCAAGGTGTTCCACGCCGGCACGGCAGTTAAGGACAACCAGGTGGTGACATCGGGCGGCCGCGTGCTGGGCGTGACCGCGCTGGGCGACAGTATCCCCAAGGCCAAGCTGGCGGCCTACACTGCCGTGAAGAAGATCCGCTGGGACGGCGCCTGGTGCCGGAAGGATATCTCGGACAAAGCCATGCGGTAGGAGCGTTGTCAACGGCTACTTAAGATTGGATGGACTGTCGATATCGTAAGACGTAGCACAATCACAAGCAGTGTTGAAGGAGACCGGATCCTGCAACTCCGCTTGGTGCCGATCTTTCCTCGCATGGGCAACTCCCGACTAGCGCCAAACGGTACTTGGCCGGTTTTCCCAAGCGATTGTTGAGTCACCATTTGGGTCGAGCTGTGTTTCGCTCCGTGTTTCAGAGGGCCGGAAACCGTGATTGGATGCAGGAAACGAGAAACTGGTTGCGCACCGTTTGGAGCTAGGGACCGCCGGTTCGGTCGCACCACTGCTTGGAGTTGCGGCAAAGTCCACCCCAATGGAAACTCCACTCAACTCCAAACAGCGATGCCGCACGACCGGTGCGAGGACCCACGATGAGAACAAGGCTGGAATTCCTGTTGGTTGTTGCCCTGCTGCTCGCCGCGGCGCACGTGCCGCACACCGTCCAGGGCGACGAGTCGCCAAGCTACACACTGCTCGCACCATCGGCGCGCGCGAGCGTGCCGCCATGGGCGCAGTTCGGACGGATGCGTTACGGACGCTGCGACGGAGGGCCGGCGGAAGTCTGCAAGGCGTTCATGAGCGGCTGGGAGCAGATCCGCCATCCGGACGCGGTCTTGCCTTGCGCCACTTACTACTGTGACGCGACCATTGCGATGCTTCAGCAAGCGCAGATCAACTGGGTGTGGGTCACGTGGAGCGTCGGGTTCGCCTACGAATCGGAAGCGGTCCAACGCCGGCTGGTTGCGCCGTTCGTCGCGAAATGCCGCGACGCCGGCATCCGCGTCAGCGCCTACGTTTCGCTGACCAATATGTTCATCGACGACATGACCGCGCACGTGCCTCGCTCGGCGGAGTGGGTGCAACTCGAGGCCGACGGCGCGCCGCGGCCCTACGGGGCCGCAAAGTACGACGGCAAACCCACTCGCATCATTGCCTGCCTCAACAACCCGGAATGGCTCGAATACTCCCGGCAGCGGATCGCCTCCGCCGTGGCGGCGGGCGCCGACGCCATTTTCTACGACAACTGCATCCAAGGCTGCAAATGCCGGATCTGCCGGGACAAGTTTGCCGAGTTTACCAGGTCGCTTTACGGCAGGCCTGTGCCCGTTCCCGGAATCATGACCCAGGACGCCTTGGCGAACGCGCAAGGCCGCGAAGTCGTCGCCGGGACGGTCGCGCCGGGACTCGCCGCCGAAGCGTGGTCGGCGTTCTGCAACAAGACCGCGTCTGCCGCGCTCGCGGAGCATCGCAAGTATGCCGACTCGCTGAAGCCGGGCATCCTGGTCTACGCAAACACGCACCAACAGCCCTGGATGAACGACGGCCTCAACGCGATCTTCAGCGAGGACGGTCACGAACCCGGTCTCCGAGGCGTCGAACTCAGCAGCAACATCGGCCTTTACAAGTTCTATTATGCCGAGGGGGACGGGTGCAAGCCGATCCGGATCGAGTGCGGCCGGCGAATTCACGGCGACCGCATGGAAAACCCGATGCCGCCGCGCAACCAGAGGTTGGCGGTTTATGAAGCGGCCGCCGGCCAGGGCGCGCAGCAGACGTTCTTCGAAATGGGCTGGACCACGAAGCTCGCATGTGGCGATCAGGAGGCGCGCGACTCGCTCGCCGCTCTCGGGGCCGCGAACCAATGGCTCGCCGAGCACGAATCGCTGTTCGCCGAAGTGGAGCCGATTGCGAAGACCGCCGTTGTGCTCCCGGCGTGGGAATCCCTCACGCCGCTGGTCCGCGCGGGTAAGAATTTCGTCGTGATCCACCCGAAGCACCTGACTCCGCGACAACTGGCACAGTTCCCCCTCGTAATTCTCCTCAACGTCCGATCGATCACCGACGAGCAGGCATCGGCGGTGCTCGGTTACGTGAAGCAGGGCGGCCGATTGATTGCGGCAGGCGAAACGGGGGTCTGCGACGGTGCTTTCCGTATCCGCGAGAAGCCCGCGCTGGCGTCGCTTCAGAGCGCGGACCGATGCGTATGGCTTGAGGGCAAACCAATGACCGAAGCATTGCTGGCCGCATGGCGGCAGTTGGAAGAAGAGCCGCTCGTGGAGCTTGTCTTGGCGCCGCAGAACGTTTGCTTCAACGTCGCCCGGTCGTGGGATGGGAAGCGGACGCTGGTTTACCTGCTCAACTACGGTCCGCACCCGGTCGCGGAATGTCACGTGGATTTGAATTTGTCCAACCCTGCCCCCATCCTGCGCCTCCATGCGCCGGGCGTGGATGAGCGCCAGCCCGCATGTTCAACCAAGGATGGAAGGCTGCGTGTTCCAATACCGTCGTTTGACGAATTCGCAGTTCTGGAGGCACAGTGAGCCCCGCGCACAGACAAGAAACACCTGGTCTCCCAACGCCGTCGCTCCCGACGCGGCAAGAGACTCCCGACCGCGTCATGCTACGGCCGGTACATCGCGGCCTCGATGTAGCAGTTGGTGTCCTCGCGGTGGAAGTAGTAGACGGTCAGTAGGCGGCCGTCGTGAAGTTGGATGCTGTAGGGATAGCCCAGATCGTCGTCTTCGCCGTCGTGGCGGAAGACGATCTCGCGCGCGAGGTCGTAGGACCGGCCGCCATCGCTCGACGTGCACGCGCGAACGCTGAACGGAGTTTTCCGGAAACCGTAGGCCATCAGGATGCGGCCGTCGCGGAGAAGGCAGAGTTGCTGCGGAAAGCCCCAAACCGCCGTCGGCTTCGGCCAGGACCAGGTGCGGCCGTCGTCCTTCGAGTACGACTGCCACGCCAGTCCGTCGCGCTCGACGCGGAAAGTGGCAATCGCCTTGGCGTCCGGCAGGAACAGGAGGTTCGGCTCGTCCCAAAACTCCCGCGGATGCGAGTAGTCGTACGGACCGCAGAAGGCGACCTCGGACCACCGCTGCCAGGTCCGGCCGAGATCGGCCGTGCGATGGATCACCACGGCGGTGCGGCCGTCCGCGGCGCCTACGGCGATCCAGTAGAGCGCTTGCTCGGGGCCGACGACCGGACCGTGCGGACTGAAGTACGCGGGGGCCGCCCTCGGCTCGGACCAGGTGCGGCCGTTGTCTTTCGAGACGACCAGCCAGATGCCGGAATACTTGCCCCACCCGACTTTTTCCATATGGGCAGTCTCCGCGGCATATTTCGCGCGGAGCGATGGAGAGTCGCGCCAGCTATCCCACGTACAGAACGAGACGACCAAGGTACCGTCCGCGAGGCAGAGGACCGCCGGATCCCGCTCGTCGGAAGGCGAGTCGTAGATCACCTCGCGAGGCAACCAGGTCTTGCCGCCGTCGCGCGAACGAGTCAGGACGATGCTGCCTCGCGGACAGACGTGGGCATCGCCTTCCCGGCAGACGACGACCAGTTCGCCACCGGGCAGTTCCGCGACGCCCGGGAAGGCGAAATGGCGGGATTTCTCCTCCAGGACGGCGATCCGCTCGGCCGGCACGCGGCGTGTGATCTTCGCCTGGCGATACGGGATGAACTTCACATACTGCAGATAGAGCGGCTTGCCGCGGGAGCGGACGATGATCTTCCGGCCTGACAACGCGGTCCGGGCCCGCCAGTGGAATTCGAAGTCGAAGTGGTGGGTCGACGTGGCCGCGGGAGCGGTGATCGTGGTGAACTCCTGGTCGCCGGTGAGCTTGATGTCGAAGGTCATCCGCGGATCCACGGCGCGGAGGCCGAGCCAGAGGTCGCATTCGTCCTCGACGCCGGGATCGAACGTGATTTCGGGCGGTTCGCCTGCGGCATTCAAGAGGGCGGGCGTCCAGCCTGGACGGCGAACGAGCCAATAGGAGGTGTCTTGCGGCAGGCTGCGTTTCGCCTCCAGATCGTCTTCGCTCATGACGCGGATTGCGGAGGCCGGCTCCCCGAGGTGGAAATCCCGCCAGAAGATCGGCGGACCTTGCGTCTGTTGCGCGATGGTTTCTTCGCGAAGGCCGGAGTCGTCGGCTGCGAAGAGATCGAAGGTCAGGGGCAGGGCAAGAAAACTCGCCGCCATGAGAAATCGAACGTTGGTCACCAAGCATAGCGCCATAGAGATACTCCGGAACCAAAGTAGATTCCCGTTTCCGTGAGAGCAAAGCCACAGTTCACGGGAACAGGTGACTTCGCCAGGAGCCGGGCCTCCCGATCTTCCGGGGCCAACGTGTAGACCCCGGCGGAACACAGGCCGTAAAGATGCCCGTCGGTATGCAGCTCCAGGGAGATCTCGAGTTGCTCGCCGGGCAAGGCAACGGTGTGGACCACGGATCGGTTCTTTGGGTCGACGACGTGGACGGTTGAACCGACGGCCACAAAGACACGGCCGTGCGCGGCGGCCATGGCCGGGTAGGTCTGGGCGCCGGGAACGAGGGCCGTCTGGAAGGTCTTTTCTTTCTTGCGGGGATCGAAGGCGAAGAACATCGCTTCCTTCTCGCTCGGGCTCGTGCCGCCGCCCCCGTAGTTGCCGCTGCCGCCAAACACCAGGCCGGTTTCGGGCTCGTAGGCCAGGGCGACAATGCTCTGGTTTTCGACCAGGTTGCGGTAGTTCTCGATCACCTTGTTCAGCTTCGGATCCCAGACCGCCATGGCGCCGCCGAGTTGTCCATAGGGAGGAATGCTGCCGATGTAGATCCGCCGATCGGGTCCGTAGATCATCACGCGCGGCCGCAGATGGCCGTCGCCGAGGGAGCCGAACGAGAGCGGGTTTGAATTGGGCGAGGCACCCCAGCTCCACTTCGGGTTCTCGGGATCGTAGAGATTCATCACGGAACCGCCATAGTAGCAGAGGTACAGTTTCCCCTCGTACTGGATCATCGAGTAGACCTCGCCGCCCGGCATATTGCCGAGGTGCTCGCTTTTTTTCGCGTGAGGATCATAGCGGAAGACTTCCAGAGGCATGGCCGTACTGCCGTAGACGCAGCCGTGCGGGCCGGCCCCGACCATGAAGATGCCGCAACCCTCGCCCTGGTATTGGAAATCGACCGTGCGAGGCTGCGGGGCGCCCGGATCCCGGATGACGAGCTTCCCCTGTTCGCTGCCGACCTCGACGTTTTCGAGCACGCGGCCGTCGGCAAACCGCTCGACCGGGTATTCAGGGTTGCCGTCGAGCGTGAGGCTGCCACCGTCGACGCGATACAACCGCGAGACCATGCCGCCGGCTTGCGGCTCATGCCGCGAGATCTGGGCGTACACTTTGCCGCTGGTACCTTGCCTCAGGTGCACCCCGCCGACTTCGTTCCACTCGGCCGGGATCGCGGAGCGGTGCTCGCGCGTGGCGGGGTCGTACATCACGAGATCGTGCTGCACGGTGCCGATGCTGACATAGACCCGGCCGTCGGCGCCCGCGGCCACGGTGCGGGCATACATCTGTGTCTGGCTCATGCGGCCGAGATCTTCCATCTTGCCGCTGGATGGATCGTAGGAAACGAGCTTCGCCTGGGGATAAGTGCAGCCGTAGAGCTTCCCGTCTTTTCCGACGACGAGCTGCCAGATGTAGCTCTCCGTCTCCGACGGCCTGCCGACGACTTGGATCCCTTCGTCAGGCTTCTGTGGATCAAATCGCAACACCAGCCCATGGCCGAATGTGCCGATGTAGACCTTCTTGTCGGGGCCGAGCACGGTGGCCCAGCCGCCGGAATCCCGGGGCGAGTAGTATTGGCGGGCTTTGCCTGTTTCGGGGTCGACCGCCAGGAGGAAGAGCCGGCCGGCATTCTGCATGAAATTGAGGTAAACGACCTCCTTCTGGCCCGATTGGCCGGGCCCGACGATGGAGCCCATCAGCCCGGCCCGTTTCACGGGGGTGCCAAGGTCCTCGAATTGGCCGGCGGGAGAAGAAGCGGAGAGCAAGGCGACAAGAGAAGCGAGCGTAACCAATGCGGGCAGGGAGCGTTTCATGGTGAAGTCCTTACGGGCACGTGTGGGTTCATCTCGTTCGCAGCCGGCAAGATCGCTTGCCGGAGGCCTGACGGCAGATGTGCAATGTGCGCCGCGTGTTGCGGCGCGGAGATCATATGTTCCATGACACAAACAGGGTAATTGTCCTGTTGTGGGTGCGTGGACGCTCTCCACGTAACACCACGGACTGGCCCCCAATATCCGTCGGTCAGCGGCCAGCCGTCGCCATTTTTCTCTGCATCGGTTACGTATTTTGTCGCCTCCACGAATTGCTTGAACTGGCCCAGGGTGACCTCGCACTTGCTGAGGTAAAACGGCTTCGTGATCCGCACCGTATGCGCCGGCTACTCCGAGGCCCCACCGCGGTCATCGCCCATCAGGAACTCGCCCGGCGGGATCAGAACCATCGTCAGTTCTTGTCCACCGCCCAGTTCGGCTTCTCGCTCAACAGGTACTCCCAGATAAGCGGCCCAGACTTCCTGGTGTTTGCGGGCCTGAGCGGCGTCGAAAGGGGCGATGGCTGGGGGCGGACCGCTGCGCGATGCGTCCGGTCCCGCAGTACCCGCCACGGATGGCTCGTGCGAACCGTCCTCGGGACCCTGTGCCGGCAGCGCAATGCCTTGGAGCATCCGCAATCGAAGTTGCGAGAACTCCAGTTCGATATCGCCCCAAGTGAGCAAATCGGCCGTATGTGGCCCCAGCCGCGTGGTGCTGAAAGGCACGGCGACATCTCCCGGGGCGCCTTGCCAATGGATGTGGTCCTTTCCATTCGCCAGGACCGTCACCTCGACCTTGTCGTCCGCCAATCGCTCCACCCGCACCAGCAAAGCCGTCGGCGAGCCGGTTGTGACGACAGTCGGTTTGGCGGTGCCCATGCGTGTGTGGATCAGATCCACCTTACCTTCCTTGGAGGAGGCGAACCGAACTGCCATAGTGCCTTCGGACATTGGCAGATCCAGATTGAATCCTCCCTCGCCCTTAGTACGCGTGACAACCGCTTCGATCTCGTAGGACGCTCCAAGGATCTTGACGGGCAACTGAAGCCGCGCGCCTTCGGTGTCGTATAACAGCATGAGCCGCCCCTTCTCCATGGCCCAATCGTTCTTGCCGGAGCGGGCCCAGGGAATCCGAAAATTGCGTTTGTCCCGCTCCGGCTGGATCATTGCCAGAAGATCAATCCAGGTGCCGGGTCCTTGGGGTGAGGATGCTTCGGGGACTGCGATCAAACCGGCGCTGTTTGAGTATGGGGAGGCGTTCCTTACGTCTGCTTTAGGCCGCTTCATCGACTTCGCAGAAGGGGGTGCGGCCGCCGTGGACTTCGCCGCATCCGGCGCCCCAATCTCTCCGCCAGTCGGCAAGGGGCGGTTTGCGCTCGGAGTGAAGAAAACGGCAAACGCAGCAACGACCAGGGTTGCCAGCACACCGGCTGTCAAGTGGATCGCCCATCGTCGTTTCACGGCCGCAGCAATTCGCCCGACGAGGCCCGTTTCTTGCCCAATCCCGCTCCGCACCGTTTCTTTGCGCGGCAGTGTGACAGCTTTCGCTTTCGCGGCAATCTCCTGCGGTGGCGGCTGAATCGCCCCCTGAAGGAGGCTGGTCAAGGCAGCATCGGACGACGGTTTCTCGCTCCGCACGCGCTGCGAGTCCGTGACAGGCGTCATGCACGCCTGGATCGCCTCGATCACCGCAGTCATTGACTGGTAGCGGTCCTCCGGGCGTTTGGCGATCATCTTCTGGAAAACCGCGTCGAGCTCCTCCGGCACGTCCAGTCGGATCGTCCGCAACGACGGGATCGGATTGCGAATATGCCCCAGGATTACCTTGATCGGCGTGTCGCCCTGGTAGGGAGGCTTACCGGTCAGGACGCGATAGAGCGTGCAGCCCAGCGAATAGATGTCGGCGCGGCCGTCCGCGGAGTGCGTGTCCTCCGCCTGCTCGGGGGCCATGTAGTCGCACGTGCCCATTGCCATGCCGGTGGAGGTGAGCTTCTCGTTGTCCTCCGCTGCGGGTCCTTCCGCGCCGAGTTGCCGCTCGATCCGTGCCAGGCCCATGTCGAGGATCTTGACGGTGCCCTTTTCGTCGAGCAGGAGGTTGCCGGGCTTGATGTCGCGGTGGATGACCCCTTGCCTGTGCGCATACTCCAGTCCACGCGCGGCTTGAAGGATGCAGTCGGCGGCTTGCTCGACCGAAAACAGCCCTTGGTCTTTGACGATCTGTGAGAGGTCCGTGCCGCGGACGTACTGCATCACCAGGAAGTGCGTACCGCAGACGTCTCCGGCGTCGTGCGCGGTGACGATATTCGGATGTTCCAGCCGTGCGGCCGCCTTCACTTCCCGGTGGAACCGTCTCAGTGCGTCCGGCGAGTCCACCAGCTTGGAGGTAAGCACCTTAAGCGCGACGATCCGTTCCATCCGGCGGTGCTGCGCCTTGAGGACCTTGCCCATTCCGCCGGCGCCGATTTCATCGAGCACCACGTACTCGCCCATCACCAGGCCGTCACAGCGACCTTGGGCAACTTCATTGACCTGGTACTTTGTGAGCTTGCCGGCCTGGATGAGTGCACGGGCCAAACCTTTGGCGTCGAGCGGCTTGTCATCCTCTGCAATCTGCGCGCGGAACGTCTCCACCTCCTCGGCCGACATGAGCCGGCTGCGGACCAGGTTCTTGACGAACTGCACCAGCGACAGCGCCATCCTTACCCTCCTTGGGGCACCATTATAGTCGCCCGGTGCAGGCTGGTACACCCCCTGGCAGCCGGTGGAACAAGCATTCATCAACCGAGTTGCCTGTTCATCCTAAATCCCGGCCTGACCCCGCATCCGGATCTTCGCGCTATCCGGGCCTCGGCTTGGAGCACCCTCGCGTAGGCCAGTATCCCGGCCTCGCGCCGTTCCAGCTTTGTGGTGAACATGTGCCGGTTGGAGTGGAACGGTCCGCGGTGCGTTGCCAACGGCGCGTTGTCGATGTGCCACGTTCATCTCGCTTTTCCCGGGGCCAACGCGTTGGGCTTCGACCAGAGCACCCGGGCGGCGAACACGCTGCCGTCGGCCCCGCGCGGGCTGGCCTGGCCTTTGACCATGTACTCGGCATCGGTGACCCAGGACTCGCCGGCGTCGATGGCCGACGCCCCGAAGTTGCCCAGCATCGCGCCGCGCTCGGGAATAATCGCCTGCTCGCTGTTGCGGACCACGCAGAGCCGCTCCGGATCGACTTGCGCCAGGAAGATCGGCGCCCGGTTGCGCGGAATGTGGTCGTTGTTGGCCCCGCGACGCGTATATGCCAGGAACAGACCTTCGTGGTGCGCCAGCCAGTGCTGCTGCGTGTTGTAGCTGCCCAATTCGCCTCCGTCGTCAAACGTCCAAGGCTTGATCGACCGGTAGCGGAGGCCGTCGTTGCTGACGGTCACGTAGCCCTTGATGTCGTTGCGGATCGTCAGGTAGAAGCGGTCCCGGAAGGCGATGATCGAGGGCTCGCACAGGCCGCGGACGACGTCCAGCGACAGCTCGTCCCCGTGCTTCAGGTAGGTCAACGTCCGGCCGTCGAACGCGCAGTGCAGGACGGTCACACTGGCCGGCACGTCGGGCGCCTTCCCGAAGTAGATCGGCACGAGCAGCGTGCCGTCCGGCCGAACCAGCCACTGGGCGCAGGCGTTGCGAGCCATATTGAACTTGTCGTCTCCGGGCAACTCCAGGATCTGCCATTTCGACCAGGCGCCGGTCTTCGGGTCATAGACCGCATAGGCCGTCTGACTGAATCGCCGCACATCGGACAATTGCTGCCCCTGCTTGCCGTAGCGCACGGTGCAGCCCATCGCGATCAGTCTGCCGGTCTGCGCGTGCCAGCCGGGGGTGACGTCGGCCACGGCCATCACGATACCGCCCGGCTCCGAAACCCACGCCAACTCCGGGATCTCGGTCGGCCCGGTCCAGGTCTGGCCCATGTCGTCGGTCCGCATCATCCACAGGCCCGAGTAGTGGTCCGAGACGCCCAGGTGCTTCTGGAGCGTCATGACCACCGCGGGCCGGCCGTCGCGCCCCGCTCCGGGAATCGGCGCCACTCGCGGATGGAACCAGCAAAAATCGGGGTGGAGATCCTGTTTGACCACGTCGAGCTTGACGTCGAAGGTCAACGGCGGGGCCGATTCCGCGGGGAGCGATTTGTGAAAATGCGGAGCAAGCAGAATCGCCACGAGTCCGATGAGCACCAGTGTTTTTTGCATGGCAGGGTCCTCGCAGGGAGAGTCATGAGTTGTCGGAGCAGTGGGTGCACAATGGCGTTGCAGGCCCAACGGACCGGAGTATCCGTCCGCGGAGCCTTGATGTCAACTGCGCGGCCGGAAGAACCGGGGGTGGCCCCGCTCCCGGTCAGACAATCGAGGGACACCCTTCCGCGTGGCGACGGGGCATTCCCGGCGGCTCCTCCGCAACACCGGTGGACGCCGTCACTTCGGACGGCGCTTCGAAGCCGAGCAACCGGGCGAGCCGGGACTTGAGGTCCATGGTGAGGCTGAACAGCGTCGGCACCAGGAGGAGTGTGAAGATGGTTGAAACAATCAGGCCGCCGAGGACCACGGCGCCGAGGCCGCGGTACAATTCGCTGCCCGCGCCGGGGAACAAGACCAGCGGGCAGAGCCCAAGCACCGTGGTCGTGGTCGTCATAAAGATTGGACGAATTCGGGTACGCACGCTTTCGAGAATGGACTCGTTGGGGTTCATGTGGTCTTCGCGCATGTGGTTGAGCGACTGGTGCACGATGAGGATCGGGTTGTTCACCACCGTCCCGACGAGGATCACGAAGCCCAGCATCGTGAGCACGTCAAGCGACTGGGGAGGAACCGGCGGCAAGCCGATCCACGGCTGGAAGGCAAGGTATCCATTGAGCAGGTAGAGCCCGAGGAACCCGCCGACGGCACCCAACGGCACGCTGACGATCACAACCAGCGGGTAGAGCCACGACTCAAACAATGCGGCCATCAGGAGATAAGTGATCAGCAGCGCAAGGAGGAAATTCCATCGCAGCGATTCCCAGGTGGCACGGAGCTTATCGGCCGTGCCCGCCAGGCGGATCTGGTACTCGCCGCCGATGACGCCGGCTCGCTGCAGGGGGACCACAATCCGGTTCTCAATGCTCTCGATGGCTTCTTCCAGAGGGGTCTCTTCCGGGGGCATCACCTGGAT
>JABWBD010000197.1 GCA_013360685.1 Pirellulales bacterium
CTATGCCGCGGTGGAGGCGTCGGAAGAGACGGTTTTCGAGGGCCGTTTCGCTTCGTGGTCAAAGAACGCGAATGCCGCCTCCCGGTTCGATCGCTGGCTGCTGAACCTGTTTCCCCGGCCGGACGACAAGGCATTCGAGTACAACCCCGGCGGTTATACGACGCTGAATTTCGTCCCCTCGATCGCCACGATGCTCTTGGGGGTGTTCTGCGGGCAGTTGCTCCGCACCCAGTGGAAGCGCCGGCGGAAGTTCGGCATTCTCGTTGCGGGCGGCGCCGCCTGCATGCTCCTGGCGCTCGTGGCCGCCGAGGTCGCCTGCCCGATCGTCAAACGCATCTGGACGCCCTCCTGGGTCCTGTTCAGCGGGGCCTACGTGATCTGGATGCTTGCCGGCTTTTACCTGGTTCTTGACCTGTTCCCGCTGAGATGGATTGCTTTCCCGCTGGTCGTGGTCGGAATGAATTCGTTGGCCATGTACCTGATGGGCCAGCTCATGCGGCCCTGGGCGATCAAGACAGTCCGCATCCACTTCAGCGAGCTGCTGGAGAGCCTCCTCGGATCCGGCGCGCTGGCCGACGACCGGTTTGGACGCCTGGTCGATCCTGCCGCCGCACTGGTCCTGTTCTGGCTCATTGCCTTCTGGCTATATCGCCAGAAGTTCTTTGTTCGCGTGTGAGGCGAATGAAAAAGCGAATTGGCCGGCCAAGCCATCGTATCCGGCACTCTGCGACCCGTGCGCCGAGCGTCGTGAATCATCCGGGCTTGTGCTCCGCCAGTTTTCGATGGACTGTTGACACTTGCGGATCGCGCCCCTTATGCTGCACATAGTTCCGTCCAGCAGCGGACTGGGCGTTCGTCCTCGGCAGATCCTCGAATCAGGAGACAGCGCAATGCAAGGCGACACGAATCGGTCCCGGGCTCAGAACAGTCGGCGAATGTTTCTCAAGTCCACCGGCGCGCTGGCCGCCGGCATGTATCTGAGCGGCAGCGACACGGCCAAGGCCCAAGTCGAGACGCTTGCGATGAACGGCGGCCCCAAGGCGGTCACCGCGTCGCACGGCGATGCGACGACCTGGCCGCGGTACGGCAAGGAAGAGGAAGAAGCGGTCGTCGAACTGGTCCGCAGCCCGGGTTACGGTCCCATCGAGGCATTGGAGAAGGATTGGAAGGGATTTTTTGGGCTGCCTTACTGCAAGGCCCACTACAACGGCACCAGCGCGATCACGGCCATGTTCTTTGCCCTCAACCTCCCGCCCGGCAGCGAGATCATGGTCCCCTGCTCCACGTTCTGGGCCACGATCATGCCGATGCGGTTCTTCGGCCTCGTGCCGATCTTCATCGACATCCATCCCCGCACGCTCAACTTCGACCTGGAAGACGCCAAGCGGAAACTCACCAAGAACACCAAGGCGATGTTCCCGGTCCACTACCTGGGCATGCCCGCCGACATGGACCACATTAGCGATTTCGCCAAGGAAAAAGGGCTCATCGTGCTGGAGGACGCCTGCCACGCGCACGGCGCGTCGATGCACGGCAAACCCATGGGTGCCTGGGGCCGGATGGCCTGCTTCAGCTTCCAGGCCAGCAAACCGCTTCCGGCGATCGAAGGCGGCATGGGCAACTACCAGAACCGGGAGGACTACGAGCGCGCGGCCACGCTGGGGCACTACGAGTGCCCGCAGACGTTCCCCGCCGACAGCAAGTACGCCAAGTACGGCCTGACCGGCCTCGGCCTGAAGCTGCGGATGCATCCCATGGCCGCCGCCTTGGCACGCTGCCAGCTCAAGAAGCTTGCCAAGCGCAACGCCGACGGCATCGCGCAGACCCGCCGGCTCAACGACCGGCTGATCCAGTTGCCGGGCCTTTACGAGCAGCAGAACCGGCCCGACGTCGAGCGCGTCTACTACGCGGCCAACCGCTTCCTGTTCAACGAGAAAGAGGCCGGCATGTCGCGCGCGGCGTGCATCAAGGCCCTGGCGGCCGAAGGGGTCTCGGTCGGCGCGGCCGGCGCCCAGTTCCAATGCGATGCGCCGGCCTACCATGAAGCCGAGTGGTGGCACCACCTGCCGGTGATCGCCGAGACTTTTCCCGGCGCGGAAGAGGTCAACCAGCGAGGGATTTCACTGCCTTACTTCACCAAGGACGTTCCCGAGCTGATCGACCAGTACATCAAGGCTTTTGAGAAGGTCTGGGCGCATCGCAAGGAACTGGCTTCCTAGCCGTTGGGCGGACGGGACACGCCGTGGCCCGCTTTGCCCCATTCCACCGGGTGGTTGAAACAAAAAAAGGGGCGTCCGAAGACGCCCCTTTTCACAACGTGCCCGTTCAGAATGTCACGTAACCGTCGATCCCGAAGACGGTGCGGTCCTCGAAGTCGAATTCGTCCGTCGGGCACCACTGATGGCGGACTTCGGGCCGCACGACGAAGTTCGGGTGCGGCTTGAGGTTCACGCCGTAGGTGACCTCGTTGAACGACACCCCGTCGCTCTTCCACCACTCTGCGCGCACGCCGGCGGCCAGCTTGGGGCTGATCGTGTAGAAGAGGTACTGGTTGATTCCGATCTGGTCGTCGGAAATCCCCGGCTGGAAGATTTCGACGCCGTCTTCGACCGCCACGATGCCGTTGCTGGCAATCATGTCGCTCTCGAAGACATAGTGCCAGCGGTCGCTGATCGTCCAATCGAAAATGAGACTGTGCGAGTAGCCCTCGCCGCGCCAGCCCAAGTCTCCCGCCGTGGACATGTAGGTCATCTTCAGCCTTTCGGCCAATTGGACCGCGACGCCACCCAGCCAGTTGCTGCCGCCGTCGAGCCGCTCGAAACCCGTGTCCCATCCCAGGGTCCAGCCGGCATACACCTCGATTTGTTCGCTGGCCTTATAGGTCGTCAACACGCCGGTGTGAGTGAAGGGCTCAGTGTTGTAATGAGTCAGGGCGTGGCTGTAGAAGAAATTCCCCGGCGCCTGGACAACTTCATAGCCGACCGGCGTGTAGAAATGGCCGATCTTCGCGCTTAGGTTGCAGTAGGCGAACTGCCCGTAGAGCTGCGGCATCGCCCACGACTGCGCGCCGTGGTCCCAGCCGTTCTGGAAATCCCAGGGACCGGGAGGATTGCCGAAGGCTTGCGTGTCCGCCCCGTCGATGCCGTAGAGGATGTCGGCTCGGTAGCCGATGTCGAGCCCGTTCTCACCGTCGACGGAGTTCTCGATCCACAGCCAACTCTGGTGCAGGTTGAGCGTGTCGGGACGGTCGTTGAACAGCTCGTCCGACCCGCTGTGATAGCCGGCCTGCACCCAGCCGCCAATGCGGGTCTCGCACTCCGCGGGGAACAGCGTCCGGGGCCCGTCCCCCTCTTCTTCCGCTTCCTCCGCGGGTTCTTCTTCGGCCGTCGTTGCCGCCGCTTCTTCCTGCGGCTCTTCCGGCGGCGCGGCGTCGGACGGGCTCTTTGCGGCCGCCCCTTCGGCCGCTTGCGGCTTCACTGCGGCGGAACCAGGCTGCTGGAGAACGATGTAACCGGTTGAAGTGTGGATGTGCTGAGCTGCCGCCGGGTCTCTTCCCAGCAGACAACACAACAAACCGACCGAAAGAATAAGACACCAGCGACTCGGAATTGCCATGATGCACCCCCGAACAGGCCCTGCCGGCCCCGCGCATCGATTCCGCAATGGAAGCGGGAGTCGCCCCCGGTTCCGGCAGATGGTCTTCTTGACGATCAACACCGATCCGATCCATCATGCCCGGGTGCACCACGCCCGTTTCCGCTGCCCGTCCGTGGCACGCGAATCATTGTGATGATCGGCCTGTACACCGGCGAAAATGAGCAAAGACGCTCGACAAGCGGGGGCAATGAGGCGTGCAGGAACTGAAATACCGGTGCGACGGCTTTTCTCTCTCCGGTTGACATTGCCGTCGCGGTAGAATCTCGCGGTCAGCGGACTTGGACAAGGATGGCATCGTCGCCCGGAATGGTGATCTTGAGACCTTCCCCGATCAACTGGCGGACGTCGAGGTTTGAAGCGTCGCGCGATGCAGCCGGCGCGCGAAGCCTGGTTGCGGTTGTCGGCCTGTCCAGCGGGTGGGGGAGCTTTTCCGGGTGCAGCACACAGTGGACCTCGCGCGCGTCCGGGTCGAGGTTGGCCAAGAGCAGATGGGCTTCCCCGGGCCGGCTGTAGACCGCGGCAGCACAGCGTGGGTGCGAGAGCGTAACCGCCTGAGTCCGCCAGTCGGAGAACCGATACGTCCCGATGTTGCCAAGCGGCTTCGGCAAAAGGGGAAGCAGGGCAAACGTCTCCTCACTGGCCGGCCAAGGGGCTACGCCGTTCAAGAAGGCTTCGAGGGCAAAGAGCCGATGGAGCCGCGGCGGAGCATTGCGGTCGAGGACGCCGTAGCTGATCACGCCCCGCGAAATCGCGCCGGCCAGCGACGTCTCCAGCGGCAGCTCAGCGAGGTCCGGCGCCCGGTCGGTCCATTTCCGGTATCCCCATTCCGTCGCCACGACGTAATCGGCGAAATTCTCGACGGCAAACATCGGGACGGTAGTGTTGTGGACGATCACAAGTCCGCTCGGGCCGACGCGATTGCGGGTCCACTCCATGAGGTCCAACAGTTCGTCCATGTCCCAGTGGCCCTTGGCCGGCGCAGCGGCCTCGCGTTTCCCTTCGTGCAGCGGATTCGAGCAGAGGAGGGCCACGTTCCAGTCGTAGTAAACGCCGTCGAGGGGATGATTCTTGAGGACCCGATCGATGGAAAGCTTCATGAATTCGAGCCAGCCCGAGCGGAGGCACATCTGGGCGCCGAATTCGTGCTCGGGGCGGTAGAAGTTGTGCCGCAGCTCGCCCTTGCGGTCCTTCCGGCCCCACGCGTTGCCGTGCTCCTGAAATTCCTTGGTACTGGGGTGCAGCTCCTTATTGGAGAAGTAGGTGGCAGTCCGAATGCCGACCTGGCGGCAGTCCGTAAGCACCTTGTCGTAGCGGTCCATGTCCGGGTAGGGAGGATAAGAACCGTCGCGCCAGAACAGGCCGTCGCCGTAGTAGTCGCCGTCGTTGTGGCAGTGGACCGTCTGGATGCCCTTTTCCGCCCAACGGCGGATTTCTTCCGTCGATACCCAGTCGCCGCGGTTGCGATTGAACGACGTGTGCAGCCAAGGCCCGTGCGCGCTGCCTTCGATGAGCGGAAAGGCCACGTAGAAATCGAACACACAGACGCTCGGCAACGACACTGCTCGGTCCGGGCTCCAGAGCGGAGAGACCGACAACGCCAGCCCCGGCGGATCCTGACTGCGATCCAACAGGCACCGGCCCTCGCCGCGGCGACCGGTCAATTGCATTTCCCATTGGGACAGATCGGATCCCACGAACCACTCCAGGCCCTCGACGCCGGGATCGACCAAGAGCATGGACCGTGGCACGTATCGGGTCTGGAGGGGCGGATCCGAAGCATTGCCGAGGCGCAGCTTTCCCCAGCGGTTGCTTCCGAACGAAAACGGCGGGGCCTTCTCCTCTTCCGTGGTCCCTTCGCGATAGCCGTAGTCGGTGAGGTTCGGGGCAAGAACGGCGGCCAGCGCGCAGACCTCCCGCGCGCCGGCGCCGGCCGCGGCATGCAATTCCTTGTGGATTTTGATGTATCCCCACCGATACGCGAGCGTGGTCTTGACCCGGTGCCCCGATGCCCGGCCGGCCTCGTCCTTCAGTATGCATTCCACGGTCACGATCTCGTTGAGGCCCTCTCGGCGGTGTGTGACGGTCGGCGCCGAGTCGTTCCCATCCGAAAAGACGGTCCCGCTTTCATCCCGCACGCGGGTTTCCAGGGGACGCGCGAGCAGGTTCGCGGCCTTCCCTCGCGTCAGTGCGATTCGCGAAATCGCGCCGCCCCGCTTCAGGTCCTGCTGGACGGTGTAGTAGGGGGTGCTGAGGGTCAGCATGCCCGACGCCTCGTCTGGCTGGACCGAGTAGGCTTGAGGCCACGCACGGGGAACCTTCGGCGCCGGCGGTTCGGCCGGTGAACTCACTGCCGAGAGAAAGAGCAAGACCGCACATAGGCCGGCCATCGGCACGGCCCGGCAGTCTTTCTTGTCAGGCAGGACGAATCGGCGGAGCTGACAGGAGACGGTGGTGTTCATGGTCGTGTTACCCTTGCAAAGAATGCTCATTCGTTGCTTCGGACGGGTAGGCCGGCCGATCTCATCGACTGCGATTTTCGCGTTGGCCCGGATCTGCAAGCGCCCCGTACCGTGCGTCATGGTCCGGCGTCCCGTCCGCCGGCAAGGAAGTCGCAACGACCCTGGCGCCAATGAAGGTCACTTGGCCGCCGGCGGCCCATCGGCCCGGACCAGACGCCCGCCGGAATGCTCCACCTGCGAGTTCTCCAGGATATTGTGCGAAAGGACGATCGGCTTGTCCTGGCCGGTCTCGTCCTGCACGGCGATGATTGTGTTCTCAAGGACATTTCCGCTGAGGATCACGTTGCCTGCCGTGATCTTGATGCGCGTGGGAGCGGCGGGGTCCGAGGTATGGACGTTGTTGCCCGTCACCGCCGCGCCTCGGCCGCGGATGTACATGGCGAGCGTGCACACGCCCTCCGCATCCACGGTGACCACGTTGTCGCTGATTACGTGGCGGTCGGATTCGGCCCAGGAACGGAAACCGATGTCGAGCCATCCTCCCTGCTTCACGTGGACGACGTTGCCCTGCATGATGATCGAGTTTCCGCGATCGGAACCGACGGCCACGTGGGTCTTCTCGGTGATCTCGATGTAGTTGCCGCGGATGATGCCCGGTCCGGTAAGAATCTCCACGACGTCGGAGGTGCAGTTGCCCATCAGGTTGTCGAGCACGCGCATGTTGGGCCCTTCGAGCATGATGCCCAGCCGGTGCGCGTTCTTGACGACGCAATCGCGGACCGTGATGTCGTGGGTGGGATCGGCCGCGGGGCCGCGGGGGTCGCGGCAATAGGCTTTGATCCCACAGAACTCGAAGCGGTCGTGGGCGACGTTCGGGTCGCCGGCGCCCGAATTGTTCCGGGCCCGGTTGGCGTCGACGTACAGGTCGCGAACGGTAACGTGCCCCACGCCCGACCCAATGATGCGAATGACGTTCGTATTCTGGTCCGGCGCCAACACGAGCTTCGAGCCCGCTGCGTGTCCCGCGAGCGTGACGGAACTCCGCTGGACGAGCACGCCGCCGAGCGCGCCTTCGACCTTGCGGATGTCGTAGGTTCCTTCCATCAACAGCACGGTGCCGCCCGCTTCAGGCAAAGCCGCCAGCGCGGCGTTGATTTCCTCCTGGTCGCCCTGGCCGTCACCCACGAAATCGGCCGCCCCTTTCGAGGCCGGGGATGAATCGGCCGTGGCAACGACGAGCGTCGCGGCGCGTTGCGGCCGCGGCTCATCGGCGAGGGACCGAAGCCCCAGGAAAACCAACAGGAACGCAGAGGAGAAGAACAACGGACGGATGCGAGACATGGCTGAGGCCCCGAGAGGGTGTTTCGGTTTCCGGCTGCCATTCTAATGATTCCGCGGACACCGCGAAAGATAGCGCCGACTGCCGTTCCGCGACAACCGTTCCCGGCTTCCGTTGGCTCAGTCGCAGCGGCTTCGAGCCGAGAAGTGTCTCCGCTGACCGCCAGTCAGACCGAACCGTCGCGTTGCGATCCGACCGGTTGCTGCGATTCGGCGGCACGCTCGGCGCGCCTGCGGTCGAGCCAGGGCTTGCTGAACTCGTCGAAGCCGCTGGTCAACGGGGAATCCAGGCGCGGCTGTTTCTTCAGCCGCCACGGCAGTCGAACGGTAAATGTGCTGCCGGTGCCCAGCTCGCTCTGGACGGAGACCTCGCCTTCCAGGAGTTTCGAGAGCTCCTTGACGATCGAAAGCCCAAGGCCGGTGCCGGAGTATTCGCGGGTCATCGCATCGCCGCCGGGCAGGGCCGTGCCGCCCTGGCGGAATTTTTCGAAAATGATCTGCTGGTCTTCCTCGGCGATTCCCACGCCCGTGTCCGCCACGCGCATGATCAGCTCGTGCCGATCGGACCGCTGGGCGGTGACGACGATGCGCCCGCCCTCGGGAGTGAACTTGATGGCGTTGGACAGCAGGTTGTTGAGAATCTGCTGCACGCGGGCCTGGTCCTGGTGCATCGGCGGCAGGCTGGGCTCAACCTGGATCTCCAGGTCGATGTTCTTCCGCTCCGAAAGCGGGCGGGCCATGTCGCACTGGGCCTGGATGACCTGCTCGATGCCGAAATCGGTCAGCCGGATCTCCATCTTGCCGCTCTCGATCTTCGCCAGATCGAGAATATTGTTGATCATCTCCAGAAGCATGCGGCCCGACTTCTGGATGTTCTGTACGTACCGCTTCTGCTTCTCGTCCAACGAGTCGATCGAGCCGAGCACGTCGCTGAAGCCCAGGATGCTGTTCAGCGGCGTACGCAATTCGTGGCTCATCGTGGCCAGGAAGTCGCTCTTGATGCGGTTCATCTCGTAGAGCTGCATGTTGAGCTGGGCCAACTCGTCGAGCTTGCCGTCGAGGTCAGAGTTGACCTGGCGGAGTTCCTGCTGGACGGTGACCAGGTGGCCCAACATGCGGTTGAATGCGAATCCGAGCGACTCGAACTCGTCGCCGGTGTGGATCTCGGCGCGCATGGCAATGTTGCCGCGGCTGATGCCGTCGCTCACCTCGCGGAGGTGCTTCAGCGGCCGGACGATCACGTAGCGGATCACGATGTAGAAAGCGATCATCGCCAGGAACGCGGTGATGATCGAGACGGCCAAAAGCATGCTCCAGTACAGGTCGACCGACGCCTGGGTCTCTTTGTTCGGGATCGTGACCTGGACGATTCCCATCAGGTCGCCCTCGGCCAAAGGCGCCCCGCCGTATTGCACGCCTCCGCCCAGCGAAACACCGGAGCCGATGGGATCATAGCCCAGACCGCCCGGCGGTGGATTGTGGCACACCACGAGACACGACCGCTGGGCCCGGATCGCTTCATAGAAGACGTACTCATCGGGCTCTTTCAGGCGGTCTTCCCAGTCGACTCCCTTGGTCGCCTCAGGCACCTCTGCCAGACGCGGCTTGCTGAACCGCTCCAGCAGTTCCTGTTCGAACGGGTTGCGAGGGCCTTTCTTGGGATCGCCCGGCTTGATGAACCGCCACTCGTATTCCTGCTTCTGCTTGCTGAGTTTCTCGGTCAGATCCTGGACCACCGGCAGGAACTTCTCGTCGGGCTCCATCTTCTCCCAGTGGGTAACGAGCATTGCCTGGTCGGCCAGCAACTGGCCTTTGGTCGGATTTTGCTCGTAGACCACGGTCTCCGTCACGCGCCAGTAGAGAAAGAAACTGACCGTGATCACCAGGAGGAGAAACGCGCCGAACAGCGAGAGGCATTTCAGCTCGAGGCTGCTCTCGCCGAGGACGCGGTTGAAGGATCGAGACGACATGACGGACCAGTGGGGGAAGCGGTGCTGCCCGGGAGACCGCCGGAAGCATCTGGCTGCTGCACCAGCCCTCCGCCGGTCCTGACCTCCGTATTCTAGGGTAATTGCGGCATTGACGCAAAGGGGAATTCCGCCTAAAGCATGTCCAGCGGATCCACGTCGGCAATCCATTGAATATCGTCCGGCGGCTTCAGCAGCGGACCAAGTTGGCGGACCGACTGGCGGAGTTGGTCCGCGTCGGGGCCCTGAAGCTGGATCTGGAAACGGTATTTGCCGCGCAGCTTGCTGAACGGCGCCGGCGCGGGTCCGAGCACCCGGGCACCCGCGCCGAGTGGCTGCAGGATGCACGTCAGCTCTTGGGCCATGTGCGAGGCAAACTGCCCGACCGCCGTTTCCGATTCCCCGCGAATCACCAGCCGGATCATGCTGGCAAACGGGGGATAGGAGAGCATCTTGCGGATCGGCAACTCCCCTTCGGCGAAGGCCGCGTAGTCGTGGCGGACGGCTGCCTGGATGGCCGGGTGGTCAGGGTTGAGGGTCTGCACGAGCACCCGGCCCCCTTTTTCTCCGCGGCCGGTCCGGCCCGCCACCTGGGTGACCAGGTGAAACGTCCGTTCCGCTGCCCTGAAGTCCGGCAGGTGAAGCGCGGTGTCGGCATTGATCACGCCGACGAGCGTCACGTTGGGAAAGTCGAGCCCCTTGGCGATCATCTGGGTGCCCAGCAGGATCCGGACCTTCCCTTCCCGAAAGGCCGCCAGGGCCCGCTCGTGGCTGCCGCGGCCCTGCATGGTGTCGGTATCCATCCGCAGGCAGGGATAGCCTGGAAAACGCGTGTGGACCTCCGCCTCCAGGCGCTGCGTGCCCGTTCCGCTGTAGCGAATCCCCGCGAAGCTGCACTGCGGGCAGACATTGGGCGTGGGCACCTGGTGGTCGCAATAGTGGCAAAGGGCGATGTCTTCGCCACGGTGATGGGTCAGCGCGATATCGCAGTCGGGACAGCGGACCACGCTGCCGCAGGCCGGGCACTGGATATGCGTCGAGAAGCCGCGGCGGTTCAGGAGCAGTATGACCTGGCCGCCCTGCTTCAAAGCGTCCTGTATGGCCGTGTGCAATTGGCGGCTGATCGCGCCGCGGGAATGCCGGGCGTGGTCGTCGGTCCGCAGGTCGATCGTGCCTACGGTCGGCAAGGCCCGGTCGAGCACGCGCCTGGGCATTTCAATGAGCCGGTATTGGCCGGTCTGGGCCCGATGCCAGCTCTCCAGCGACGGCGTGGCCGATCCGAGCACGAGCGGAACGTCTTCGGCCTGGGAACGTGCGACTGCCACGTCGCGAGCGTGGTATCGCGGGACCGATTCTTGTTTGAAGGAGCCTTCATGTTCCTCGTCGAGAATGATCAGGCCCAGATTGGGCGTGGGAGCGAAGATCGCGCTGCGGGCGCCGACAACCACTTGCACGCGCCCTTCGGCAATCCGCTGCCATTGCCAGTGCCGCTCGGCGTCGCTGAGGTGGCTGTGCAGCACGGCGACGTGATCAAAACGCTCGCGGAACCGCTGGACCGTCTGGGGAGTGAGACTGATCTCCGGAACGAGCACGATCGCCTGCCGGCCGAAGTGCACCAACTCCTGGATCGCCTGGATGTAAACCTCCGTCTTGCCGCTGCCGGTGACGCCGTGGATCAGCAGCGTCTGGTGCCGGCGGGAGTTGAGCGCCTCCAGGATTGCATCCAGTGCAATCCTCTGATCGGGATTGAGGGCAAGGTGATTCAGGCGGCGGACCGGTTGCTCGGCGACCGCGGCGAACTGCACGCGCCGGGCTTTCGCCTGAATCAGCCCCTTACGCCGCAGCGCGGTGATCGGCGCCTCCGTGCATTTGGCCAGGCGCGCCAATTCCGCCGTCGTCAGCGGCTCCTTCGAGTCGGAGAGGAGCTTCAGCGCAACAGCCTGCTTGGGGGCGAGCTTGAGGCCCTTGACCCGCTCGCTGAAGTCCGGAGCGATCGACAACAGGGTGGTCAGCCGCGTTCCCGCCTGACCGCGGACCCCCGCCGGGACCACCGCCTCCAGCACCTGCCCCCACTCGCACAGATAGTGCTCGGCAATCCAGCGCGTCAGCCGCAGCATGGCCGGAGAAAGGAGGCTGACGGAGTCGATGACCCCGCCAACGGGCTTCAGCACCCTACCGCCTGTCGGCCTGTGCTCGACCCGAACACAGTAGCCGGTCAGGATGCGGTTTCCCTTGCCCAACGGCACTCGCACCCTTTTGCCGATCCCAACCTCCTCCGCGAGCCGGTCCGGCACGAGGTAGTCGAACTCCCCCTCCGGCCCCTCGACGAACACCACCGTGGCAACCAATCGGCTCGCCTGGTCGTCGTGTTCCCAGGGGGCCGGTTCGCGGTCGAAAAGACTCGGCTGATGGTCCGACATGAGGCTCTTCGGGGTTTCGGGCAGACGAGCGGCGAGGCCGGGCACTCCGGAGGAGGGACGTCCACCGGTAGTCACTCGATGGCCGTCCAGCTACGATAGACTGCAATATCCTACCTGTCCGCGGCCTATGCAAGGCAAGAGGCGATCGATGCGTTTGGGATTATTCGGAGGCTCTTTCGACCCGGTGCACTTCGGCCACCTCATGCTGGCGGAATCCGCGCGGGAGCAGTGCCGGTTGGATCGTGTCCTCTTCCTGCCCGCCGCAGTCCCTCCTCACAAGCTGGGGCAGCGGCAGACACCGATCGACCCGCGGATCGAGATGCTCCGCTTGGCCACCGGTGGACACGAGGCCTTTGAGGTAAGCCGACTGGAGGCGGACCGTGGCGGGGTAAGCTACACCGTCGACACATTGCGGCACTTTCGCGAGGCCGATCCCGGCGCGGGACTCTTTTTCCTCATGGGCGCCGACATGCTCCACGATCTGCCCAACTGGCGCGAAGCCGGCGAGATATGCCGCTTGGCGATTCCTGTGGTGGTCCGACGTCCGGGAATCTCCGAACTCGACTTCGATATGCTCGCGACCGTGACCACTCCGGATCGGATTGAGATCTTTCGTTCCCATCAGGTGGAAATGCCCGAGATCGGCATCAGCAGCACGGAGATCCGGCGCCGCGTGGCCGCAGGCGGGAGCATCCGTTACTGGACGCCCCGTGCGGTGGAGAAGTACATCGAGACCCAAGGCTTGTACCGGGTGGCCAACCTCGTTTTGTAGAACGGCCTTCCCAGGCCGTCCCTCTTGCCGGGCCCGAAAGACCGCCGCGGAATTGCCGTCAAGCGGCTTTCTTTTCTTGGACGATCGCTCGCAGCTCCCGCGGCATTGCCAGGGATGCTGCTTCCGAGTGCCGGTAAAGGGTATCAAGGACCTGTTCGAGCTGGTCGGCGGGCGACAGCGCCAGATCGAGAAACAGATAGCGCCGACCCTTGATTTCACACCCCCCGCCCCCACTCCCGCCAAGCCACTCCTGGCGGACTTGATAGCCGAGCTGCGAGGCCACGTTGAGTGCCTGTTCCAATAAACCGACGGTATGCATCCTAGCTTCTCCATTTCGCCAACATCCATGCAAGACGATCCGCGGCCGGATTATAGCGGCTTGGGTTTCAGTTGCCGAGGCGGCTTCGACGATACGGTGCTGTGGGACTAACTTGTTCTGCCGCTTGAGGTTAAGCCGCGGTCTTGCGGCAAGGCAGCTAGAAAAACAGTAAAGCGGTAAGAAAGCAAAGCTGGTGTCCGGCGCGGAACTCTGACGGTCGCGGACTCCAGCCAAGCATTGAGGGAGCAAGCAGCCGTGATGGGTGGTACCGAGGGGAATCGGAGTCCTCATGAAGAGATCGCCTTTCTCAAGCAACAACTCGCCCAGGCCCAAAAGATGTCGGCGCTGGGCGAACTGGTCAGCACCACCACCCACGAATTCAACAATGTGTTGATGACCATCATCAACTATGCCAAGATGGGGCTGCGTCACAAGGACAATGCCACGCGAGAGAAGTCTTTCGAAAAGATCCTCGCGGCGGGCAACCGTGCCGCGCGCATCACCAACAGTGTGCTTGGAATGGCCCGCAACCGTGCCGGGTCGCAGGAGCCGTTGAACCTCACGCAGTTGGTCGAAGACACGCTGCTGCTGCTGGAACGCGAGATGAACAAGTATCGCATCGCGGTGGACAAGCAGTTCCAACCGATTCCGGAAGCCTTCGTCAACGGCAACCAGGTCCAGCAGGTCCTGCTCAACCTGCTCATCAACGCGCGGCAGGCCATGCCCGGCGGCGGGCGGCTGATCCTCAAGCTCCTCTACGACCGCGAGGAAGAGATGATCGACCTGGTGGTCCGAGACTTCGGCTGCGGCATCCCTGCCGACAAGCTGCCGCGGATCTTCGAGCCCTACTACACGACCAAGGCCGGTCCCGATGCCAGCGGAAAGGGAGGCACGGGGCTGGGCCTGTCAACGTGCCGGGACATCGTCGACTCGCATCGCGGCAGGATCCGCGTGGACAGCACCGTCGGCAAGGGGACCGCGTTCACGATCAAGCTCCCCACGGTAAAACATCCCGCGGCCCAACGAGCGCCCGCCGCCCCGGTAGTGGCGGTGCCTGCGCCGCTGGCGGGTCCGCCGGGAATCGCCACGGGGTCGTAGAAACCCCGCGCGTGGATTCCATTAGCACCTGTCTGCGAACCAGTTCGCCAAAGCTCACCGGACCGCCACTCTTCCGAATCTTGCAAGCAACTGCCCGATGAGTTCCTGTTCCAGCGCAAGATCGCGGCCCTTGGGAATCCAGCCTTCATGGATCTCCTGCTCGCCGACCGGGTTCACGATGCGCGTGAGCGACGTGTCGTAACGGAACGTAGCGTCCCCGGCCGTGGTCTGGTCCGGCTGAGCGACGTCTTCGAGTTCCTTGAACACGTTGACCTCCACGCGGAACCCCTGTCCCGCTGGCATCACGCGAACAACCGCATAGCGCCGAATCGATTGGAGCGTGCTCTCCAACCGCTCGTATCCGGATGCCGAATCGCGCCGCCAGGGTTCGAAAACCGTAGCGCCGGTCTCGGGCAAGGTTTCAAGCCGCCCTTCGGTCAGCAGGTTGCCGATGAGACGGACCGGTTCCTCGTCGGCGATGCGGAAGTAATCGTCGACCACGTCGACCACCGTCTCCCAGACGACCTCGTGATTGCCGACGGTCAGCA